>JAYFQH010000064.1:0-18363 GCA_034927265.1 Paludibacter sp.
CAGACCTTTTAAGTTGACTTTCTTTGTTAATTTTCCATTCACAAATGCCTGATTGATGGTCAACTCATTATTAGCGTTTACTTCTCCCGGCGCAAATTTAAGCATCGATGGGAATTTTAGTGTCATGTTGGCATTTAAAGGATTTGCTCCCAAATTTGGCATATTGTTAATGGCAATTTCCAGATCAATGTTAGCACCGTCTTTGAGAAGAATACTATCCAATGAAACTATTTCGCTTGGAATGTCGTTAATTTCCATATTCAACATAGTCGAATCCTTGATGGAAGCTTCCAAAGTTTTCATCTGAATTGAAGTGGAAGCAATAGACATGTTGGAAACCTTTGCTTCGAAAATTAAATTTTCATTATTTAAAGCCTTAATCTTAGTTGAATTTACGGTGTCGCTTTCCAGGGAAATTCTTCCACTAATTTCTACAGTATCTTTCAGACTTAAGGTTCCGTTATCCAGATCTTTATTAATGTGCAATGCTTTTAATTCTACTTCAATATAATCAGGAATCTCACCATTGATGGTTATGGTATTATCTTCATAATTAAAATTAGGATTAGGATTATCACGGTTAAATTCATATAAGTGGCTGAACTTAATTTTTATATTATCACCTTTTAAATCTAAGGGTAAATTAGGCTTTGTGATGTCAATACGTACAAAACATCCGGGTTTTACATTGACATCACCCAAACGGGCAACCTGATCAGCAATGTCTATATCAAATGCCAGAGGAACCTTACTGGAGCCTATACTTTCGTTTATTTGATTAGTAGTCACCGTTGCCGAATTGAGTTTGATAGCCGATTCGGATTCCAGCGCAAGGACTGGATCAGATTGTGTATTGATATTCTTACTGTCCATTCGTCCGTTAATACTGATTTGTCCATTGTAACTGATGTTGCCGCTCCACGTGAGGGTTTGATTGGTGATCGGTACCTGCGACATGCCGATTTCGGATAAATTCAGTTCAATGGTAAATCCGTTGACAGGATCAAAAGCAACGTTGTTTGCCGCATAAGTTTGTCCGCTCATATTACTGAAAACAAAATTATTCGGGAAGGTTATATTTAAGTTATCTATCTTATAATCTGATGTTTTCATCAACGGAAGATTCGATGGCTTCAGTTTGATCACCAGGTTGGTAGAATTTGGTGATTCCGCTGTTTTGCCAAAATAAATAGTGTTGATGGTTTGAATTTCTTTAGGTATTTCATTATTGTTAATGTCAAAACTTGAAGTGCCACTAAGATTGGTTGTGAAGGTTGGAATGTCGAAGTCCATATTCTTAATTTTCACATTTTTGACTCTGACATTGATGATGAGATCGATCGATTTAGCTTCCTGTATTTTGTTTGCCATTACGGTACCCTTAGCAGTAATCTTACCCCAGACCTTTACAATTCTGCTGATATCTATCAGTTCGTTGGTAGCAGAAGGCAAATTGTGGAAAGCATCGATATCAAATTTCTTAATAATAGAATGCGCTGTCGGTGTATTGAAGTCGTTTAACTGGTCGGCACTGGTAAATCGAATTTTTCCGTCAGGACTTACGGGAGCCAATGGACCGAACTTAAATAAGTTTGTCGGATCGATGGTGATGTTTGGTGTGAAAGTTGCGGTAGACATGGCATCACTCACACCACCAAGGGTAAGTTCAATTTCGAGTTGTCCGCCAGCTTCCAGATCAATTTGATAAATATTGGTAATACCTTTAGGAACATCTATTGAATAATTAATATCTACATAGAGCTCCCCAATATTAATAGAATCGTTGCCAAGATTGAAAGACACGGTATCAGGATTTGTGCCAGGAAAACTATTGAAAGGACTAACACCAGCCAAAAAATTCTCTTTTCCGGTGGCAGGCGGGTTCAAATCATCTATATCCAGTTTGCTCTTATCCAATGCATAGTTAGAGAAACCAACAGTGAAATTTTTATTCATGTTAACCGCAGGAACAATATTCCCCAATTCCACAGCAGGTATATTCATGCCCATGGTGTCTTTGGTCTTAAATCCCGGAATAACGAAATCCTCTACATTGATATCTCCGAAATTTACAGAGGTACTTTGATTGAATACCTGATCGGCAAACTTCAATTTATCAACATCCAGATCTTTTAAGATATCATCGATTGAAAGCGAGTCCGACATGGTAAATCCATAGCCTCCATCTTCCATTGTTTTCAGGAATTCCATATCATCAGGACTTAAGAAGTCACCTAATCTCATGGTATCAGTACTTCCGATAGGTAACGCCAATGAATCACCACCGATACTAATTTCTTTATCAAGCCCTTTTTTCGCATCATACAAAGGATCTTTACAAGAATTAATCAGTAGGACAGCAGAAGCAACCACAAAGATTCCCACTGCTTTTTGAATACTAATCTTCATAATGTAATAATTTGGGGTTAGAGTAAGAATAAAAACAAATAAATAAAAAATTTAGTTTTTTGCAAATTTAAACAATTATTCTAATTTTAAACAACACTGTAGTTTTTTTGTTCACATTGAAAATGAAAAAAAATTTTATTGTGTGCTTTGCTTACATTATGTTAGCAGTTTTATGTTTAGGAATAAGAGCATGTGGACGGGAAAGAGTGAGAAACCAGAGTTAATATATGTGAAGAATGTTTTTTTAGGTTGGGATAAAAAAAAGAGTTGCAACAACTATTGCAACTCTTTTTGCTCTCCCTCTTGGACTTGAACCAAGGACCCTCTGATTAACAGTCAGATGCTCTAACCGACTGAGCTAAGGAAGAATTTTACACTCGATATTTTTTTCAAATGCGTTGCAAAAGTAATAGGTTTTTCTGAATTATGCAATATCTTTGCAAAAAAAAAACATTTAAAAACATAAGTTGAAGTATGAAGAAAATCTTGGGAATGGGTAATGCATTGACAGACATTTTATTGCAGATTGAGCATGATGAGGTGTTAGCAAAATTAAATTTGCCCAAAGGTAGTATGCAGTTAATAGATGTCGCAAAGAAATCGCAAATAATGTCGGCCCTTGATTTTTCGACAGCTGTGATGGCAACCGGAGGATCTGCCTCAAATACAATAAATGGTATAACGAAATTGGGTGGTAAAGGAGGTTTTATCGGAAAAATAGGAAAAGATGAAGTAGGAAATTTTTTTCTGAATGACTCACTGCAAAATGGAGTAATTCCTCATCTGGAATACAGTGAAAATGATTCAGGTATTTGTACCGTACTTGTTTCAAAGGATGGGGAACGTACACTTTGCACCTATCTGGGTGCCGCCTGTGAATTGGAAGCCAATGATTTAAATGCGGATATGTTCAATGGTTATGATATTTTTCACATCGAAGGTTACCTGGTGCAAAACCATCAACTCATCCAGACAGCTGTAAAGTTGGCGAAAGAAGCAGGATTGCTGGTTTCAATAGACTTGGCAAGTTATAATGTTGTGGAAGCAAATCTTGAATTTCTGAAAAAAATGATCAGTGATTACGTTGATATTGTTTTTGCCAATGAAGAAGAAGCTAAATCTTTCACGGGAAAAGAACCTGATGAGGCTTTAATTCATATTTCTGATCATTGCAGTATTGCAGTGGTAAAGATTGGTAAAGATGGTTCGTATGTTAAATCAGGAAATGACCATCATTTTATTGCACCTTATGTGGCCGATTGTATTGATACTACCGGAGCGGGTGACTTATATGCCGCAGGCTTTTTATATGGTATGGCCAGCGGATTATCATTGGATAAGTGTGGAAAAATAGGTTCTTTGGTTTCTTCTAATGTGGTGGAGGTTCTTGGAGCTAAAATGGATGACATAAAGTGGGAAAGCATCAATAAACAGGTGAAAGAACTTATTTAATATCAATCAAAACACTCCTAACTCATTTTTTATGCTGCAAAATATCAAACTTTATGGCGCGATTATTCTTGCCATGATTTTTTGGTCTTTCTCCTTTATATGGACAAAAATGGCTATGGAGTCGTTCTTGCCCGTAACATTGGTGACACTTCGATTGATTATAGCGTCTGTTTTACTTTTTACCTACGCAAAAACAACAAAAAAGTTTCAATATGTTCGTCTGAAAGATTTAAAGTGGTTTGTACTATTGGCTTTTTTTGAGCCATATTTATACTATATGGGCGAAACATATAGCTTGACTTTATTAAATCCTACTCTTGTTGCAGTGATTATTGCTACAATTCCACTTTTTGCTCCTCTTGTTGCATTTATAATATTAAAGGAAAGAGTGAGCAAAATGAATATACTTGGCATCATCATTTCAATTTTGGGAGTATTGTTGGTAATATATACGCCCGGAATTGGGATTGGTGGGGGTAGCCAGTGGGGAATATTATTAGTTTTTCTCGCAGTATTTGCAGCTGTCTTTTATGCCGCGACCTTACGTAAAATTTCTTCTTACTACAAAACGGTTAATATTATTTTTTATCAAAGTTTAATCGGATTGGCATTTTTTATTCCAACATTTCTGGTCACGGACCTTTCCTCTATCCAAACATTAAAAATTTCATATAAATCTTTGGAGGCTTTGCTGATGTTAGCTATATTTGCTTCTGTATTGGCATTTGTTCTTTTTGCAGGTGTTGTAAGAAAGATTGGTGTTGCTAAAACCAATGTCTTTGTCAACCTGATACCGGTATTTACTGCGATTTTTTCCTATTTGATTTTTAAGCAATATCTCAGCTATAACCAATGGATTGGTATTGCAATTGTGGTTTCAGGTTTATTTGTCAGTCAGATGACAAGAAAGAAAAAGAAACAAGTGAAAATAGAAGAAATAATGAAGGTTACGGAATACTAAATAACCCTTGTATATGAAGAATAATATCTTTTTCCTGTTTTACCAATATCTGATTGCACTTCCAATCATTTTGGTGGTTACTGTGCTGGTTGCTATCTCAACAATTATCCTTTCACCTCTTTTACCCAACAGTAATATCTCCTATTTTCCTGCCAGATGGTGGGGGAGAATTATCTGTCGCATTTTATTTATCCGTGTTAGTGTGACCGGTCTGGATAAGTTCGATCTAAAAGAATCATACATCATTGCCGCTAATCATCAATCTGTTTTTGATATTTTTGCCATTTATGGATGGTTACCTAATATCTTCAAATGGATCATGAAAGCTGAATTGAGACAAATTCCACTGGTTGGAAAAGCATGTGAATCGGCAGGGCATATTTTTATTGATAGAACCAATCCGCTTTCTGCAAAAACAAGTCTTGAAAAAGCTGAAAAACAATTGATCAATGGAATTTCTGTAGTTATCTTTCCTGAAGGTACCCGTACAAAAACCGGAGAAATGAACAGATTTAAAAAAGGAGCTTTTCGTATTGCTACAGATTTATCTCTTCCAATTTTGCCTGTTACAATTCGTGGTAGTTTTGAGCGACTCCCACGCAATACCTTTGTTGTACATCCTGGTGTGATCGAAATGATCTTTCATGAACCGGTAGATGTCCGTACTTATTTGCCGGATAATACAGCTGAACTTATTCAGCATACATGGCAAATCATTCACGATGATTTATAAGTGAATCATCAATTAATTCAATATTGCTATAGTTGTTTATTAAAAGTGAGTTTTTTCTATTTCTTTTGCTGTTTTTTCCTATAAATCAACAGATATTGAAAATTGCTATAGTTAAATATAGTTAATTATTTTCTTGGGCTATTTTGTTAATCTATTAATTATTAGATTTTTATGTGCAGTATGCATACAAAATATTGTATTGACAAGGTACTATGTATTGCAAGGTACTATATTCTGTAATATATTTGCAAAGTTTTATTAAATAAAACCTATATGATTCAACTTTCAAACATCAACAAGACATACTATACTGAAGCGACATCACTTCATGTACTCAAAGGACTTGATCTTAATATTGAAACAGGAGATTATGTTTCCATTATGGGAGCTTCAGGTTCAGGTAAGTCAACATTATTGAATATACTCGGGATTCTTGATAATTACGATACCGGTGATTACCGGCTCAATAATGTACTGATTAAGAATTTATCAGAAAGAGAATCGGCGCATTACCGGAACGAGATGATTGGTTTTGTTTTTCAATCGTTTAATCTGATTAACTTCAAAAATGCACTTGAAAATGTGGCACTTCCCCTATATTACAGAAAAATCAACAGAAAAAAGCGAAATATTATTGCCATGGAGTATCTTGACAGGATGGGCTTAAAAGATTGGGCCTATCACCTGCCAAGTGAAATGTCGGGAGGTCAGAAACAACGTGTGGCTATTGCGCGTGCCATTATTTCAAATCCTAAAGTTTTGCTGGCCGATGAGCCTACCGGAGCACTTGATAGTAAAACCACCGAAGAAGTGATGCAAGTATTGACCGAACTAAATGCTTCAGGCATTACAACGATTATTGTTACACATGAAAGATCGGTGGCCGATGCTACAAAGAAAATCATTCATATAAAAGATGGAATGATTGAGACTATTGAAAACAGGATGTTGTAAATTGTAAATATTCAAGTCTTAAATAAAGTTTATGGATATTCTTCAGGAAATATGGTCTGGACTGAAACACAATAAATTGAGAACTGTGCTTACGGGACTTTCGGTTTCGTGGGGAATTTTCATTCTGATAATATTGCTTGGCGCAGGTAATGGCTTGAAAAACGGAGTAACCTCAAATTTCAGTGAACGGGCCACCAATACCGTTCAGCTTTGGCCTAACAGGACTTCAAAGCCATACAAAGGCTATCAGTCGGGTAGAAGCCTCAGTTTTACAGAGAAAGAGCTCAATCAGGTCGACGAAGATGTAGCCGAAATGACTGACCAGTCACCTGTTATTGAGAAATATCTGACAATCACAAATAAATCAGAATACGGAAATTATCCGATAAGAGGGGTAGTACCTTACTACACTAAAATATTTAATCTTAAGTTTGATGAAAATGGTGGCCGATTCATTAATGAACAGGATATGAGTTCAAATCGAAAAGTAATAGTGATTGATAAAAAAATTGAAGAAGTGCTTTTCAAAAATGAACCGGCTCTGGGTAAATTTGTGAAAGTGGACCAGGTGATGTTTCAGGTTGTGGGCATCAATTCAAAAAAGGAAAACTGGGGTGATGGGAATGCTTATATCCCTTATTCAACAGCACAAATGGTATTTAACCCCGATAAGAAATTCAGGAGTATTGCCATGACGATTGACGGATTGGAAACGGAAGAAGAAAATGATGCTTTCAATAAAAAGCTGACCAATACACTTTCGCAAACCATGACTTTTGATCCGGAAGATACACAGGCATTATGGATTAGGAATTCTCAAAAAGATTATATTGAAACCATGAAGATATTCAGTGGCATTACCCTTTTTGTTTCAATTATCGGAATTTTTACTCTGATTGCTGGTATAGTCGGAGTAAGTAATATCATGTTGGTAACGGTAAAAGAGCGTACCCGTGAAATAGGTATCCGAAAGGCAATTGGAGCACCTCCGGGACATATTTTATTTTCAATAATTATTGAATCAATTATGATTACTGCATTTTTCGGATATATGGGTATGATGGCAGGTATTGGAGTAACAGAGTTTGTCAATATAATCCTGGAACAATCGGCAGCTGCCAATCCATCTGAAACCGGTATGAGGGTGTTTATGAATCCTACAGTTAATCTGACCTATGTATATGTTTCAACCCTGATATTGATTATCTCAGGAATAATTGCCGGATATATGCCGGCGCGAAAAGCGGTGAGAATTAAACCTATTGAAGCCATGCGTGATGAAAACTAACGATTTAACAATTCAGCGATTCAACAATGTTCGATCTAGATAGATTTCAGGAAATATGGATTACCATTACGCATAATAAATCGCGTAGTGTACTGACCGCCTTCGGTGTATTTTGGGGTATGTTTATGCTGGTGGCAATGGTAGGTGCCGGAGTAGCGCTGGAAAGAGGTATTTCGTCGCAGGTGGAGGGATTTGCTACCAACTCATGTTTTGTATGGACCAACCAGACTTCTGAACCCTATAAAGGTTTTAAAAAAGGAAGGCAGTGGAATATGGACAATAATGATTTGCAGATATTGTCAACGACTATTCCTGAGATTCAGTATATTGCTCCAATGATTTTCGGAGGTAACAGCAATAATAATGTTATGAGGAACGATAAGGCAGGTTCCTATTATATCAAGGGAAATTTTCCTGCTTACAATAGTATTGACAATCAAAAAATTATTTACGGAAGGTACCTCAATGACATCGATATCGCCGAAAAAAGAAAAATATGTGTTATCGGAGAACGGGTTTATGAAGTGTTGTTTCCTAATGGCGAAAATCCTATAGGTAAAAACATCCAGGTGAAAGGAATCTATTTTCAGGTTGTAGGAGTTACCCACGGCCGATCGAATATCAATATAGGTGGAGACAGTCAGGAAAGCGTTATTTTACCATTTACCACCATGCAGCAGGCATTTAATATGGGACATGATATTCATTTCCTTGCTGTTACAGCTCAACCTGGTATTAAGGTAAAGATGGTGGAAGATAAAATACGTTCAGCCCTTAAGGTAGCACATAATATTGCTCCCTATGACAAGACGGCTGTAGGGGGAATGAACATAGAAGATCAGTTTACCATGTTTTTGTATCTGGGAATAGGTATAGCTTCTTTGATATGGATAGTAGGATTGGGGACTTTATTGGCCGGAGCAGTTGGAGTCAGCAATATCATGCTGGTCACTGTGCGTGAACGTACCAAGGAAATTGGCATCAGGAGAGCTTTGGGTGCTACACCAAGAAATATTGTTACCCAAATCCTGAGCGAGAGTATTGTACTCACATTAATAGCTGGTGTTGCCGGGTTGATGTTTGGCGTGGGCCTTCTATCTCTTGCCGGCAAAATACTCGAAAATACGGATGGTATGTTCAAAGATCCTCAGATTAGTTTTAGTGTAGGAATAGGAACCTTGGTTATTCTGTTGGTAATAGGAACCTTAGCGGGATTTATCCCTGCCAACAGGGCAATGAAAATTAAACCTATTGAAGCCATCAGAGAAGAATAATGAATATGCCCCGGTTTTAACCGGAGCAATAAAAATAAAACCAAAAATGAATAGGCTCCGATTTTAACCGGAGCAATAAAAAAACAATTATTAATATAATTAATTCATGAAAAAAGTATTCAGATTCATCATCATTGGATTATTGGCAATCGGCGTAATCAGCACATTCATTTTTTTATGGAAGAAATCTCAACCGAAAGAAATGAAATATGAGATCGTAGAAGTTCGTTTGGGAACTATTGAAAAGAAGACTGTAGCCACCGGAAAGGTGGAACCCAGAAATGAAATTCTTATCAAACCTCAGTTGTCAGGTATCATATCCGAAATATACAAAGAAGCCGGTGATAAGGTGAAAGCCGGAGATGTGATTGCCAAAATCAAACTGATTCCCGATATGGTGACTTTAAATGCTGCTGAATCAAGGGTTGTGGTAGCTCAATTGGCATTGGATCAGTCGGTTAAAAACTATGAAAGAGATAAAAAACTTTTTCAGGAAAAAGTAATATCCAGAGAAGAATTTGAGAAAAGCGAATTGCAATATAATAACAACAAGGCGGAGTTGAAAGCTGCTAAGGATAACCTGAGTCTTACCCGCGATGGTATTACCAGTGATAAAACTTTATTGAGTAATACTTTGGTCAGATCAACCATCAATGGAACTATACTAGATATTCCTGTGAAAGTAGGAAATTCGGTGATTCAATCCAACAATTTTAATGATGGGACAACCATTGCTTCTGTAGCTAATATGAACGACATGCTGTTTGTCGGTAAACTTGACGAAACGGAAGTTGGGCGCATTAAGACCGGAATGCCTATGGATATTTCGATCGGAGCAATTCAGGGTACAAAATTAAAGGCTAAACTTGAATATATTGCTCCAAAAGGAGTGGAAAGTAATGGAGCCATCATGTTTGATATGAAAGCTGCAGTAACTGTTACAGATGACGTATATATCCGTGCCGGTTATAGCGCTAATGCCGAAATCATTTTTGATAAGGCAGAACAGGTGCCGACTATTCCTGAAAGTTGTGTGGAGTTTAGTGCTGATACTGCTTTCGTATATGTGTTACAAACTGAAGATCCTCAGGTGTTTAAAAAGAAACGGGTGAAAACAGGTTTATCAGACGGCATCAATATTGAAATTAAAAGTGGTATTAAAGTGAAAGATAAAATCAGAGGTGCTGAGATTACTGAAAAGAAAGAGGCTAAAAAAGAATAAGGTCCTGACTTAATAATTTAACTATTCAATCATTTAAAAATGAACATGAAACATAAAATATTTACCTTTTGCGCATTGATTTTGCTGGCGATTCCGGGAGTTTCAGCAAAGAAAATTCTGACACTGGAGCAATGTATTGACACTGCACTTCTTAATAACAGGAATATTAAACAGCAGTCGATTGCAAAAGAAACGAAGGAGATAGCCTATAATCAGGCCAGAATGAATTTATTGCCGGATCTTAATGCTTCTGCTACGCAAAGCTTTACATTTGGTCGTTCACTTGTTGCTAATAACACGTATGATAATGTGAACTCAGCCAGAACAGTTGCTGGTATCGGTAGTAGTATCAATTTATTTGACGGCTTGAAAATGAAATATGACATTGATGCAAAAAAAGCAGAAATGTTGGCTTCAGAAGCTGATTTAGAAAAAATTGAATCGGATATTAAATTGAATGTTACCGTTGCTTTTTTGCAGGTGTTATTATATAAGGAAAATAAACAAACCCTGGAAGATCAACTTGAACTAACCAAACAGAAAATTGAACAAAAAATTATTTTGGTGAATTCAGGTAAAGTTCCTGAAGGAGAATTGTATGAGCTTAAAGCCCAATTAGCAAAAGAAGAGTTAAATCTGACACAAGCAGATAATAATCTGAAACTTGCTTTATTGGATTTAGCTCAAATTATTGAATTGGACAATTTTAGTGATATTGATGTTGAAGTCAATAAAGATATTGTAATGAATGAGTTATCATTGCTTTCTGCTGAAGATGTGTATCAATCGGCAATTAAAAACAGACCTGAAATAAAGGGAGCCAATTATCGCTTGTTGACAAATGAAAAAAATGTAGCTATAGCAAAATCAGCTTATTATCCGACATTAGATTTTAATGCTCAGATTGGTAGCAGTTATTATAACCAGTTTGGAGCCACAAATTATTCATTTAAACAACAGTTGAATGAATATCTTAGTACTGATCTTATGCTTACCCTGAAAATCCCCATCTTTAATAAGTTTCAGGTAAGAAATCGTGTAACATCGTCAAAGTTAGCGGTAGAAAGCAGTAAACTTGATATCGAAAATACAAAATATCAACTACGTAAAACAATAGAGCAGGCCTATCAAAACGCCATTGCAGCACAAGCACGTTTATCGTCGGCTCAAAAATCTGAAATAGCTTCAAGAGAAGCATTTCGCTATGCAGAGCAAAAATATGAAGCAGGCCGTGCTTCAGTATATGAGCTGTATCAGGCAAAATCAAATCTGACACAAGTACTTTCAGAATTGACACAATCAAAGTATGAATATGTTTTGAGAATTAAAGTTTTAGAGTTATTAAAATGAATGCAGATAATATCAAATCACAAATGCGTAAGGGTTATTTAGAATATTGTATTTTGCTTATTCTGAGGAAAAAGCCATCTTATGCGTCCGATATCATCTCTGAACTGAAAGATGCAAAGATGATAGTTGTGGAAGGTACCTTGTATCCTTTGCTGACAAGGCTAAAAAACGCTGATCTTTTAGATTACCGTTGGGAAGAATCATCCCAGGGACCTCCCAGGAAATATTATGAAATGACCCCAAAAGGAGTAGCTTTCCTTGATGAACTGGAAAATGCCTGGGACGAAGTAAACCAGGTGATAAGCAAATTAAAAACTAATTTATAAAATAATTAACACTGTTATGAAAAGGACATTCACAGTAAATCTTAACAATACCGTTTATCATATTGATAATGACGCTTACGAACTACTTCAGCAGTATATGGCAGAAGTGGAGAGTCGCCTGTCACCTGATGAAAGAAAAGAGGTGATGGCTGATATTGAAGCCCGTATTTCTGAACTTTTTTCAGAAAGACTTCAGAAGGGGAAAAATGTTATTAATATTGAAGATGTGGAAGAAGTCATTAATATTCTGGGAAAACCAAATCAATTTAACGAAGAGGAAGAGACGGAACAAAAAGCTACTCCCAAATCAGATAAAAAGTTTAAGAGAAAGTATTATCGTGACCCGGATAATGCAGTTTTGGGTGGTGTTGCCGCCGGACTTGCAGCGCTGCTTGGTTGGGATGTTGTGCTGGTTCGTGTTTTACTTGTTATTTTGTTGTTTTTGGGATACGGAACAATTATTCCCATTTATCTGATTGTGTGGTTGATAGCGCCACCCGCAAAAACCATTTCGCAAAAACTGGAAATGCAGGGCGAAGACGTGACAGCCGAACGCATCAAAGCAGAAATAAATAATGTGAAAAACTATGTGGAAAGTGATAAGTTTAAAGAATCAGCTACAGGAATCGGGAATAAACTTGCTGAAGTTTTCCGCACTTTCTTTAAAATAGTATTTGGCTTTATCGGGGCAATTATGGGGTTTGTAGGTTTCATAATGCTTGGTGTTTTACTCCTTTTACTTTCCTTCCTGATATTTGAACCATCTATTTTCACTGGAATAACACCAGAATTAAGCATTTTTACTCCTGAAAAGGCTGTTTTAATGATTATAGCTCTGATTTTTATCGTGGGGATTCCAATTTTTATGCTCATATATTGGGCCATAAAAATTATTTCAGGTAGAAAGGATAAATCAGGTGGTGCTTTGAGTTGGGTGATGGTTATTTTATGGTTCCTGAGTATCTTCGTGTTTACAGGTTTAGGTGCCAAAACGGCCTTAACATTGAGTAAAGGTGATTTCGATAGTTTGGAATTTTATTGGTCGAACGATGATGACGGCAAGCAAATTGCAGAAGTGAGACATGTTGATCCGTTTCACGGAGTTGAAGTCTCAGGAAATATTGAATTAGAACTGGTACAGGACTCTTTACAGTCGGTTGAGGTCAGATGCCATCCAGATGTTCTGGGACATGTCAGAACAGAAGTAGAAAACGGAATTCTGAAAATTTACACGAAGAAGATTCATTTGAACAGGAATATTAAAGTAAATGTAACTGCTGCAACTTTACAGCAACTGATGGCTCATGGTGCTTCTGAAATCAACTCATATGGTAAGATCACTTCTGACCGGATGCATATTGAACTTTCCGGCGTCAGCAAAGCTGATCTTGATGTTGCAATCAGTCAAAACCTTGTAGTTGAAATGAATGGGGCTGCTGATGCAGATATTGAAGGTCATGCATATAAACTTGCATGCGATGTGTCTGGAGCATCAAAGCTGGATGCAGAAAACTTGTTGGTACGGAATGCAGAGATTAGTGGTACTGGTGTAAGTGAGATTAAAGCCGATGTGAAAGACTCCTTGGAAGTTGAGGTAAGTGGCGCAAGCCATTTTAAAACCAATAATCGTCCTGTCTATTTACAGCAAAAAGTAATGGGAGGATCTTCAGTAACAATAAACTGATATTAGTTTCTTAAAATCTTCCTTTCCATAGAGCTCGGAGCCAGTCTCCGAGCTTTTTTTCTGCCGCATTTTCCTGAACCTCCCAAATGCGTGTGTTCTTTATTTCATCAGGAAGAAATTGCTGGGCAACAAAATGATTCGGATAATCATGTGAATATAAATAATTTTTACCATACTCCAGATTTTTCATCAACTGTGTTGGTGCATTTCGCAAATGCAAAGGAACCGGCAAGTTTCCCGTTTTTTCTACCACAGCAAGAGCACTGTCGATGGCCAGATATGCCGAATTACTTTTAGGCGACGCCGCCAGATACAGAGCAGTTTCAGACAGTATAATCCGTCCTTCCGGCCACCCGATTTTTTGCAAGGCATCAAAACATGTATTGGCAAGTAAGAGTGCATTGGGATTTGCCAGACCAATATCTTCTGCAGCCAGAATAACCAGTCTTCGGGCAATAAATTTTGGATCTTCACCACCGGCAATCATTCTGGCTAACCAGTATACAGCCGCGTCAGGATCACTGCCCCGGATTGATTTGATAAAAGCGGAAATAATATCATAATGAATTTCTCCATCTTTGTCATATGCCATCGGATTTTGTTGTAACCGTTCTATTACAGACTTATTGGTGATGTGAATTTCATTTTCATTTTCTGCAGAACAGACCAATTCAATAATGTTGAGTAGTTTCCGTGCATCACCACCGGCAAATCGTAAAACAGCTTCAGTTTCATCTACGCAAATTGTCAATTTTTTTAGCTCTGTGTCAGTGTTAATAGCTCTGTACATTAATTCAAGAAGATCTTCCTTATCTAATGATTTCAGAACATATACCTGACAGCGCGATAACAGTGGGGTGATTACTTCAAAGGAAGGGTTTTCTGTAGTTGCTCCAATCAATGTGACCGTACCATTCTCAACTGCTCCCAATAATGAATCCTGCTGTGATTTACTGAAACGATGAATTTCATCAATAAACAGGATTGGACTTTTTCCCTGGGCAAATAACCGATTTGATTTGGCCTTCTCAATCACTTCCCGAACATCCTTTACTCCTGAACTCACGGCACTTAAAGTGTAAAAAGGTCTGTCGAGTTGATTGGCAATGATACGTGCGAGTGTTGTCTTTCCAACGCCCGGAGGACCCCACAGAATAAAAGAGGCAATGTGACCGGAGGCAATCATCTGACGTAATATCGCTTTGTCACCAACCAAATGTTTTTGGCCGATATAATCATCTAATGTTTTTGGTCGAAGTCTTTCAGCAAGTGGTTGCATTAGGAGTAATGAAGCTATTTTAAAATTATTTTGAACAAAGATAAGTGTTTTTTTGTAATTTCCAGAAAACAAACAATCAACAGAATTGTTTTATTCTGTGAATATCCATAACAATCAATTGAAAAATATTTTGTATGAATTAATAAGTATTATGCATTTGATTTAGTGTAAATTATTGCCGTTTTGCAGAATCAATAATTATTCCGATATTTGCAGGCTCAAATATTATATTCTATAATTTAGTTAACACAAATGACAAACAACGAAAATTGGCAGGGTAGCCCTAAAAGACAGGGTGCCGGTGCCGGCCGTGATGGTAAACCGTTTGAAAAACGCGATGTGAAATCGATATTGAAAGGCACAAGAGGCGCAACAAGGTACAATACGGATCAACCAAGAGATGATGAACGCCCTACGTTCAAACCAGAATTCAACAAAAGGGATGAGTACAAAACTCCTTATGAAAGAAAGAGTTATGATAACAGATTTTCTTCTCCTAACAGGGAAGGAAGGCCATTTGATAGAAATAATAACCGACCTTTTGAAAGAAACGAAAACAGACCGTATTCTTCAGAAAGAAACGAAGGAGGCCGGCCGCGTTTCAGAACCAATAATACCCGTAACCCGCAAAATGAAGGTGGATTTGGAGGTAGACCCAGGTTTTCTGTAAAAAAACAGACAGGTTCAGGCTCCGGTGATTATATTGAAGCACGTTTCGATAATCAGGAACCAAACCGCAGGCCAAGGATTCGAACAAGTGATTACAATCCAAATGCTAAATACAGCAATAAAAAACAACTCGAATATCGTAGAAATGAGGTGGATCTTACCAAGCCTGTTCGTTTGAATAAATTTCTGGCAAATGCGGGGATTTGCTCTCGTCGTGAGGCAGATGAGTTTATTCAGGCTGGTGTTATCACTGTTAATGGTGAGGTGGTTACTGAAATGGGGGTTAAAGTAATGCACTCAGATAAAGTGATGTTTCATAATCAACTCGTTCGCTCAGAAAGAAAGGTGTATATTCTCCTGAATAAACCAAAAGATACTGTTACTACAGCAGAAGATACCCATGAACGTAGAACAGTACTTGATCTTGTGAAAAATGCATGTAGTGAAAGAATTTATCCGGTTGGAAGACTGGATAGGAACACTACAGGAGTTTTATTACTGACAAATGATGGTGACTTGGCTTCACGTTTAACTCACCCTAAATATGATAAAAAGAAGATTTATCATGTAACTCTGGATAAGCCGTTAGAAATACCTGACTTCGAATCCATTATGGTTGGAGTGGAACTGGATGGTGAGAAAATTGCTGCTGATGCTTTGAATTTTGTGAAAGATGATGATTTTAAGCAGGTTGGAATCGAAATCCATTCCGGACAGAATCGGGTAGTCCGACGCATCTTTGAAAAATTAGGATACAAAGTGGTTCGTCTCGACAGGGTTTTCTTTGCCGGGCTTACTAAAAAGAATTTACCTAGGGGCAAATACAGATTCCTGAGCGAGAAAGAAGTAAACATGTTAAAAATGGGAGCTTACGAATAAAAGCTCAAACCCGATAAAGGCTCCTTTGCTAAATGCAAGGGAGTTTTTTTATCATAGTGTAGGATTATATAAGCACCATATGAAGGATAAAAATAATCATTTTTGGAAAAAGTTATTACGGTTATTGCGGAATATTCTCCTGATATTTTTTGTGGTTTCTGTCAGTTGGACAATTCTGGCCCGTTTTGTTCCTGTTTACATTACTCCCCTGATGTTGATACGCACAGTTGGATCTCTGGTTGATGGAGAAATGCCTAAGAATAGTAAACAATGGGTGCCAATAGACAAAATATCTCCTCACATGGTACAGGCAGTGATTGCTGCTGAGGACAATTTGTTCTTGGAACATCATGGATTTTCTCTTAAAGATATGCAAAATGCATGGAAACATAATTTAAAAGGAAAAAGAATCAGAGGTGGCAGTACCATTTCACAGCAAACGGCAAAAAATGTTTTTTTATGGAATAAACGCTCCTATTTGAGGAAAGGGCTGGAGGCATATTTTACAGTATTGATAGAGTTGTTTTGGTCAAAAGAACGTATTATGGAGGTTTATCTGAATAGTATTGAAATGGGGGATGGCATCTATGGTGTTCAAGCTGCAGCAATGGAATATTTTGGAAAAGATGCTGCTCAACTTTCCCGTTCTCAGGCAGCTTTGATTGCCGTCTGTTTGCCGAATCCGAGAAAATTTAATCCAGTACACCCATCTCCTTACATTTTACGAAGAAAAAATCAGATCATGAATCTGATGTATAAAATTCCGAAAGCCAATTTTGATTAATAATAAAATATTGATGATGAACAAAACCATTCATTATATCGATTGGGGCTTGATTGAATACAATGAAGCATGGCATGCGCAGGAAAAGTTATTCTCTGCTACTATTCAACATAAAATCAATCAGGAGAAAACCGAGAATCATCTCGTTTTTTGTGAGCATCCACATGTGTATACCCTTGGTAAAAGTGGGGATGAACATAATTTGCTCCTTAATTATATACAATTGCAGGCAGCAAATGCACAATATGTTCAGACAAACCGGGGAGGAGATATTACCTATCATGGCCCTGGTCAAATTGTTGGCTACCCGATTTTTGACCTGGCAAATTTTAATATAGGATTAAAGCAATACATCTACACACTTGAAGAAAGTATTATTGAATTGTTGAAACTGTATGATTTGCGTTCAGAGCGCCTGGAAGGAGCCACGGGGGTGTGGTTGGATGTTGGAAAGAAAAATACACGAAAAATCTGCGCGATCGGTGTAAGAAGTTCACGCTATGTTACCATGCATGGATTTGCCTTGAATGTAAATACTGATCTTGAATATTTTAATCACATTAATCCTTGTGGTTTTACGGATAAGGGTGTTACTTCGTTAGCAGCAGAACTTAAAATGGGGTTGGAAATGGATATTGTGAAACAGCAATTACAGAAAATAATCATACGACAGTTCAGTTAGTATTTTATTTTTTTCATTTTTTTTATCGCAAAAAAACTTCATAATCAGTTGATAAGGTATTTTCAGGATAATAGCAGAGGAAAAAAGGTTAAAAATATTTTGGTGTGAAGGAAAAAGTATCTATCTTTGCACCCGCTTTGAGAGAGAGGCGAGGGGCATTAACGGCGGGTTTTTTATTAGAGTTTTTCTTATAATGAAAGGCAAAAGTTATAAGTCACAGAAAGGCAAAAGTTATAAGTCACATTATTGAGATGTAATAAATCCGAAAAAAAAGTGAATAAAATTTGTGGGATTTCCCAAAAGTATTTATCTTTGCAGCCCTTTGAGCAAAAGCGCGAGTTTGTTATTAGAGAGGGTTAGATAAGAATAAAGGATTATATTCCGGGAGCGGAGTAATAGTTATCACAGGGAGAGTGG
>JAYFQH010000031.1:0-2232 GCA_034927265.1 Paludibacter sp.
TGACTGCTGCGTGGTGATGAAGCCGGCGAGGATACAGGGGCTTTAACGGGAAGATTGATACTGATCGGTGCCAGCGTACTCGTGGGTGCCTCCGGTGCATGATTGTTATAGGGACGGGTGAGTCCGAACTTGGTTTTCCAATAGTGAAAGCTGGAGACCGTATAGGACTCGTTCGCACAAAAGTCCTTGATGCTTAACCCGCTTTTCTGTTGGCGTTCCAATATTTCCAGGAATTCTTCTTTGCTTACAGGCTTCATAAAAAATAGGTTTGCCGGCAAAGATCGAAAAAAACCATTTACGCTAAAATGGGTATTTTATCGGGGGCTTACGATATTTCTTACTTTCTCATACTCTAAAAGGCAAAGGTTATGTATATCATTCTATATACCTGAATAAGAAAAGAAAATTATCGCAAAACAAAATTAATCTCCTGAGAAGTGAATATCTGAATTGTTCTCATACAGTGATCCAAATACAAAGAGGGCGAAATCACCTTGTGATACACCCTCTTTGTACTAAGATATTAAACCTAGTGTTTCCTATCTCCTTAAAAATTGTCCTCAGGCATTCCTGTGTATCTATATCCACCAATAACATAAATCTCATCCAAATCGGGATCATGCGTAGCAGATGTAAATTTCCACTTGAATTCAGGAACTTTGGGATCGGCTCTCAAAGCTTCTGGCACCTCGTAACTTGTGTAAGTAGCTGTACCACTATATAGTTTAATCTTTATATATAAACTATCAGAAATATTTCCACCTATACTTTTCGCAGCTCCCGGTATAATTTTTCCCTCCAAAACTGCAGCTCTGATATAAAATTTTTCATCTTCT
Organism: Paludibacter sp.; assembly: GCA_034927265.1. Lineage (GTDB taxonomy): Bacteria > Bacteroidota > Bacteroidia > Bacteroidales > Paludibacteraceae > Paludibacter. The sequence goes on from JAYFQH010000031.1 coordinate 837, forward strand.
GTAACAGTCTGCCCTGCAGCTGTAGGCGCAGGAGTAGGCAAGTCGTCAGTTGAATAAATATTATTCGTCAACTTAGTAAAGTCTTCTGTAGTTGACTTAAATGATGATGCATTACCAGAAAACTCAAATTTATTCTTAAGTGGAAAGATATCTTCGTGATCATCCATCCAAACAATGTTTGGAGCATTTCCTGCCGTATTGTAGATTTGAATTTCGTAACCATCATAATCCACGTATGTATCTTTCATATCTTCACTCATCAATTTGAATACATACCTTCCAGAATATTCAAGTGTCTCACTATCCCATATTTCCAAATCCTCAAAACAAGAAGTAAAGGATAGCATTAATGAGGCTATTATGACATATAATCCTATTTTTTTCATATTTAATTGCATTATTGTTTTGTTAATATAACGTTAAACCCAAATCCGTCTTGATATGCAGTATGTGTAAAAACATTTGTAGATGGATTGTAGATACCATTTCTTATTTCCCATGGTCCCCAAGGAGAATTTGTGGATAAAGCTTTCACTTCATTGCTCGGCGTAACATAGAAATAAGTTAATAATCTGTAGGCAGCTCCATAACCGACGACTAAATTATAAAATCCTCCAAAAAAATCAGTGGCTTTAAAAACACCATTTGAAAGTGATGTGATTACACAAGCATTAGCTGCTTCTGCGCGACCAACGCGCTGCCCCTTGTATGTTCCTGTCAAATCAATAGTTGAAACATTAGATGGAACAACGAAGACTAGTCGATCAACAGTTTTTTTAAAACCGTCCGAATTAGTAGCAACGTATGATAACCTGTATGCTCCAGGAGTGCTCGTATCAACAGTTCCATTAACTTGAACTTTATCTGTAACCTCCTCGTCGTTTTCAATTGCTATGTATCCTGGTTCAATGTATGTTTCACCCTGTTTTACAGACATTTCTGCAGAACCTTCTAATTGAAGGTCTGTATAAAATGTGACACGGGATATCCCTTCCGTTTCCTTTTCGCAAGAAAAGAGGAATAAAACGGAAATCAAAATCAAACTATATTTATATATCTTCATAATCTCTTTTTTAAAAAGTTTTTATTGTTTTACTTGCCTGTCTTTACATTCCACCATACCTTCTGTCCAACATTTGCTTTTTGATCAGGAGCATTTGTATTTCTGAAAATATAAGAACTGGGATATAAAGGGGAAGCCGGTAAATTACCATTCAATAAAGCTCTACCCTTAACAGAAATAGTTAAGTCACCAACAGGGAAATTCTCGAATGCTGTTTTTCTATTGGCTTCAATATTAATTTCGTTTACTGCAGGATATTTTGTTCTGTTTCTTTCCAGGAAAGACTCAATATGTTGATAATTGGCATTTGCGACCCATTTTTGCATGGCTATC
>JAYFQH010000050.1:0-9267 GCA_034927265.1 Paludibacter sp.
GCCATTGCGTATATCGAAATTCCGCTTGCATAATAATCTACAAGAATGGAGGTTCTTTCCAAATCTGTGAATTTTTGATTTTGATTCATAGGGCACATTATTTATTGTTTATAATGTGTCTACCTATATCAGTATAAGACATAGGGAGTATGAAGGTGTGTTGATACGAGGGGAATCAGTTGTTTGCACAGGGAAGTGTAGGGCATGCACTCCTTAAATCTTCGGATGAATCACCAACAGCAATGCGTCGATTCATTTTCTGCTGGCTACGATATAAAGTAGGATCATGCCGATAATTCCCAACAAATTAGTAATATTTCAGATTCAAGCTACCGGCGTGTCGTGAAGATGAGTGTATAGAACAAAGAAGCATTTGTTTTAGCAGTCCATAGCGTGGACGCTACGGACAACAAGGGAGTATACTATACCAAATCAATCTATTCATTTGAAATCAAAAATAAGAACTGTAAAATGCGAAAAATAGAACCGAAAGAATTTAAGATTCGTGGAAGTTGTATTTTAGTTGGTTCTTCAATTGAAGCTAATTACAATACTATGAGAATAGAGTATTTGATTAAGCATTATTTAATTCAGATATGTCTGTCTGAAGATGGGTAGAAGCAAATGCTTCTATATTTGAATTTACAAATTCTTGCATATCATAAATCTTATTTCTATTTTGCACAAATATAAAACTTCGTTTGCTGTAGTCTGGAGACCCTGATTCGGCGCAGTCTTCCATGTAGCTAAGCCGAACTGGGAATTAGTTGAGAATGAATCCATCAACCTAAAATAAATTGTATATCTAAACTTTTTAATATCTTTGTAACCGCTGTAACTGTTACGGACATAATAAAAATATTAGCATGAAATTTTATAATAGAATAAGCGAGTTAGCTGAACTGCGACGAATTCAAAATCTGTCGTTTAGCGATCATCCCCGTTTGACAGTGGTAACCGGAAGAAGGAGGATAGGGAAAACAAGTCTTATTATGAAGTCGGTCGAAGATTTGCCGACCGTCTATCTGTTTGTCGGTCGTAAAAGCGAAGCCACACTTTGTTCGGAGTTTGTTCCTCTTATCAGTCAATCGCTTGATACATTTGTGCCAGCGGAAATCCGCACATTCCGATCGTTATTCCAATACATGATGGAACTTGCTGTACAAAAACCATTTAATCTGGTTATTGATGAATTTCAGGAGTTTTATAATATTAATCCGTCGGTGTACAGTGATATGCAGCACATATGGGATACCTATCGGAAAAGATCCAAAATGAATCTGATTGTTTCCGGTTCAGTTTATTCTTTGATGCAGAAAATATTTCAGAACAACAAAGAGCCGCTATTTGGCAGAGCTGATAACATCATCAAGCTATCAGCATTTGATTTGACCACGTTAAAAGAGATTATACGCGAATACAACCCCAACTATACTAATGATGACTTGCTTGCTCTTTATACTTTTACCGGCGGAGTGCCCAAGTATGTCGAACTTTTCTGTGATAACGTCACTTTGAATATTGACGAGATGATTTCGTTTATGGTTCGTGAAAATTCTCCCTTCACCGATGAAGGAAAGAACCTGCTGATAGAAGAGTTTGGTAAGAACTATGCAACCTATTTTTCCATTCTGAGTGCTGTTTCGGGCGGTATCAATACACAGCCTGAAATAGAGTCGGCTTGAGGGGATAAAAGTATTGGCGGACAAATTAAGCGATTAATTGAGGATTACAATATCATTGTTCGTCAACGCCCTTTGATGGCAAAAGAAGGAAGTCAGGCCGTCCGATACGAAATACAAGACAATTTCATTCGATTTTGGTTCAACTATTTCGACCGACATCGTTCGTTAATAGAGATTAAAAACTTTATCGGTTTACAGGCAATAATTAAATCTGATTATGCGACTTATTCGGGAACCATATTGGAAAGATATTTCAAGCAACAATTTGCCGAAAGTTTTCAATATCGTGCCATTGGTTCATGGTGGGAGCCAAAAGGTAATCAGAATGAAATTGATATCGTTGCCCTGAAACTGGAGAAAAATCAAGCTGTTATTGCAGAAGTAAAACGACAGCAAAAGAATTTCAAACCTGAGCTACTGGCAACAAAGGTGGAACAACTGAAGAATAAACTGCTGCCTAAGTATAAGATTGAGATGGTTTGTTTGTCGCTGGAAGATATGTAAAGAGTCATCACTATTCTTTAGTAGATACACAAAGCATAACAACTTTTGTAAATACATTTTCATACTATCCTCAAAACAATAAATATCACTTTTTGTTTTGTCCATAAAACGATATTAGCAAAATGGAGTATGCAAAAGACTTATGGCTTCTAAATCCACAACAACTTATTTCCGGTCTTCAATCATCACCTTCTCATCATCGCTACTCTTAATCAGCTCCATCAACTGCGGCAGATAGTTTTGATAGATATCCCGTGGCAACACTTCATTTTCAACACACAACGAAGCGGCATATCCTACCACACATCCCATTTGGGCAGTGGTATTCATCACTCTCGGTCCTCCGAGTCCGAGGTGGGAACAGCTGAAATTACGCCCTGCCATAAAGAGATTCTTTATGTTCTTTGAATAAAGCGAACGGTAGGGAATGCTGTATGTTTTTTTGTAATAGATGGCGTCTGAAAGGAAATCGGGTCTGCTGCTATTGACCAATACCTGCTGATGATGAACATCCACCGAGCGGCTTTCGAAAACCACCGCATCGTCGAATTTTGTATCGTTGCGCACATCGTTGAAGGTATAAATATAATCGCCGATCAATCGCCGCGATTCTCTTTTACCCAACAGATACGACACCCAGGCCAACTCAATCTTTCCGTTTTCGGGCAATTGCTTGGCATTGTAGAAGGAACCGTAAATGGCTTTGAACATATGATCGCGGATCGCTTCTGCATCATCAATCTGACTGAGATCGTTGCTGGAATACTCCCAGTACCATTCCCCTTTGATGGCCTTATGGCCTTTGGCGACCGCCATCGCCCACGGAACCTCCGGAAAAATTGACGGATAGTCCTTTAGTTCTGAATTCCACAATACAGAAGAACCCATTACCCGCTGATCGGGTTTTTCCGGCGACCAGATGATGTCTTTATTGGCTGTCCATTGTTCTTTGAGCGATTTATTAAAATCAAATTTGAATCCTTCGGAACTGATTTCCTCTTCGCCGAACTGATGTTTCGACTCACGACCATACATGTATTCTGCTCCTGCCCAGTAACCAATCCAGGCGTCGCCGGTACAATCGGCAAAAACAGGGGCTTCAAAACGCAGGATTTCACCAGTCCCGATATGACTCGCTTCCACATATTTGATGCTGTTATTTTCAGCTTTCGCGTCGACTGCCTGCCAACTCAGAAACAAGTGGATATTATCATAAACACGCATATTGTTCATGCGTTTCTCATCATCGGCCAGCAATTTTGCCGATCCATTGGGATGATGTTCGGTTTCGATCTTTTGAATAATACGTTCGAAAAAGCCATACTGCCCCAGCGTATGTACCCTGACCTCTCCGCTGGCATTGCCGCCCAACACGGGTCGGTCGTGTATCAACGCCACATTGAGTCCTTTTTCGGCAGCGGCAATGGCAGCAGCACAGCCCGCTGTACCGCCACCCACCACAACTAAGTCAAATTTCTGAAGTTTGACTTTTTCTTTCTCAGAATACTTCTGTTCTTTTCGCCAGATCTCCAGACTTTTCAATTCATCGGGAGGCGTTTCCTTTTTTGTTGAAAAATAAATTGCATCACACCGGCCTTCGAAACCTGTAAGGTCTTTTAACTCCAGCACAACTGTTTTTTTTCTGATACTGACCTTTCCTGCATATTGCCAATTCCATCCGGCATTAATACCCAAATCCGTCTTCATTTCCTGCTTGTTGACGATCAGACGAAATCTTCCCGGTGCTTCCCAGTTGCCAGGAGCCCAGTTCATCGTCCTCACCCATACATGGTAGCTTCCTTTTTGGGGAAATTCGATCTCAGTAGTCGCATTTGCAACCGGTTTCCCCATGCCGTGCGCCAGCAGATAAGGTGATCCCATCTGAAAAACAAACTGTTGATCTATCACCCATCCGCCTTTATTTTTGAAGCTTTCAGTTTCGACAAGCAATGATGCAGCGCTTACCATTTGCATCATTGTGAGCAAAAAGAAAATAATGGTTGTTTTAAAGCAGTTGAGCATAAAGAGGAAATATTTACACAGATTAATATTAGTTGTCCATTTCTTTCGCCACGAAGTGGCAATATATCCCAGCCCAATGGCAACGCCTTGGGTTTCATGGTGATATTAAAAAACAAACGTCCTGTAAGGACAATATTGATTTTAAAATACACATCCTGAAAGGATAATATTGATATTGATATTTATAATACACGTCCTGAAAGGGTAATATTGATATATTGCCCTTTCAGGGCAAATATTGATTTTTTATTTTCGTTTACCCAAGGCGTTGCCATTGGGCTGAGATATAATTGGCTTTCAGCCAAAACATAGAATGGTACATTTTGTACTACCAAAAAGTACCTTAAAGTTACTAAAACTATCAGCCAAAACATAGAATGGTACATTTTGTACCCCCGTTGATTCTGCTGAGATATAATTGGCTTTCAGCCAAAAATACCTTAGAATCAATATTGGACAATCAACTACAAGAAAATCGTAGAATCATTGCCGGATAATCGCCTACACGAAATCAATATTATTTGATGATCGTTGGCGACCCAAAGTTAAAGATTTTTGACTCAGTTCTGGCTGATTTCATTATTTTTTCCAACTCCGCCACTACTTCCGGATGTTCGGCTGCTACATTATTGTCCTCATGGATGTCTTTCGAAAGGTCGAAAAGCAACATGGGAGCATCTGGCTCCTTTCCGTAATTCAGCTTGATCCCTTTCCAGTTGCCTTTGCGAACCGCGATTTTTCCTCCTCCTTCATGAAATTCCCAGTACATATACGGATGTTCCTTTTGATTTTTTTGAGAGAACAGGGTGGGTACCATCGAAATACCATCGGTTTCAACCGGAGTTTTTACGCCTGCCAATTCCTTAAAAGTAGGCAATATATCCCAAAAGGCAGAAATATGATCGGTGGTAACTCCTGCCTTGATTTTTCCCGGCCAGGAAGCAATCATCGGTACACGGATGCCGCCTTCGAACATGTCTCGTTTGATTCCACGTAAAGGTCCATAGCTATCGAAAAAATCAGGATCAGCTCCGCCTTCACGGTGCGGACCATTATCGCTTGTGAAAATTACCAGTGTATTCTTATCTAATCCCAACCTTTTTAATTCCTTTACCACATCGCCAACGTAAGCATCCAACCGGGTAATCATGGCAGCAAAATCGGCATGTGGATTGGCAGAAGAACCGTAGGAGCCATCCTTATATCCTTCTCTCTCAGGAGAATCAACACCTTTATAAGCTTTCTTTTCTTCCATTTTGTTTTTATACAAACCGAGGATGCTATCCTCCGGAGAAGTAAGTTCGGCATGAGGCAGCACATAAGGAAGAAACATAAAGAAAGTTTTATCCTTGTTTTTCCGGAGGAATTGCATGGACTGCTGATGTATCAGATCCTGCGCATATTGTTCCTTTTTCGTCCCAGCATTACCTTCGAGTACCACTTTTGTCTGGTTGTGCCACAAGTGATAAGGATAATAATTATGCGCCAGGCGCTGACAATTATAGCCATAAAACTCATCAAAGCCCTGTTTGTTAGGATCTCCGGAGCTACCGGGAGAACCCAGGCCCCATTTGCCAAAGGCACCGGTGACATATCCGGCCTGTTTGAGCATTTTCGCCACTGTAAAGGTGCTTTCAGGAAGCGGCACCTGTCCTTCTGGTTTTACTTCTTTATTTCCCCGGATATAGGTATGTCCCGTATGCAGACCCGTCATCAGCGACGAACGCGAGGGTGCACTTACCGTACATCCCGCATAATGCTGGGTGAACAACATCCCCTCAGCAGCCAGTTTGTCAATATTAGGCGTTTGAGTATATTTTTGACCATAACACCCCACATCTCCGTAACCAAGATCATCAGCAAGAATATAAACGATATTCGGCTGCGTGTTTTTTGTTCCGGCACAGGAAGTCGATGCTATCAGCATCGCGCCCAACCCATTCAGAATTACTTTTGTATTGTTCATAATTGTATGATTGATAATGTATAACTGAATTGATAATCTTTGTTCGCGTAACGGTATTGATCAAGCGGTAACTGCCCCCATGAGTTGGTACCGCCGATACCGCGCTGAAACAGATCGACATTCAGCACTACTTCATTACGCGGGTAGATATCGTTAAGGTGACGATGTTTCTTTGTAAGTCCCGGGTCAAAATCTTCGGAAGCATTATGCAGGGCCGTCACGCCCATCGGTTGAACACCTTCTACTTTCAGACCAAAACCTGCATTATCAGTAAGTGTCAGCCAGCGAACATCCGTTTTGTTTCCATTTTCCTGTGGACGCAGGTAAGGCACATATTGATCCTTAACCTTGCTTTCGTAGATTCCCAGCATTGCGCCGGCACAACGATCCACGTAGTTTTCCACCGGTCCCCGACCATAATACCGGTAATTATCCAGTTCCACCGGCAGGATGATCTGATTTCCGAAGCGGGGAATTTCTGTAATATCAGTATTCGTTGTTTTGTACTGAACATTCACCTTGATGGTCCCGTTACCATTCACCGTATAAGTTTGTGTATAATCGGCAGAAACGTCGGTTAACCGGTACTGATAGATGACTGCCACCGAATTATTTTCTTCTTTTACCTCCACATTCTTAAGTAGTCGGTTGTTGCCTGCTGCACGCCATACATTTAATCTTCTCTGAATGTCGGCACCAAAATCATTGTCGATAGGTGCACGCCAGAAGTTCGGTTCTACCGCTTGCTTCAACACTTCTTTTCCATTTTTCTGATAACTGATCAGCCCGGATGAAGCATCTTTTAAACGATAGTTGGTTGCTATATCAAAGATGGCCACTACATCGCCGGCTTTGACTTCAATCTTATTATTCTTCCTTGTTACCGAAGGCTTTACAGAGGATTTTTCCTGCTGTTTAGGTGCAAAATAATTATTATCCGCAAAAACCAACTGATCGTAGGCACATACATGTCCGGCTGGAACAAGATCAGTCCCTTTTACCGTGAAGGCATAAAGGTTCAGCAAATATTCTTCTCCTTCTTTTACGTCCACTCTCGGTAGATTCAATTGCACATCTTTATCGCCAAAAGGAGCCAGTGTTACTGAAAAATCACCTTCGTTCATTTTAACTCCGTTCTTCAACAACTCCCATTTGAACCGGAAAGCGTTCAAATCGGTAAATACAAATTCATTATGAACAGAAATAAGTCCCTTTTGTAAATCCTTCGCTTTAAAATGAATGTTCTGATACACTTTTTTCACTTCAAAAAGTTGTGGGTTTGGTGTTCTGTCTGGCCAAATCACACCATTCATACAGAAATTCTCCTGATGCGGGTAATGTTTGGCATTGAAGTCGCCCCCGTAAGCGTAGTATTTATTCCCGTTTTCGTCCTTGGTGAGGATGCCCTGATCCACCCAGTCCCAGATGAAACCGCCCTGCAAGGCACGGTGAGCGCGGATTGTTTCCCAGTATTCCTTGATATTACCCGAGCTGTTGCCCATGGCATGCGAATATTCGCATAAGATCAACGGACGGTAAATATCCTTCTTTTGTGCATATTCAGCTATTTTGTCGATGCTGGCATACATCGGACAAACAATGTCGGTTGCTTCCGTTTCCTTCGCTTGTTCGTACTGCACCGGACGGTTTTTATCACGATCTTTGATCCACTGATAGGTCTTTTTGAACACATCGCCATTGCTGGCTTCATTGCCCAGCGACCATATAATCACCGAAGGATGGTTCTTGTCTCTTTCCACTAAACTATAAGTTCTGTCGAGATGCGCAGCATCCCAGGCCGGATCGAAAGCCATATTTTCCGGTCCGTAGCCCATTCCGTGTGATTCGATATTAGCTTCATCTACCAGATAAATACCATACTCGTCGCACAGTTTGTACCACAGAGTTGATTGAGGATAATGGCTGGTACGTACCGCGTTGACATTAAATTGTTTCATCAGTTTCAGATCGGCAATCATGGTTTCACGGTCGACCACATGCCCATTAACCGGATGATGCTCGTGCAGGTTGACCCCTTTTAGATATACATATTTACCATTCACCAACAGCACACCGTTTTTAATTTCCACACTTCTGAAGCCGATACGGTGCGATATATATTCAATGTTCTTCTTTTGGTCGTCGGAGATGCTTAGTATCAATGTGTACAGATGAGGTGTTTCGGCACTCCAGAGAGCGGGATTATTTACCTTTTGAGTAAATATTTGTTGATTTGCCTGATTGGCTTTCAGGTTCACCCACATTCCTTTTGTAGCTATAGCTTTGCCATTCTGATCCAGCAATTCCATTTCCAGATAGCTTTTGCGGTCTTTTCCACTAAAGTTATCCAGTTTTACTTCCACGGTTAAATCCGCGTTTTTATAATTGGCATCTAATTTCGGTTTTGCAAAGAAATCGGTAATACGCACCTGATCGGTGCTATAAAGATAAACACCCCTATCGAAGCCCGATAGGCGCCAGAAGTCCTGATCTTCAAGATAGGATCCATCGCTCCAGCGATAACCTTCAACGGCAATCTTATTTTTTCCCTGACGCACATAAGGAGTAATATCAAATTCAGCAGGGTTTTTCATTCCCTCGCAATAACCGACCTTTTCTCCATTCACCCAAACGTACATAGCAGCCATTCCCGTTTCAAAATGAATAAATGTTTTACGGTTTGCCCATGATGCCGGCATTACAAACTCTTTGATATAGGAGCCTACAGGATTATCATTCTGCGGAATATAAGGTGGATTTTTGGGATAGGGATAAGTTACATTGGTGTAGATAGGGGTACCATGTCCCTGTATTTCCCAATTCCCCGGAACAGATATCTCACCCCAGCGACTATCATCAAAATCATTTTTGTAGAAATCAACAGGACGGTCGGCAGGTTTCGGCACCCAGTTGAACTTCCATTTTCCTGATAGACTCATGTAGTAGGGTGAACGTTCATAGTTATCCCGAATGGCAGCATCCCTGTCGGAATAATTCATGAAGGTAGCTCTGGCCGGTAAGCGGTTGATTTGAAACACTGCGGGATTTTCCCAGTCGTTCGCTGCACCCTGTACCACCACTGATGATAAT
>JAYFQH010000066.1:0-5665 GCA_034927265.1 Paludibacter sp.
ATCGCTTCCACAAGAGTGGTTTTCCCAGTGCCAGAACTTCCCAACAAAGAGATGTTCTTAATTGCATTTGACTGATATTCTTTCATACAAATTAAATTAAAAAGATTAATGCTGAAAAAATTTTCAGCATTTGTTAAAAAATCGAACGGCAATGTATGAAATCTCTTTGAAATATGTTATTGGTGATTGTATGTTTTACAACATTATTTTTTCACAATCCTCCATCCTTTGATGTCGTAATTATCCCACAACCACTCATTTATTTTATAGGTAATAAAAGCACTCCCGGCCCCAAGTGCTGCACCTGCCAGCACATCCGTCGGATAATGCAATCCGAGGTGCATACGCGACAACCCTACCGACGACGCCCAGACATAGGCCGGCACAATAACATACCACTCGGGATATTTCAGACTCAGGGCAGTAGCAGTGGCGAAGGCGCCGGAAGTATGTCCCGAAGGCATTGCATAGTCGGTACGTATTTCATAAACATACAATTCACCTGGGTATGTCGTTGCCGGGCGCTCTCTGCGGATAGTTCTTTTAAGCAGTTCAGTCATCCCCAGATTCACTCCGGAAGAAAAAGCAACATAAAAGGCATCCTTAAATAAGTCTTTATCCTTATTGATCAACGAATATGCCCCCATGCCAATGGGGATCGCCAGACTGATTGGATTTGCCGTTTCTGTAATAAAAGCGGAAACCGGTCGTAATCCGGGAGCAGTACGATTGATTTTTTTCAAAAGCTCAATGTCGGCATTTTGAGCTGACAGTCCCGAGGTGAGTGCAAAAAAATTGCTGATAAGCAGAATAAATATCGTAAATTTGCGCATTCAATTGAATTTTAGGCAAAAATAATAAAAATGTACAGAATAGCGGTAGTCGGTCCGGAATCAACCGGCAAATCAGAATTATCGAAAAAACTTGCAACGCATTACCAATCACCCTGGGTGGAAGAATACGCCAGAAGTTATGTAGAACAACTCAACCGCCACTATACTTTTGATGATGTTTGTACCATTGCCCGAAAGCAAATTGACTATGAATTAACATATGAAGAAGCCCATCCTGAACCTTTTGTTTTTTTCGACACTGATCTGATTATAACGAAGATATGGTTCGATTACTGTTTTCAATCTGTCCCGGATTTTGTGGACGAAAGATTAAAAACAGGCTTTTTTGATTTATATTTGCTGTGCGAACCGGATTTACCCTGGCAACCCGATCCTGTGAGGGAACATGGTAATGACAGGGACTATTTTTTCGATCGGTATAAATCGGAAATTGAGCATTTGGGAAAACCATTTGTTTGCATCCATGGTCTGGGAGAAGAAAGACTCAAAAATGCAACCAAACAAATTGACAACTTTTTCGCCAAAAGATAAAAGTATAATCCAACCTTTAGGGTAGGTATTAAAAGAGACAATATGAACTCAAAAAGAACATTAGAGGCCATCAGGCAACTTGCCGAAACGGAAAATATCCGTGAGGTTTGCCACAAACATCTGCAGAACAATCCGCTGCCTTCTGTCGATGTTTTATCTGAAATAGTATCTCTGACCCGTGCGGTACTTTTTCCGGGATATTTCGGCGATTCAGGAGTGAACAGCAGAACTATGCTCTACCACATCGGTGTGAACATAGACAAATTACATTCTTTGCTAAGTTCACAAATCAAAGCCGGATTATGCTTCGATGCGGTTACTGAGAAACAGATATGTAGTGAAATCGATCTGATCGCCCAGGAAAAATCAGTCAATTTCATTTCAGAATTGCCCGAGATCCGCAAACAACTTTACACCGATATTGTTGCCGCTTACAACGGCGATCCTGCTGCTAAAAGCTTTGGGGAGGTCATCTTTTGTTATCCTGGTATCCGGGCCATCAGCAGTTACCGTATAGCTCATGCTCTTTTAGTGGCCGAAGTCCCGTTAATTCCCAGAATCATCACCGAAATGGCACATTCCGAAACCGGCATCGACATTCATCCCGGCGCCACCATAGGTGAGTACTTCACCATCGACCATGGTACCGGTGTAGTAATCGGAGAAACAGCACGTATTGGTAACAATGTGAAGATGTTCCAGGGTGTAACATTAGGAGCGAAAAGTTTTCCTTTAGATGAAAACGGTAATCCTATCAAAGGCATCGACCGCCATCCAAAAATTGGAAACAATGTCATCATCTATTCCAACTCCACCATCCTCGGCAATATCACCATAGGCGATGGAGCTGTCATCGGCGGTAATATCTGGGTGGATCAGGATGTGCCGCCGGGAGCGAAATTAGTGCAGAAAAGATAGTCTTTTTAGCGAATAACGAATAACGTAGAGACGTGGCATGCCACGTCTCTTAGTGATAAACGATAAAACAATCATCCATTGAATCAACAACCATACATTGCCAAAACCTTTAAAGGTTTAGAAGAAGTGCTTGCCACGGAGCTTATTGCTCTTGGGGCGGATAATATAGAAATTCAGCGCCGTGCAGTAGCATTTACGGGAGACAAGGCATTGCTTTACAAAGCCAACCTGCAGTTACGTACGGCAATAAGAATTTTAATGCCTATTGCTACCTTTCGGGCAGGTACTACTGATGAGATTTACGAAGAAGTAAAGAAAATCAACTGGACGGAATTCATGGATTTAAGTACTACTTTTGCCATTGATGCTACCGTTTTTTCAGAAGAACTCAATCATTCGAAGTTTGTAGCTTATCGTGTAAAGGACGGCATAGTGGATTGGTTTAAAGAAAGATTCAACAACCGTCCGTCGGTCAAACTTGATAATCCGCAATTATCTTTCAATGTTCACGTAGCCCAAAACCGCTGTACCATTTCACTTGACAGTTCGGGAGAATCGCTGCATAAAAGAGGCTACCGCGTAAACCAAACGGAGGCTCCCATCAGCGAGGCACTGGCAGCAGGTATGTTGCTCATCGCGGGATGGAAAGGTCAAAGCAATTTCCTGGATCCATTTTGTGGCTCGGGAACTTTTCTGATCGAAGCAGCTTTAATTGCGCTGAACATACCGCCCGGATTGTACCGTCCATCATTCGGCTTTGAACATTGGAAGGACTTCGACAAAGAACTGTTCGATGATTTATATCAGGACGATAGTAACGAACGGCCCTTCGATTTCAAAATCTATGGTTCCGACATTTCCCGCCGTGCCATCGAAGTCGCAACCGAAAACATCAAAAGCGCCGGTCTCGGGAAATATATTGAACTACAGGTTAAACCGGTTGCTCAACTGGAACCGCCTGCCGAAAACTGCCTGATCGTCACCAATCCCCCTTACGGAGAGCGACTCAACACCGACGACATTGCTGAAATCTACAGTACGTTCGGCACGGTATTAAAACATAAATTTGCCGGTAGTTCAGCATGGGTCATTAGCTCCGAGGAGAGTTTGCTCGATAGGATAGGACTGAAACCCGCGAAGAAAGTCAGGCTGTTGAACGGGGCACTGGACTGCCTTTTCAACCGTTACGATATTTTTTCAGGGAAGAGAAAAGAATTTTTATCAAAGCCTTGAGAAATTAAAAAAATCTATTACCTTTGCACCCGCAACAATGCCCAGATGGCGGAATTGGTAGACGCGCTGGTCTCAAACACCAGTGGATTCACTTCCATGCCGGTTCGATCCCGGCTCTGGGTACAGAGAAAAAAGCCAATCATCTATTAATCAGATGACTGGCTTTTTTATTTTTTATTTTTGTCAACCTAATTTTAGAGGATCAATCGGAAAAGTTGTGGTATCCTGAAAAATAACATCAAGTACTTTAGATCAATCGGGGATCAACCGGAAATTATTCTACGACATTTATTGTGCGGAATTCACAAAAAAGACCATGCAAGCCATGAGGTACGAATGGTGGGGATTTTTTGTGGCTGGCATTTGTCCTGCTGAGTTGCCCGCAATTAACTTTCAGGCTTGCCTGACCCGCTTTAATTGTGAGGTGAATTTGCTGAAAGAAATGTGAGACTTTTAATAATTTAGAAGTGTTAGAATAATTTCTAACTTTTGCTTGAAGTTCTTTTTAATGTAAGGACTACTATACAAAGTATAGATAAGATTATTAAGTTCTTCTTTCGATACTTGATCCAAAATCTTAACATTATATTTATGCATTTGCTCACAGTCCAATTCACTGAAAGAATACTGTGCCAAGAAGAAGGTGTCTTTTGAAAACTTATAATTATTATTAACACCAACAACCAATCCTTTAGGAATACAATACATAAAAGTTTTACCAGTTAAATCTTTTATTGCACCGTGTTTTATTTCAATATCATCAAATTTAAAATATGCACCACTTTGATTTGAGGTTGTCATACTTAATAATGTAAGTGCATTGTCATCAGTATTGGCAAGTACTATAAAAAATTTGTTCTTAGAGCTACCATCTCTAAGAACAAAATTTTCAATGTGTATTATTGAACCTGCGGGGCAAATCATAATGCCAAATTCGTTTCGAGGCATTCACGAGCAGCCCAGTAATTAAATCGCTTGAATTTATCGTCTGCTGCTATAAGTTGAAGAAAATCAATACTCTCATCAGATGTGTGATTTTCATGCGAAAATTTTATATTTTTTTCTTCAACAACCTTACTCCACAATGAACCTGGTTTATGAGTTATCTCAATTAATTCATCAGAGGTTTTTTTCCCATAAACACTAAGAACCTTGTCGATTATTTCTAAATCAACCTCACTAAAATTGCTGTCGTTAAATTCTTTCTTTTTTACAACTAAGAATTTTTTTGAGCGTTCCTCAAACGATACATATTCATTGACTTTATTTAAATTTGGAAATTTGGATAAATATATATCCGAAGGAACAGGACCTTTTTGCCAAACATCATAATCAAGCCAAGTAATTGGCGTTCCATTTTGACGTACAGACTCCTCATCAATCAAGTAAAGTAGTTTAATAAGTTTTGTTTGATATAGGGGCATCGAGATATTTTTACAATAATCGACAATGTAGATTATGAGATTGCCAATTAAATCTTTGTTGACAGTCATTCCTAAACACATAAGAGTTGTATTTGATTATAAATAAAAACAGATTTGAAATTATATTTGTTCAAAAAGACAAGATAAAATTTCGAATGAGACAAGAAAAATACTTTGTTTTTATGAGATATTCCTCATAAATTGGCTGCAAAGGTAATATAATTATCAAAGATACGAAAATATAAATGAAAAAACAAATCTTATTTATAAGCACCTCACACACGGAAAGTTAAATATATTATGCATCTAAAATAAATCGTGTTCCTTTTTCTACAGTATCCCATATACTGTGTAAACAGGATTTAGTTAATATTGTACTAAACGAAGTGTTAAATTCAAATGTCCAGTAGCAAACGAATACGCACTAATCTTTGAAGCTGCGTTGGGTATTGATGACGGGATTTTCATCCGTATGCAAGCCGATTATAATATGCAGACGGCAAGACAAAACAAACCCTTTTCTGAACATCTCGCAAACGTACGCAAACACGTAGCAATGCTTTGATTATTAATTTCTGAATCTCACAACCTGAATCCGGCGGTGAGTTCGTTACAAGAAGCAGAAAAATATTTGAGTGATTATGGCACCCAACGTGCCCTCGAAGGTTTGTATCATTAAACTTTAACCCTTTCCGCCTCCAACTG
>JAYFQH010000084.1:0-58807 GCA_034927265.1 Paludibacter sp.
AAATGAATGAATTAATAATTTATTTTGAGAGTCCAAAAAAATTAAAACGGAGATTTGCTTCTTCCCTCAACGGCATTATCCGTTCAGGTTCAAAGGGTATGATCTCAGCCCGTATTTATTAAGGCACCCCCAGGGATAAGACAGATCAAATTATTTTTTTCACGTTTGATTATCAAATCCGGGAGCAAAGGTATGGAATAATTTCAAATGAGCAAAAAGTAAAAATATTTACACTAAATTTAATTACTTGTTGTTTTGCTTAATTAAAGTAAAATCTATTTTATTTCTTTGCAAAGCTTTAATTAAAACTATCTTTTTGTATGGAACTGCAAATTATTCAAAACAAGATTCTTGAAATAAGAGGGCAATATGTGATGCTGGATTTCGATTTGGCAGAAATGTATCAAACAGAAACAAAAATACTCAATCAGAGTGTAAAGAGAAATGCTGATAGATTTCCACCCGACTTTATGTTTCAACTCACTGAAAAAGAGTTTGATAGTTTGAGGTCACAAATTGTGACCTCAAAGAAAGGGGGCATCAGAAGGCCTCCTTACGCATTTACTGAACTTGGCGTAGCGATGTTATCCTCTGTACTAAGAAGTCCAGTTGCCATTGAAATAAACATTCAAATCATGCGGGCATTTGTTGAGATAAGAAAACTGATTATCGGTTACGAAGATCTTGCTCAGAAAATTCAACAATTAGAAGTTGAAACGAACATGCAATTCAACGAGATATATCAAACCTTAACAGAGTTGGCATCTCAAAAAGAAAAAGATCAAAAGCCTTTCAATCCGGTAGGATATTTGGCTTATGACTAAAAAAAATATATTTTTATGGCGATTTCTTGTTATTTTATAAAAATAATGTATCTTTGCACACGCAATATGATAATGTGCATGAATAACAACTTTTTACATATTCTACTCCTCGGTATTATTATTCTTTTACAAAAGCAGTAAGAGTGAGTTTGGTATGTAAATAAGTTTAAAAGATATTGAAAACCTTTCTCACATGAGTGAGAAAGGTTTTTTTCATTAAAAAACAACGATTATGGACAAACTTTTTATTTTTGACACAACCCTGCGCGACGGGGAGCAGGTTCCCGGTTGTCAACTGAATACAGTCGAAAAGATTCAGGTAGCCAAGGCATTGGAACAGTTAGGCGTAGATGTCATTGAAGCTGGATTTCCCATTTCCAGTCCGGGAGATTTTAATTCTGTGGTTGAAATTTCTAAAGCGGTTACATGGCCAACCATATGCGCCCTGACCCGTGGTGTACAGAAAGATATTGAAGTTGCCGCAGAAGCACTACAATATGCAAAGAAAAAACGTATCCATACTGGTATTGGGACCTCAGACTACCATATTAAATATAAGTTCAACTCCAATCAGGAAGAAATACTTGAACGTGCAGTTGCTGCAGTAAAACATGCCAAGAAATTTGTTGAAGACGTAGAGTTTTACTGTGAAGATGCTGGTCGTACCGACAACGTATACCTTGCACGCGTAGTAGAAGCGGTAATCAAAGCAGGTGCTACTGTCGTAAATATTCCTGATACAACAGGTTATTGCCTTCCATGGGTATACGGAGAAAAAATAAGATTTTTGATGGAAAATGTAAGTGGGGTACATAATGCTATCCTTTCAACACATTGTCACAATGATTTGGGAATGGCTACTGCCAATACCATTTCAGGCGTATTAAACGGAGCCCGTCAGGTAGAAGTTACCATCAATGGCATCGGAGAAAGAGCCGGAAACACATCATTGGAAGAAATTGCGATGATATTGAAATGTCACAAAGATTTGAATATTGAAACCAACATTAATACTCAAAAAATCTTTGGTACCAGTCGTTTAGTATCCAATTTGATGAACATGCCGGTACAGCCAAACAAAGCTGTGGTAGGCCGTAATGCTTTTGCTCATTCCTCTGGTATCCATCAGGACGGGGTATTAAAAAACCGCGAAAGTTATGAAATCATGGATCCTACTGATGTAGGAATCGATAAAAATTCCATCGTGCTGACTGCCCGTAGCGGTAGAGCCGCATTGAAACACCGTTTGAGTGTATTGGGAGTAGATGTGGACGGAGAAAAGCTGGATACAATTTATCAGGAGTTTCTGAATCTCGCCGATAAGAAAAAAGATATCAATGATGATGATGTTCTCATGCTTGCCGGAAAAGAACGTGCATCAAAAGAACGTATAAAATTGGACTATTTGCAGGTTACTTCTGGAGTTGGCTTGAAACCCATGGCAAGTATCGGTTTGATTATTGCCAATGAAAGATTTGAAGCAGCTGCCTCAGGCAATGGTCCTGTGGATGCGGCTATCAATTCACTGAAAAAGATTATCAACAGGGAAATGGTATTGCAGGAATTCACCATTCAGTCAATCAACAAAGGCAGCAATGATGTAGGTAAAGTACACATGCAGGTAGAACATGCCGGAGTCATCTATTATGGATTTGGGGCAAACACCGACATTGTAGCAGCATCTGTTGAAGCCTATATCAATGCTATCAATCAATTTGTAAAGTAATGTTTTAAACCATATAAGTCATATAAGTAAAATATAAGACGAATGGTTATATATAAAAATTTAAGGAAAAATAATAACAATAATTATATGAGTAAGACGCTTTTTGATAAAATCTGGGATGCTCACGTAGTATCATCCGTAGAGAACGGTCCCACACAATTGTATATCGACCGTCATTTCTGCCATGAAGTAACCAGTCCTCAGGCATTTAACGGCCTCCGCGCACGTGGACTCAAGGTTTTCAGACCCGAATTAACCACGATGACTGCCGACCATAACACTCCTACAATTGATCAGGATCAACCTGTAAAGGACCCCATTTCACGCAATCAGCTTGACACTTTTGCTAAAAATGCTGCCGAGTTCAACATGCCTTTGTATTTTCCGTTAGGACACCAGAAAAATGGTGTTGTACATATCATCGGACCTGAAAACGGGTTTACTCAACCGGGGATGACCATTGTTTGTGGCGACAGTCATACTTCTACTCACGGAGCATTTGGTACTATTGCATTTGGTATCGGAACCTCTGAAGTTGAAATGGTACTCGCTACACAATGTGTACTGCAAAGTCGCCCGAAAACGATGCGTATCAACTATAATGGTAAACTTGGAAAAGGCGTTACAGCAAAAGACCTTGCATTATTTACCATTGCTAAACTTACTACAGGTGGCGCGACGGGTTATTTTGTTGAATATGCCGGTGAAGCCATCCGCAACATGTCGATGGAAGAACGCATGACCGTTTGTAACCTTTCGATTGAAATGGGTGCCAGAGGTGGTATGATTGCTCCTGACCAGACAACATTTGATTATGTAAAAGGACGTGAGTTTGCTCCTAAAGGAGAAGAATGGGAACAAAAACTCGCCTACTGGAAAACGCTGAAATCAGATGAAGGTGCAAAATTTGATCTCGAACTTGATTTTGATGCCGCAGATATTCAACCAATGATTACCTACGGAACAAATCCGGGAATGGGTATGGGTATTCAGGAATCAATTCCGACGTTAGATCAGATTGATGAAGCAGGCCGCATTTCTTTCCAGAAATCGCTTGATTATATGGGATTTGCTGCAGGCGAAAAGCTGGTGGGCAAACCTATCGATTATGTATTTTTGGGAAGTTGCACCAATGGTAGAATTGAAGACTTCCGCGTTTTTGCACAGTACGTAAAAGGTAAAAAGAAGGCAGATAATGTTACTGCCTGGTTAGTACCCGGAAGCTGGGGCGTAGAAAAACAGATTAGTGAAGAAGGCCTGTTGGACATATTGACCGAAGCAGGATTTAAACTGCGTCAGCCAGGTTGTTCCGCCTGTCTTGCCATGAATGACGATAAAGTTCCTGCAGGAAAATATGCTGTATCAACCTCTAACCGCAACTTTGAAGGCCGTCAGGGACCTGGTGCAAGGACCATCCTTGCCGGACCGCTTGTTGCAGCAGCAGCTGCCGTCACAGGTAAAATTACCGATCCAAGAGTTTAATTTTATTCAAGAAAAAATTGTATGGAAAAATTTGTAAAACTAACATCAACGGTAGTTCCATTACCGATTGAAAACGTAGATACCGACCAGATTATACCTGCACGCTTTTTAAAGGCAACAGATAAAAATGGTTTTGGCGATAATCTTTTTGCCGACTGGCGATACAATAAAGACGGAAGTCCTAAAGCAGATTTTGTTTTGAACAATCCTTCCTTTAAAGGCAGCATTTTAGTTGCAGGAAAAAATTTCGGTTCTGGTTCTAGTCGCGAACATGCTGCCTGGGCAATTGACGGTTATGGTTTTAAAGTAGTAGTATCAAGCTTCTTTGCCGACATTTTCAAAAACAACGCATTGAACAATGGTGTATTACCTGTAGTGGTCAGCCCAGAATTTCTTGCAGAGATTTTCAATTCTGTAAATAATAATCCGGCAACGACACTTTCAGTTGATCTCGAAAAACAGCAGATTACCAACAATGCAACAGGAAAAACCGAATCCTTTGAAATCAACGCCTACAAAAAAGAATGTTTGCTGAATGGATTGGATGACATTGATTATTTGTTGAGTAAAAAAGATCTGATAGAACAATACGAAGTTTCAAGAAAATAATTCTTATTCTGGTAAAACCGGGTAATTGTTATTTTTGAAATAAGAAGTTTTTGAAGAAAGGAGTTAAACCATGATAGAAATAATGGACACCACCCTGCGTGATGGGGAACAAACTTCAGGAGTATCTTTTGCTACCCCCGAAAAGTTAAGTATAGCCAAACTGCTATTGGAAGAATTGCGCGTTGACAGGATTGAAATTGCTTCAGCCCGTGTTTCTGAAGGGGAATATACTTCAGTTAAAAAAGTTGCCCGATGGGCAAAAGATCATGGCCATATAGAAAAAGTTGAGGTACTTGGTTTTGTTGATGGAAGAACTTCTTTGGAATGGATAAAAAATGCAGGATGTCAGGTATTGAATCTGTTATGTAAAGGTTCAAAGAACCACTGTATACATCAGTTAAGAAAAACTCCGGAAGCACATGTGGCTGACATCAGGCAGGTATTGGCAAATGCTAAAGAAATGGGTATTACCGTCAATATCTATCTGGAAGACTGGTCGAATGGAATGCGTAACTCTGAAGACTATGTATATTACATGATAGATAGCCTGAAAGACGAACCTATCAGGAGATTCATGTTGCCCGACACTCTGGGAATCCTTAATCCAACGGAGACATTGCAGTTTTGTCAAAAAATGATTGAATGGTATCCCGAACTGCATTTTGATTTTCATGCGCATAATGACTATGATCTTGCTGTTGCAAATGTGTATGAAGCTGTGAAAGCAGGAGTGAAGGGAATTCATGTGACCATCAACGGATTGGGTGAAAGAGCTGGCAATGCTCCTCTATCGAGTGCAGTTGCTGTCATTCATGACCAGTTGAAACGCAAAACCCGCATAGATGAAAGCAAGATAAACGCTGTCAGCAAGCTGGTTGAATCATATTCAGGGATAAGAGTTCCGGCAAATAAACCGGTCGTTGGGGAAAATGTTTTCACACAGGTTGCAGGCATTCATGCCGATGGTGACAACAAACATAATCTTTATTTCAATGATCTGCTTCCTGAAAGATTTGGAAGGGAAAGGGTCTATGCTTTAGGAAAAACCTCAGGTAAGGCTAACATTCTCAAGAACCTTCAGCAGTTAGGTATTGAACTAGACAATGAAATGATGGCGCTGGTTACTCAACGTGTTATTGAGCTTGGAGATAAAAAAGAGATGGTAACGCTGGATGAATTACCCTACATCGTTTCAGATGTACTAAACAGTGCTCAGGACCAACATCTTATTAAAATATTGAATTATAGTCTCTCCATTACCAATGGCTTACGTCCCATGGCCAGCGTGAAACTGGAAATTCGCGGGGAAATCTACGAACAGTCGGCGGCTGGCGACGGACAATATCACGCTGTTTCTAAGGCTTTATATAAAATTTACAGAAAGCTAAATAAACCGACGCCTGAATTACTGGATTATGAAGTTGTAATTCCTCCGGGAGGGAAAACAGATGCTATTGTACAAACCATTATCACCTGGCAGTTTGATGGAAAAACGTTTAAAACCAGAGGACTTGACGGCGACCAGACAGTAGCAGCAATCAAAGCGACAGAGAAAATGTTGAATATTATCGAAAGTGGGGATATTCCTGTGAAACAGTGTTAATTATATAAATATTTAATAGCCATATAAGTTACATATAAGTTTTTTTTTAAAGTGTTTGTTCTAACCGTTCATGAGATTGTAAACTTATCAGTTATATTATTGAATCAAAAAAGAAAAACTTATATGTAACTTATATGACTTATATGGTAAATAAAAAAATAAAATGAGTAAAGTATTAAACATCGCAGTATTAGCGGGCGACGGGATAGGCCCTGAGATTGTAAAACAGGCATTGGATGTCACCAAAGCCGTTTGTAAAAAATTTGGACACACTCTGAATTACGAAGAAGGAATCACCGGTGCTTGTGCCATTGATGCTGTAGGAGAACCTTACCCAAAGGCTACACACGAATTGTGCATGAGATCTGACGCAGTTTTGTTCGGTGCCATTGGTGATCCTAAATATGACAACAACCCTTCTGCAAAGGTTCGTCCCGAACAAGGTTTGCTCAAAATGAGAAAAGATCTGGGACTGTACGCTAATATTCGTCCTGTTACAACTTTTCCTTCACTGATACATAAGTCGCCGCTACGTGCTGATTTGGTTGAAGGAGCTGATTTTATGTGCATCCGTGAACTCACGGGCGGTATGTACTTTGGTCGCCCACAGGGACGTGCAGAAGATGGCAATACTGCTTATGATACATGCGTCTACACCCGTGAAGAGGTAGAACGCATCATGCACCTGGCTTATAAATATGCCGGACAACGTCGCAAGAAAGTTACTATGGTCGATAAAGCTAACGTACTTGCCTCTAGCCGTTTATGGAGACAGATAACACAGGAAATTGCCCCACAATATCCTGATATTGAAACAGAATACATGTTTGTGGACAATGCTGCCATGCGTATCATTCAATGGCCAAAAAGTTTTGATGTATTGGTAACTGAAAATCTTTTCGGAGATATTCTGACTGATGAAGCTTCTGTCATTACAGGTTCACTGGGTATGTTGCCATCAGCATCGATAGGAATTCACACTTCAGTGTTCGAACCTATCCACGGTTCATATCCACAAGCTGCCGGAAAGAACATCGCCAATCCGTTGGCAACCATTCTTTCTGCTGCTTTGATGTTTGAATATGCATTCGGAATGATGGAAGAAGGCGCTCTTATACGTGAAGCAGTTGCTGCCAGTATGGATGCCAATGTTGTAACCGAAGACATTGCCAACAATGGAAAAGCCTATTCGACTTCTGAAGTTGGTGAGTGGATCGTGAATTACGTTAATAATAAATAATAATTTTGTAACCACAAAATAGTTGAGAGTTGAGAGTTGAGAGTTAAGAGTTGAAAATTTTATCAATTCTTCGTTCTCAACTCTTAACTTTCAACTCTTAACTAAATTTCAATTTCAAGTTCCCCGAATTCAATCATAGCATTGAAAATTCTTATCTTCTGATAATTCTGCAAACTTTCTGCCGGGATATCTTCTTCAACAATTATCTTATTCTCAATCAGGTAAGCCCTTTGAGTTCCATAAAGCAATGGAATACGCGGAGTAATCCATTCTGAACCATTATACAGAGCAATATTACTGTATGAAGTATCAGTAAGCAAACCATCTTTTACAAATAACACATCATCACATTCACCACGCTGCGCAAAAGCATGATTAATTGCGGTACGGTCCTCGGGTTTATAAACAGTGGTTTCGATACTCGTTTCAATTAATCTGAACGTTTGAACAGAACGCAACTGATATGGTATAAATTCTATCTGGCGAATTTCCGAATCATAAACAATCCTGCATTTAAATGTCCCTTTTTCAGGGAAAGTAAG
Source organism: Paludibacter sp. (assembly GCA_034927265.1). Lineage (GTDB taxonomy): Bacteria > Bacteroidota > Bacteroidia > Bacteroidales > Paludibacteraceae > Paludibacter. The sequence goes on from JAYFQH010000084.1 coordinate 8,027, forward strand.
TTTTTGAAGATATTCGTCAAGATTGATTACAGGATATTCAGGAAAGAAAAGATGAAATGTATTTTCTACCCTTTGCTGATGAAACTTCAAGCGAAAAAAAACGCCATCCTTTAATTTTATTGCTTCAAGAAAGCGGCACATATACTTTTTGAATTAGTTCTTCGTATTCTTTCTCCATATCACTTTGAAAAGTAATGCCTCCTCCGCTTTTATATATGAGGCCATCTTTTGTCTGTTCTAAAAAGCGGATCATTACAGCAGAATCCAACCGCTCACCATCGAAATACCCACACACTCCGGTATAGAAACCCCTTTCATAACCTTCTGCCTTTTCAATAATTTCAAGTGTTTTAGGTTTAGGAGCACCACTTATAGAGCCAGCAGGCAATAATTTAAACAGGATATCTCCAAGATGAGACTGGTAGTTGTCGGGCAACACTCCACTGATTTCTGAACTTACCTGTAGCAAATCTTTCTGGAGAGTTTTTATTTTTTCAATGTAGCGATAACGGGTTACCTGTACATCTTCAGCCACCATACTCAAATCATTTCTTAGCAAATCAACAATTGTTGCATGCTCTGCCATCTCTTTCACATCATTCAGGATAATTGTTTCTGCATCAGGTATTGAGGCATCTATCGTTCCTTTCATCGGAAAGGTTTTGATGATACCATTCTCAATCCGGACAAAAGTCTCCGGCGATAAAACCAGAAACTTATCCTTCAGCCACAATTTATAAGGAGCATAACTACTTTCATATATTTCATCCAGAGTGAGATTCGTAGTTACTTTTGTCGGCTGTGTTAAATTCGTCAAAAATGAATTTCCTGCCTGTATTTGTTGTTTTACGTATTCAAATCTCCGGGCATATTCGCTATATTTAACTGGTTCTGTTTTCCAGTCGGTAATCTTTTGATAAATTTTTCTTATTGAATTATCATGAAAAACATAGCGGATATGACTTTCATCCAATTCTTTTTCATCAATAACATAACCCCATTGGGCATGATAATTAACAATAAAAAAAAATGGTTTGGACAAATCACCCATTTCATTCATAATTCTTATAATATCAGCTCTGTTTAATTTGGGATATGGAGAAACGTGTATCATATTGGAATAAATTCATTACGGCAAATGTAAGAAAATTATTAGTAAGCCTATGTGAAGTATTATTTAAAATAAAGGATTAATTTTGCAGTCTTATTTTATATTTTTATAATTCGCAGATAATGACAACTAATGCGCAAATACTTTTAGCAGCAAAACATATTCAACAAGGCCATTTGGTGGCATTTCCCACTGAGACTGTATATGGACTGGGAGCCAATGCCCTCGATCCTATAGCTGTAGCAAAGATATTCGAACTAAAAGAACGTCCAACCTTTGATCCCTTAATTGTACATATTGCTTCAACTGATGATATCAGGAAGCTTACTATTACCGATGATGAACGGGTTTACAAGCTGGCTGAGCGTTTTTGGCCGGGACCTTTGACAATTATTTTACCTAAAAGCGAAGTAGTACCCGACATTGTGACCTCTGGACTTGAGACTGTTGGCATACGTATGCCAAAACATCCGATTGCATTAGCATTGATAAAAGCATCGGGCTGTCCGATTGCTGCTCCGAGCGCCAACAAATTCGGACAGTTGAGTCCAACCCAGGCACGGCATGTCAGCAAACAACTTCCGGGCGTTGATTATCTGCTGGATGGAGGTGAATCTGAGGTGGGAATTGAATCTACCATTATTTCACTTAATGATAAAGGCTTTGAGATTCTTCGTCATGGTTTTATTACTAAAGAAGATATCGAAGCATACGTACCTTATCACGCTTTACCGGCAAGTGAGAAAACCAATATTGTGAGCCCTGGAATGCTCAAATCTCATTACAGTCCTGAAAAACCCATATATATACTCGGAGAAGATCTGCCGGATAATATCGATCGAAGTAAAGCTGGACTTCTCTCTTTCACAGGTGAAGATACTGCAAACTATCAAATTGTTGAATTGCTGACTCCCAACAAGGATTTGAAAACCTGTGCCGTTAATCTTTTCGCTGCCATTCACCGACTCGAAGAATCAGAAGTGGAATACATCCTTGCAGAACCGGTACCCGCAACAGGAATCGGCATAGCTATTATGGACAAGTTGCGGAAAGCAGCGTACAGGTATCGTAAATAAAGTCGACAGTCAACGGTCAGCAGACCGTTGTCTGTTGTCTGTTGTCAGGCAGACCTATTCTGAATAGACGTGTACACTGTTCTGTGCTGCCGGCAGATAGTTAACACCCTTCCAGGTAATCATTAGTAACGCAAAGGAGAAAATGACCAGCCACAGAGTAAAGCGTTTTGGTTTGTATTCGTGCAGGCGAAGATGAATATAAATGAGGTAGGATGCCGCTGTAATAAATGCCCAGGTTTCTTTGGGATCCCAACTCCAGTAATGTCCCCAGGCTTCTTTTGCCCATACTGCTCCAATGAGTAAACCCGTCATAAGCAAACAAAAACCCACATATACTAAATTATCGGTAAAAGCAGCCAGTTGCGTATCGGGTTCCTGTTTCGGGTATTTATACAGCAGGATGATAGCCGCAATAGTTGCAGCACTAAGGAAGGAATAAGATAAGATATACACCGTAACATGCGGTACGAACCAGATACTTTGCAAAGCAGGCATCAGGTTTTTTGAATGTATCTCCGGCTTGAACAGATTAATCAGAATAAACACTGAAGCAACAATCAAACTGAATGACAAAACCCAGGGATACTTCCATTTCAGATACATCACAAAACCAATCGCCGACAGAAAAAAGTATACCACAAGCGAGTTTCGCCCATCGTACGCATAGGCGGACGCTCCATGCCTACCCACATTGACACAATAAAAGCGGCAAATATCAGGATACCCATTATTGTAAAAGCTACAGTCCAGCCTTTACGTTTCATAAAGTGAACCGACAGAATGGAAGCTAACCAGCATATCATTACCGGCAATGCAAAAAAGATAAAATGAGTCCAGCTAATCATGATTCCAGCTCTTTATTGTGCTTTTTCTTTTTCCCTTCCCACATTAACAAAACCGAACCGGCAACGAACATCCACAAACCGACATACACCCATACCAACCAGGGGTCGTACACCAGTTCAAAACTACTCCAGGACGATGCATTTCCCCGGTCGGTATCATACCCGTACTGATATGTCATCCAGTTTTCTACGCTGAGAGGCTTATTAACTTCCAGTTGATGAGAAACAGTTTTTTCGCTTTCAGTATACACCTCGATATCTGAACGGAAAAGTTTCGGCTCCGGGCGTGTCATGACCAGACTAAGTTGCTGATTCAGCTCCAGCGTCATGTATAATTGTGCAAAATTACCGCAACACACCCAACCTGTTTGTTTAATATTATTCTTGCTGTTAGTCACAGTGACCAATACCGCCGGACATGCACCGGGCATGGGCAAATACCTGTATGTACTATCGCTGTTACGGATAGCTTCGTGCAGGTATTTTTTTATTTCGATGTCCCAACTGTCGATTCTTAATTTCCGATGCAGCGTATCTATTTGCAGAATAACGGGTTGTCCACTAGGGACAGTATTACCGGTGGTCTTATCGATGATCGCCAATTTTGGAATGTATTCCTCCATATAAAAATCGTTCAGTTTGATCGCCAGCGGCAGTTCAAGCACCTCTTTATCTTCATTATACACCCGCCATTCGGCATTACCTTCTTCCACATACATCACGTACCTGCGCAGATCAGCCGCTCCTAATCCTGCCGATATCAACACCAATAACAATCCAAGATGATTCAGAAAAAAGGCATAATCTCTCCAGGTAAAATGTAAAAGTCTGCGGGCAACCACACAAGTCAGATTGACAATCGTCAGGAAATACACCAGTACAAAAGCCCATGTACGGGTAATTGCGTCAAAACCCATCAGAGTATGACTATGATCAATTGAGGAAATCTGCGGAATTAAGCCCATCACGAGTCCCATCAACAACAAAGCACCAATATTTGTAATACTGAGAGGAATGCCCGACAACCAAAGAAAAAATGTTGATTGACGTTTCAGACTTATCAATAAAATGAACACCGGGACTAACGACAATAAAATGACATTGACCGGAAAACGAATCATCTCATAATTGAACTCACCCGCGGTAATTTGCAGCAGCCAGCCCACAAATATAAAACCGGCGACAATTGCCAGACTCTCCTTGTAGCCCCACGGCGCCTGCCACCAGTATTTCCCGTCAGTTTTATTATCCTGATTATCTTTCTGCATCTTAAATCACCAGCTCATTTATAGTTTCCGGGAAGTCAGTTTTCCTTCCTTTTCTGCATTTTTTATCCATACAGGAACCACTTCTTTTTTGAATGTATTTTTCTTTTCAACAATCTGCTTCATATCCAAACCGATGTATTCCTGCGCTTTGGCCTTGGTAGAGAGATCCGGCATTTTCACATCTCCCTTTAGATTTAAGGCAAATATTACTTTCTGCAATGCAAGCTGTGCCTGCAGACTACGATCTAAACTGTGCGCAAGGATACGCTGCGATTCCACCGGGGCATGGAAAGTAGCACCATGACTGGCTACTACAAAATCCCAGCGCCATTGTGCCTGCCGGATAAAATGAAGCGCCTCTTTCATCTGAGACTCAGTAGCACCATTATCCCATGCATATTTGGCGATAATGTGGGCTTTGGCAAGTTCCACTTCTACTCTATCCCTGATTTCCAATGCTTTATCCTGATATTCATACACATAATTCCGTAATTTTTCTTCGCTATCGCGATGGCAGGTCTGGCAGGTACTTGAGATATTTTTCAGAGGACTCATGATGCGGTGATCGCTGTATTTGATACCACCATCCACTTTATAAGGCATATGACAGTCGGCGCACGATAGTCCACGTTGTGCATGCGGCCCCGTTTGAAACAATTCATAATCAGGATGCTGTGCTTTCAACATGGGCGCTTTGCTCAGTTTATGCACCCAATCCACATGACCCGCTTCATCATAATATTCTTCAATGGCTTCCACCGTGGTACCTTTGTCCCATGGAAAAGTAAGGTATTTCCCATCTCCTTTAAAATAATACTCCACATGACACTGTGCGCAGGCAAGCGAGCGCATTTCCTGAGCAGTGGCATTGTTTACATCTTTCCCCATCCGTTCAAAAGCTTCTATTAATCCCGGTCGGGAAATGTTCAGCTGCATATTGTTTTGATCGTGACAGTCGGCACATCCGATCGGGTTGACGATCTCTTCACCCATTTGCGACCATTTACCGGAATAAAACTCTTTAATTCCCTTTTCATGCATCATGCGGGGAACATCAGGACTTTTGCAGGTCCAGCAGGTTCCCGGCTGCAATTCTCCCTCGTGGGTTTGAGGATCAGGCGCACCGGTTCGCAAGGTATTCCGCACATCTTCCACCGCATGCATATGACCGCGTGGTGCCATATAATCCATCGCGAAAGCATATCCGGCCCAGAGCACTACCATTTCGGGACGCGACTCCAGCACATCTTCGGGCATATTACCCATATGCTTGCTCCTGAAGTCCATGTCGGCTGTCTGCTTCCAGGTTTCATACTCGCGCGGATAATTAATTCCCCAGACATCGCTACGGCTTTCAAACTCCCTGATTTCTACCTTTCTGTTATTGAACACACTGGCAATCTCCGCCCTGCGCTCGGTAATCGAGGCTGCCAGCAATCCAATCAGAAACACCACCAGCATAATGCCGAAAAACAATACCCATCCCCAGACAGGTTTACGGCTGATAAAATCGGATAATCGGTGTAGCATAGTATTTTTATTTAATTGTTGAAACGTTTAATTGTTGAAACGTTTAATTGTGTAGATGTTTTTTACTGCCAATTCGCTCTTCACTACCTCATCGCCTTCTTCAACCATGCCGGAATGGGCGATTCGGGCAATGGTGTTACAATGGCATTGGGCGTGGAGGCAATACTGCTCTCCTTACCATGTGCCACTGATGTATGACAATCCCAACAAGCTTTGCCCATTCCTTCACGTGCCTCATCAAAAGAAATCATCCCCGTACCCACGAATTCTTTATTTAGTTGATCATGACAACGGATACAATTTTCCATGACCACATTCGAACTTGCCTTACGGGCACGAATCGCTATGGGCTCAGCACGCATGGTAAAAACAGCCGAATGGAGCATCCCATCCATGGCTTTAAAATAATATTTTCTGAAAATGTTATCCTGAGGAACGTGACATTCGTTGCAGGTGGTCCATTTTGAATGTGAATTATGGAACCAGGTTTGATAATAAGGAGTCATGATGTGGCAATTGACGCAGGCAGCCGGGTCGTCGAACAAATACATGTGTGCTTTCGACATGTAAATGGTATAAACCCCGAGTCCTGCTATCAAACCGCCAAAAACAATGATTGGCAACAGAAAACGTCGTGGAATGATTCTTTTTCTCTCTTTCATCTGTACAGTTTTTATTTGTAAGAAATGAAAAAAGGGGAATTGTGATTTTTTCTATAAATTCTGATTAATTATAAATTTATCATTCTGTATTATTCAACTTTTGTTGCTTATTGACCTTTTATATCGACCAATAAAAAGCAACTAATCATAATCTTCCACAGCAACAACATCCCCATTTTCATCAAGAAAAAACAGCTGATTAGCAACAACATATCCACCATAAGAATTTTTAGCTCTATATTTATGTCTAACATAATAACTGTATTCTTTACCCGAAACTTCCTGAACTTCAGACCACTCAATACTTTCGTAACTTCCGGGATCAGCCAGATAATCATTTTTCAAATAATCCTTTACTTGCGAAACGGAAGAGTTAAAAGGATTATTTCTTACTACCTGATTTGAATTATTGTTATTATTAATAAGAATAAGAATAATAACAAACACTAAAACAGATATTAAACAACCCGGCTTAAAACGAGATTTACCATGCTTATCTTCTTCATTATCAATACGCAAATTACTGTTATTTATTGATGATTGTTCTAAGATAGGTTTAATTTCATTTGATTCATTGATCACACCGTTTTCCAAATAAAAACCGCATGTTGGACATTGAAAAACGTTACCGGAAAAAATAGCGTTATCCCAATCCGCTCCACACTTTGGACATAACTTTTTGCTAATTTCTTTTTGTTTTTCTTCAACAACTATTCTTTGTTTATTGGTCCTTTTTCTTTTACCTTTTGACGAAAGAGGGATCCTCCATTGAACAGGTGATGTTTCTGTTTGATATGCATGGGGTAATCTATTATCTTCTAGAAGATTTTTCAACATATTACTATCATCAATAATTATTTCTTTTTGAATCAGTAATTTATTTGCTTGTTTTAACGTTATAAAATCTTTCTTTTGTGAGATCAATTCATCATCGATAATATCAATAATAATTGAAATTATTTTTGAATAATCCTTCATTATAAGATATTTGTATTTATAGACTACACAGAGAAGTTAATCACAGGGCAAATATAGTATTTTTTTTGAATGAGCAAGAGATGAGATGAAAATATATACAAAAAACAAACAATTTGCAGAGCCATTTCTCGTACATTTTTGACTCGCTGTAATATGATCTACAAAAGCCCGCGGCCTCCTGAGTAAAAGCCGGCGGGCTTTCTTTCCATAGCCAGCGGGGTTTTATTGAAAAGCCGGCGGGGTTTTTGATGAAAGCCCGCCGGCTTTTTTATTAAATAAATGTTGATAAAAATAACATTATCCTGAACAATATTATCATTCGTGCTGTTATAGCTTCCAAATTGACACTTTTATTTCTTAAAAAATTATTATTTATGAGAAATCTGTACTTAATTTTTGCCCTTTGTAGTTTTACTGCCATAATAAATGCACAATGGCAACAGCGCAATTCGTTTCAGCTAAGCTATATCGACAATATTTCGGTAGTCGACAGTAATATCGTTTGGGTAGGCGACCAAACCGATCAATCACTTTCGGTTTCGAAAGATGGCGGACAAACATGGGTAAGGAATAACTATCAGATAGGTTCGTTTGCACAAGGCGCATTTACGTTGGGAACTTTCTCTGCTGTAAATGACTCCACTGCTTATATTATCGCTGCAGGACTGGATGCGGCAGGGACAGCTAATAACGGAGTCTTTAAAACCACCAATGGAGGTAAAAACTGGTCAAAACTTCCGGGCGCCTTTTCGGCCACTTCTTTTCCGAATTTCGTTTATTTCTGGAATGCCAGCGAAGGGGTGGCTATCGGAGATGCTTATCCGAATAATTATTTTGAAATTTATACTACCTCCAATGGAGGTCAGACCTGGAACCAGGTACAAGCTGCCAATCAGGCCAGTGGTAATGCCGAATGGGGACTTAATTCATCCATTCATCTGAGAGTGGTAAACGGAACCATCTATTTCACAACCAGCGGCGGACGATTATTCAAATCATCAGACAAAGGGAAAAACTGGGCAGCAATCAACACACCGGCAAGCTCAAATACCTATATGAGTTTCGATTTTAAAAACGACAACGAAGGAATAGTGGTGTTCTCCAATACATCGGCCGGCGAAAAATTTGTCTATACCACCTCAAACGGAGGTGCCACATGGACACCACAGACCGGTGGAGAATACTGGTTCCTGCGACAAATTAAATACGATGCTTCCCGTAATATTTATTTCTCAACCAGTACTTACGGACTGGCCTGGTCCTCCGACAATGGTGCCACCTGGACTCAGCATCCTTCATTTAATAACCTGTCGCTTGGTGCATTGCAAATACTGCCAAACAACAAGGTGTTGACCGGCGGTTGGGGTGGAATTTATTATTCAACCAACTATACTGGAATAAACCCGACAGTCGCATCAGCCTCATCTTCTGATAAAAATAAAATTAATATCTATTTCAGTGATAATATCAATGAAACATCTGCCGCTGTTCCTTCAAAATATATCGTAACGTATGCCTACAATAAAGGAACCGCTAATATAGCGGACACTATTCCGGTTTCATCAGCAGTGGTTGATGCCGTTGAAAAAAATAAAATTGTGCTAACAACCGCTGTAGATCTGCCGTATGACACAATTACTGTAAGGACATCCGAAATTGTATCTTCAGAAGGGTTGCCTGTGTTATTCCCAGGCGCAGGGTCCAGAGCTCAGTTTATCAAAATGGCGGATACAGGTTTACAGGATGTAGCATCCTCCGGAATAAAAATCTATCCTAACCCGGCAAAAGATAAAGTATATATTGATTCAAACGGGAACATAGCCGGCGTAAAGATCGTCAGTGTAACCGGACAAACAATCAGTGAGTACAACAAACTAAACCATAACACAGGTTCAACAATTTCTCTACCTTTAAACATGAAAACAGGAGTTTATTATCTACAGTTTACCGACCGGTCAGGACAGGTGATCGAGACCAAAAAGCTCGTCAAGAAAGAATGACCTGATTTTTTTAACTTCAAGCGACAAAAGCAGGCTGCCGGAAAACAATATAACGGACAGTCTGCTTTTAATTTTAATGTTAATCTGACCCATACCGGACAGATTTATTGACGCTAAATTATCATTATCAATATACATTTACTCAATGCGTTTAGTTAATTCAATGTATTGAGTATTCCAAAAAGTTACCACAACCTACATCCCGATAGGCTTGATATATTTCCTGATTTCCTTGATATCAATCATGGTGAAAGTAGCTGAATCCTTGTATTGCTCATATCTCCCTTTGCCTTTTTCAATAGCATTGATGAAAGAGTCGTAAGATTCGACTCCCAGAAACCGCGGGAGTTCTTTTTTTAATCCCACTTCTTCTGTTCCCAGTAAAGTCGTTTCCAGATAATCCATCTTCGTATGTTTTTTATTTACATAGAAACCCAGAAACATATGACCGGGAACCCGGATCAGAAGCGGATCGATGCCTATCGCTTTCAACAGTGAAGCAAACAGTACGGTACCGTCGACACAATTAGCCTGTGAATAGGTCAGTGCCTCTTCAATTGTCCTGACGCGCTGTGAGAAATATACCGGCGACGACTGGCTGGACTCCACCATATTACTGTAATGAATCCCCCTCTTTTCGAGAGCATTCCATATGGATAAGATCTGAGCATATACATCCATTTCATTCCCACCCATATATCCTTTATACGATTTGATGATTCCGGTTTCGAGACCTTCCTTGAGAATTTGCTGGATGAGTGGGTGATCTTCATTCACATAAGCGGCAAAAAGCATATTGAAGTCAATAAGTTTGCTCCCGTTCCTCATCGCGAACACACATTCGTTTACACTGCGCAGTGTAATGGTTTTCGAACGCTCTCCGGCATCCTCCCCGTTCACGGTTAGCTGAACAACCATATTCACCGGTGTCGGCTGATTCAGTTTTCTCAATACATCATATTTCCAATTGATGACCGGTTTGTATATATATCTGTCATCTGCTTTGTTGCAGGTAAACACTGCTTTCGAAGCATACCAGTACTCCGATTCCTTTACCTCAACTTCAATCTTGGTATTGTCCTCTTCGGGTACTAAATAAATTGATACATAATCTTTCAACACCCTGATTGATTTAGTTTTGGCTGTCTCATTACTGCCTGTTTCATTGTTCTCATCATAGCCTGCCAAAGCAATCACAGCCGAAGGATATATCGAATTATCCTTTTTGTCTTCAAAGCCCCAATCAATAATCCGGAACAATGAACAGGAACCTGCAACCAACACGATGGTAATAAATGTAAGATATAATTTGTTTAATTTCATAAATCACTTCGGTATTGTATTGAACATCACTTTTTTTCGCAGTGCAAAAGTATCGATATTTAATGAATAATCTCTGTTTTTTTCAATAATTTTATTTGCATTATTTGCTACTTAAAAGATTATTTTTACATTTGCACAAAATATTACTTCAAAGTAGCATTTAATGAAACTCTCCAACACATCGGAATATGCCCTGCGTATCCTTTGCTTTATGGCAAAAGACGAAAATCGCTTGTATTCAGCGAAGTACCTGATTGATGAATTGAAAATATCAGACAAATATCTGCGCAGGTTGATGACCGATCTCACAAAATCAGGTTTTATCACCAGCATTCAGGGAAGAGACGGAGGCTACAAATTTCAAAAAAGTTCGGGAGAAATCTTCCTTGCTGACGTAATAAATTCAGTTGAGGGTATGGATAAATATACCGGATGTGCTCTCGGTTTCTGTGAATGCAATGATAAAAACCCCTGCGTCATGCATGACACATGGGTACCGGTGAGAAGCGAATTTATGAAAGCATTTACAAAAAAAACAATCAAAGATTTAAACATCATGACCGTGAGTAAATATTAATTTTTTTATTTCAATATACCACTTGAATGTATTATTTAATCATTAATTAAAAAAGATTTATATGAAAGAATCATTGCTTGACAAATTCATGAGTAAAAAAGGTTTGTACACAGCCTTTTGGATCATCGCTCTGATCATGGTTACCATGCTCATCCGCTACACTGCCAATCTGCAAAAGGAAGTCCCGCCCATACCCAAAGAAGTAAAATCGGTGAGTGGCGAAGTACTTTACACCTACGACGATGTGGTTGCCGGAAAAGGTTATTTTCAGCAGTTCGACCTGACCGACTGGGGATCGATGTTGGGTATGGGTGCCTATATGGGTCCCGACTTTTCTACTGACTTTATGCACTACCGCGCCGTATATCTTTATGATTATTATGGAATGGAAATGTACGGCAGACCAAATGATCAGCTGTCGGATATTGAACGTGGCGCAGTAAAAATAAGGGTAACCGAAGATTTCAAAAAGCAAACAAAACTGCTCGAAGAAACGACGGTTTATACCGATGCCTCTGCTGCTGCTTATCATAAGAATGTGGAATATCTTGTAAATCTGTTGGTAAACGGCGATCCTGAAAGAGCATTCCGTGGAGGAATTATCCGTCCGGAAGAAGCACAAAAAATCGCTGCATTTGTCGATTGGGCGCAACTGGTCGCCTCCTCTCTACGTCCGGGCACCGACCGTACATGGTCGAATAACTGGCCGCCCGAACCTATGATCGATCAGGACCTGACCTTCTTTTCGCATGAGATCTCCTTATGGGAATTCCTGATTTTATGGTCATTAACAATTCTGATTATCTTCCTTTCGTATGAATACCTGTTGAAAAAAGATGAAAATGAAAAGTTAGAAGAACCCTTGCAGGTGACTTCGCTTTTCCATTCACAAAAGAAACTGCTGAAATATATCCCTATTGTGATGGGATTGTTTGTGGTGCAATTGTTTATCGGAGGTTATCTCGCTCACTTATACACCGAGCCCGGTAAAGACTTCATCATCTCTCAGGGAATATTGCCCTTCAACGTACTTCGTTCCATGCATACGCAGATTGCTATTCTGTGGGTGGCCGTGGGTTGGCTGGTTGGTGGTTTGTTAATTGCTCCGTGGGTAGCCAACCGCGATCATAAATTTCCATGGCTGATTGATGTACTCTGGGTTTCGTTGCTGGTAGTTGCAGTTGGTAGTATTATCGGATTGTACATGGGCGCTACAGGACAGATGCGTGAAACCTGGTTCTGGCTGGGTAACGAAGGTCGCGAACTGATCAATCTCGGTCGTGTGTGGGACATCGGACTGGTGGTTGGGTTGGTATTCTGGTTTATCCTTATCATTTCACTGATTCGGAAAGCAGCAACCAACAACCCGATCGTAAGTACCATCATCTGGTCGGCTTTCGCCATTGCCACTTTATACATTGCCGGTATGATGCCGGTACATAAAATCATGCCGAACTACACGGTGGATGATTATTATCGTTGGTGGGTAATTCACTTGTGGGTGGAACTGACTTTTGAATTGTTCGCCGCCGGGGTGATTGCTTTCTTTACAGTATCACTAGGCCTTATCAGCCACAAAACTGCCGTGCGGGTGATGTTGTTCGAACTTCTCCTTATTTCGCTGAGCGGCACATTGGGAGTCGGTCATCATTACTGGTGGCAGGGACTCGATGAATACTGGATCGCTATCGGAGGTATTTTCTCGGCACTTGAACCACTACCATTGGCGCTGATGGTCATTGAAGCATGGAAGAATCAAAGGGAAAAACTCTATTCCGGTCAGGACTTCCATTACAGCACGCCGTTTATGTGGATTGCGGGTTCAGCCGTGATGAACTGGATTGGTGCAGGATTCTTCGGTATGGTAATCAACACACCAACCATCAACTACTATTCACATGGTACATATCTGATTATGCCGCACGGTCACGTTGCATTGCTGGGTGCCTTTGGCTACATCTCCATCGCGTTCCTTTACCTGACATCACGTGCCAATGCTTTGGCCAACAATTATGTTTGGAACGATAAATTAAGTAAAACAGGATTCTGGATACTGACAGCCGGAGCTTTGCTCTTTACCATTCCAACCTACATCATCGGAATTCATCAATCGGAAGTTGCCATGGAAGCCGGCTATTTCACTGCCCGTCTCCGCGAAACGGTTGAAGCAATGAAAGGTTGGATGTGGGCACGTACCCTACCCGATGGCTTGATGATTCTGGGTGGTCTGATAATTTTCTATGATTTGGTGCAGAAAACTTTTTTTGCAAAAAAACAGTTAATTAAATAAACCATATAAGTTATATAAGGTTGTTGCATATAAACAGTGGAGCAGAACCCATTCAAAAAAAACGACCTGACCTGTTGCAGGGAAGCAATAACAGGAAATTTTAATAACAAAAAATCAATAAAAATGAAAAAGATCGGATCTCTCAAAACATTGGTCATAGCAGGATTTCTTGCTATAGCTATGACTGCAACGGCACAAATCGGATTGTCAAGCGGTCAAAACTTTGAATTTAAAAATGGCGTGGAAGAATGGTCGGAACCAATATCGGTAAACCTGAAAGCCTACAAAGGTGAAGCATCTATTCCTGTTTCAATCCGTGTAAAATACGGTAAAAAAGTGATTTTAGCTTGTCATTATCTTATAGAAATCACCAATTTATCAGAAACAAAATCTGCAAAATTTAAAGTAGGAACGGGTTATACCGACTACAAAGGCAAAGATGTAGTGGAAAACTTCAGTTTAAAGCCCAAAGGCGTAGTGGAAGGAAAAATCATTTATGCTTCTGGCACGAAAAAGCCAAAAGGTGCAGACGATTGTATTAACTACTGGTCACCAACACTTCAGTTTTTTGAAACGAAAATAAGATAACTTTTCATTGCCCCTACTCCGACAAAATAGTGGGGGCAATATACCGACAACTGAACGACCGACACCAAAGATAATATCACGTGTTGCCAACGTCGGTTATCAACCAACTACAATCTACTGACTTTGCAATCAGTATGAGCTCTAAAAAGATTAACATGATTCGACTTCTTCGGAAACACCATCGCTGGTTAGGCGTTATCCTGCTGATATTTCTGATTTTATTTAGTTTCTCCGGCATTATCATGAACCATAGAAAAATGGTTTCTGGGATAGGGATCGACCGGAAATTCCTGCCGGACAATTATGCGTATAATGACTGGAATTTTGCTGCAGTACGTTCTACTGAAAAGTTTACAAACGATAGTATTTTAGTTTACGGAAATATTGGCATTTGGCTAACCGATAGCCTTTTCAGTCATTTTACAGAGTTTAACAACGGCTTTCCGCAAGGCGTCGATAACCATAAAATCTCAAAAGTATTAAAGTTGAATAGCCATACACTGGCAGCCGGTTCCCTGTTCGGACTACACATATACAAAATCGGAAAGAACATCTGGGAAAAAGTTGAATTGCCCGAAAAGGAAGAAAATGTAGTAGATCTCATTTTACGAAACGACACCTTACTGGTGTTGACACGTTCCAATTTATTTGCTTCGACAGATTATCATACTTTCAATCGAATCAATCTCCCTGCTCCTGCAGGTTACGACAATAAAGTGAGTTTATTCAAAACATTGTGGGTAATTCACAGTGGCGCTATTTACGGACTGGGCGGTAAGCTAGTGGTTGATTTTGTGGCTTTGGTCATCATCTTTCTGAGTGTCGGCGGTTTTATTATGTTTATCAACAAGAAAAAACTTAAAAATAAAGAACACAGGGAACATAAAAGAAAAAAACTGAAGCGTCAGTACCAATGGCATTTGAAGTGGCATAACAAGGTAGGTTATATGACCATCATTCTACTTATCATCACTACGGCAACCGGCATTTTTCTCCGTCCGCCCCTGCTGATTCCTATTGCTGAAGCAAAAGTTGGTAAGATTCCAAACACGGAGCTCGACACCTCTAATCCGTGGTATGATCAACTTAGGCGCATCATTTATATTAAAAAGGAAAACCGCTACATTGTATCAACAGCCGAAGCGTTCTATTTCTCAGATGATAATTTCAAAAGTATGGTTCGTTTTAAGAAACAACCACCCGCGAGCGTAATGGGAGTAACCGTGCTGGAGGAAAAAGGAGACAATACTTTATGGATAGGTTCTTTCGAAGGACTGTTTAGTTGGAACTACAAAACCGATGAAATCATTGATCTGATTGATAACAAACCATGGGTACGTCCGGAAAAGAAAGGTCATCCTGTCGGAGCGCACAAAGTCTCAGGACATTCATCACATTTTGGTAAATATCCTTTGATTTTTGATTATGACAAAGGAACCGGCAGCACCTTCAATAAAGAAGAATTTCCGGAGATGCCAGAAGAAATCATACAAAAAAATCCCATGCCTCTGTGGAATGTTGCTCAGGAAATACACACCGGGCGATTCTATCAGTTTTTCATGGGAAAGTTATACATTTTAGTTGTACCGCTGACCGGCTTATTCACCCTGTATCTCAACATCTCAGGTTTCATTATATGGTATAAAAGATATCGTACGAAGAAATTAGAGCACAGCAGGCATAAATGAGCGAATAACGAATAACGTAGAGACGTGGCATGCCACGTCTTTTAGTGATAAGTGAAGAACAGTAAACAATTAACTTCATATATTAGACTGTAGTCCGTAGACAAAAGAAACATTATGAAAACAGCAACACAAAATTTAGAACACGACCACGTTTACATCCTGCAACTTACAGAAATCATGCAGTCGATGGTCGAGAAACAGGCAAACAATATTGAGCATTTTGAGCTCGTAGTAAATATTATCCGTAAGTTTGCCGATGGCATTCATCATGCCAAAGAAGAAGAGCTACTTTTTCCTAAGATGGGCGAAAAAGGTTTTTCTCCGGTACAGGGACCTGTAGCAGTGATGCTAAGCGAACATGTACAGGGAAGAAACTATGTAAAAGGTATATCCGAAAGTATTCAAAAGGTAAAAGACGGTGATCATCAGGCGCTTGAAATCATCTATGAAAATATGGAAGGTTATGCCGACCTGCTTCAGAACCATATAGCCAAAGAAAATGGAGTACTATTCAGAATGGCTGACAGAGCGTTGTCTGAAGACGAACAATCTTCATTACTTATTCAGTTTGATGAAGTTGAATCACAAGCGCCGGGAGAGTTCAACACGGCCAGTTCCATTGCTAAGATTATGAAACTGGCCGCCATTTATCTGTAAGCTATTTTTTCTTCCAGATGGTAACTTCACAAATTCTCTGAAGTTGCTGTCTGGAGTTAAACCACTCATATTTAAATAAGTTAAACGGATTGCTTTCCAACGTAAATCTGTCGGAGAGTAGTTCGCTGATGCCATCCAGTGACGTAACCGGTTCACCATCCTTCTTAAATCCTCCCGGACGACACTCCGGCTTAATATGATTGCGTTCCCAATCATAGTCGGAAGCAATAACCAGATATCCACCATCATTCAGACGCTGATGTAGGTCCGATAAAAACTGTTTCGGACAACTCAGTTCGCCTAACATACCGGGAGCAATGATCAGATCATATCCGGTATAATTAGGTTTCAGATTGTTGGCATTGTCCTGCATGAACTTGATTCTATCCAACCCTTTGTCGAGATCAGTATCTGCCAGCACTATTTCACGATAGAAAACCAGATCATTTTCGTCCCTCACAATGTAACGCATAAATCCCCGCTCCTGCAAACGAATCGGCATACGGATAAAACGTGCCGAAAAATCCAGCGCCATCAGTTCCTTCACATAAGGAGCCAGTTCAAATGCCAAACGACCAGTATCTGCATTCAGGTCTAACACCCTCATCTCTTCCAGACCTTTAATTTCTTTACGAATTGCGGAGGCCAACTGCTGATGGAAATTCGAAGGAGCAGATTGTCCCCAATGGTTCTCACAAGAATTGGCAACCTCAATATCCGTTTCATACGACTCATCCTGTATTACCAAAGGTTCTTCCGAATGCACCAATCTAAATCCTGCATGTTGATAAAAATGCCTGCGGAAAGCATAACGTGAGTGTAAGGTAGCCTCATTTCCGGTAGAAATCCACGAACCACCTTTAATCAGGTTGTGTTTACCGTCAAAGGTCGGGGTTGAGAAATCATCATACATCGGATGTACCTTGAATCCCGGAAAACCTGTAATCGGAGTTTCTGTCCACTGCCACACATTACCCAGCAAATCATAAAAATCACCTGATTTAAACATATTGACCGGACACGGTGAAGCATAATACTCCAGATTGATATTGCCCGGAGCCTTTTCCCAATAGGGTTGATCTTTTATTGCAGTGAGAGCAACTAAACGGTACCATTCAGCTTCTGTAGGTAAACGAAAGGTTTGTCCCGTTTTAGCAGATTTCCAGTTACAGAAAGCCTTTGCTTCAAGATAGTTTACCTCTACCGGCCAGTTCCATGGCATCGGAATTTCTTCGGCAACAAGCCGCAACCAATATCCATCTGACTTTTTCCTCCAGAACAAAGGCATTTCAGCCTGTTTAAACTGACACCAGTTCCAGCCTTCTTCAGTCCAGTAGGTAGACTCATGATAACCATCTTCTTTGATAAACTGCAAAAATTCTCCGTTTGACACCAACATCTGCGAAGCTTCGAAGTCATTCACCATTTCCGAGTATGCACCATATTCATTGTCCCACCCGTACAAAGGATGATTAGCAGGTTTTCCAAGTTCCACTTTGGCTCCGGGAACCTTTAACATTTTATTTACAGGCGCTTCTCCCCTGTCCTGACAGATATTTCCAAAACGACATGAAACTACTTCCTCAACAGGCAATTGACGGATCAGCACTGAAGAGGTTTCCAGGTGAATACGTTCATGCTCAATTCCCATCATAATAATCCAGAATGGATCGTTCCAGCTGACCGGCAAGCTAAGAGTAGCCGAATCAATTACTCCGAGAATAATTTCTTTAGCTTTGTCCCTATAGGTACGCACTTCCTGAACCGTAGGCCAGCGATAGTGTTTTTCATCCAGGTCGTCCCAGCTCATTTCATCCACACCTATGGCAAAAATTGATTCAAAATCGGGGTTGATACGTTTTTTAATCAACCCGGCCAGCATCATCTTATTGATAAAAAATACGGCAGTATGACCCAGATAAAACAGAATAATATGCCGCAACGGATCACCACGGCGATAAAACACCTCATCCGATTTCAGTTGTGTGTAGAGTAATTCGTCAATTTCCCAGGTTTTAAGGAAATACTCCCTGATTTCTGCTCTTTTAGCTTCAGGATTCCCTTTATCCAATATAATTGTTTTTGTAACCAGTTGATTCAAATTCATGATTATTATAATGTCTGCAGTCGCCAGTCTACAGTCTAACGTATGAAGTTAATTGTTTTCTGTTCTTCACTTATCACTTATCACTTATCACTTATCACTAAAAGACGTGGCATGCCACGTCTCTACATTATCCGCTATTACCTATTACAGAATCAAAGTCCTCGTTTCAGATATAGTTTCTCCATCAGGAAACGCGTTTTACGGTCGGTAAACCATTTCCATTGAAAAATCTTTCCAACTACATGAAACCCGGCATCAGTATATAACCGGAGCGCAGAAAGGTTTTTATTCCATACACGAATAAATACTTCTCTGAAGCGGTTTTCCTTCAAATAACCCAGCGTTTTTTTAAGCATTGTTTTGCCCAGTCCTCGTCCCCGGTATTTTTCCTTCACCATCACTTCGGCGATATAGGGCGTATGCACTTTATCACAAACATCCGACAGTTCCGGATTGAATCCGGCATCATACTGCAGGGGATATACAAACAAGGCTCCGGTAAGTTTCGACTCATCTTCGTCATCAACCGCCACCATCATCATGCCTTCTTCATAAGTTAACCTGATTTCATTGTCCAGTTCTTCAGGATCAATATGCTGTGCAGCATCTCCCCGGGAAAACGTATCCAGATACAATTTACGGATTTCGTCCCTGAACTGGTAGTGGGTGTCCTGAAAAATTCTTAGCATAATTGTAAATTTTTAACGTAAAAAATATATGATAAATAAATCGTCTTTTTCTTGTTTCACCCAGTGTTTGATATTCAGACTCCCTGCTTTTTCAATAAGCGGAGCCGGAAGAAAAGGAGCTATCAATTGGTATATTTCTCCTGAATTCAATCTGTTCAAATCAGAAATAACCTGATTTACAGGCTGCTCTCCGGCAAGCAACATTTCCCTTATATCAAACTCTTGTGTAATTTTTGCGTCATCAAACCACTCTGGACGTACTGTCACAAATTGAACATCTCCAGCACCATCGGTCAGTTCCTGTCCTACCGCTTTTCTGAGGGTATTGATAAGATCTTCAGTCTTTAGATGCCCAATTGCCGCCGCTTGTTGCAAGGTTGCAATTTTTGCTACCGTTTTTCTTAATACCGGATTTTTTAATTTCTCAAAAGCCGGTACCATATTGATCAACAAATCCTCCAGTTCAGGATAAGTTTCGATCAATTGAAGTACTTTCGTTTTGGGGGTAATGATGAGTTCGGTGTTCATTTTGAATAAGATAATATGCGTTGTTCTCCTTCCAGTTCTCTGTATATAGTCACATCCTGTGACACTTCAAGTGTTCCGAGATATTCTCCTTGTTCATTGCGAAGGGCAAAATATTCAATATGAATCATTTTACCGCGCATATTAATCCAGAAAGGAGCTCGGGAAGCTTTTCCCGTTTTGAAATCTTCAATAATTTTATCAACAATATGCGCACTTGCCGGTGGGTGACAATGACGCACATCACGATTCAGAATTGCCCTGTTACGTTGGAAGATCCGTTCCGTTCCCTGGGTGAAATACTTCACTTTATCGTCCTTATCCACAAAGGTCATATCGAAAGGTACCGTATTCATTATCGCCATTAGTTCTTCCACTGAAAATCCACCGGAAGGCAACTGAACATGTTCTCCAGACTTATTCATCTCAGCCAGTAGGCTTTCCTTAGCCCAGTCGGGCCTCCATTCTTTCGGAGGATCGTACAGACAATACCCGATTTCAAGTGATTGCTTTTTTATTTCGTACCACTCAGCTTCTGTTAATTTATCCATCGCCATGGGAAACAAAATCTCCGATTCCTTTTGCCCCATTTCAATCACTTGCCTGACTGCGGGTTTCAAAATCATATCCGCAGAAACTAAAAGGTCATCGCGACTGATATCCGGCACCTGAAGCAATTCGATACTACCTTTAATCAATTCCCTTATTTCATCGTGCTTGCCCCACATTACTTTGGGTGGACCGGTAATTCCTTCTTTTTCAAGGTAAGGAAAAAGCAAATATTCTTTTCGTTGATAAAGTTTATCCACATCAAACAAACTGTTATACAAACCCCTGATTTTCAATACAGCTTCATTGAGATTTATTTTCTCATCCTGTTCAACCGACTCAAGCACCTGATAAATCTGTCCCGCAACTTTTCCCAATTCTTTATTCTCTTGTAACATTATATCCACCGGGTGTCCTTCTGGTATTTCGATCTGTCCCGAAAGATCCACCCGACCTTCAAGCACTGAAGAATGGGCATCGCAAAGTTCCAAGACTTCTTCTTCAGGCAACCCTTCACTAATTAATTCCTGCTCTACTTCAACCACTTCTCCATAGGGAATGCTTCTAAGGCTTTGCAGCAATTGCTGGCGTACCTCTTGTTCCGATTCACCGGCATGTAGTTTCAGGATCAGTTCCTTTAATGTTCTTTTTCTTTCGAACGAATTATTGATCAGTTCACTCATAATTTGTATTTTAAACTCCTTTACAAAAATAGCTGACTATATGACACAAAAAAATCCCCATTTCAGGGTAATTTTACAACATTTATTCTTCTGAAATGTTCTGCGAATCACACTTTTTTGTGAGAATTTAAGAGAAAACCGAAAGAAAGTAAATTAAACCAGCATCATCTCCCGGTGATGGTAGACATTCATACCGGGAGCTTGTCTTTTTGAGGCTTGTACCATTGCTTTGGCTACATTGGCTGCCTCAATGGGTTTCTGGTTATCCGGAATTATGAAATTAAAAGGTCGCATTAATGCTGCTGCGATTTTTTCAGCGAGACGGGGCTTACTTCTTTCACCCAACAATAATGATGGACGGAAGACATTTTTTGAAGGGATATTAAGCTTTGAAACTTCTTCTTCAACCTCACCTTTCATCTGCAGATAAAAATTCCGGCTATTAGCATTAGCACCCACCGACGACACCAACTGAAAACATTGTACTCCGGTTTCAGCGCAAGCCTTGGCTGTATTTACAGGAATATCAACATCTACTTTACGGTATTGTAACAAATCAGGAGTTTGACTGCGGGTAGTTCCTACTGCACAAAAGACGGCATCACTTCCTGCAATCGCATTTTTCATTGCATTATAATCACCGAAATCAAGTTCAATAACTTTCACTTTGGGATCTGTATTCACAAAAGAACGGCGCACAACGACCCTAACTTCTCCAAAACCAATATCAGCACATAGTTGTTGCAGCAAATGAGAACCTATCAATCCGGTTGCTCCTATTATTGTGGCTATGTTTGGTTTTGTATTCATGAGAATGTTTTCATATGCCATTTAAAACATTTGAAAAATTATATTGTTCGACAATAGCATTTATAAGTGTACAAGGCCCGAGGTTAACTGTTTACAGGACACAAAAAACCCTTAAAATTCTAAAATCTTAAGGGTCTCTGCGGAAGCTACGAGATTCGAACTCGTGGACCGGTTACCCGATCGGCAGTTTAGCAAACTGCTGGTTTCAGCCACTCACCCAAACTTCCGTGTGGCTTTTTGCGGGTGCAAATATAGAAAAGAAATTCGGATTATCCAAACAAGCGTTAACAATAAATTTAAAAACTTATGTGTATTTTTGCATCCTCAAAAAAAACAATATTTTTATACAGGTAATGGCTAAATCATTTCATAAAAAAAGTCCCTTGCAAAAAGCGCTCTATGGAGTCGCTGTTCTTTTCGGCGCATTTATAATGTTTGTTTTATATGTACTACTTGCTCCCAACACGCATCCTGAAAATGATGACACGTATATTTACATCACAGACAATGATACGTACGAAGATGTTTTAGCTCAATTTAGTAAGAAATCTATACTTTTTAGTGAATTCACATTCAATCTTGTAGCAAAACAATGGGGATACGATAAGAAAATTCGCCCCGGCAGATACAAGATTACTGCAGGAATGCCAAACCTGATATTGATCCGTAAGTTAAAAGGAGGAAAACAGGATCCATTAAAACTCGTTATCAACAATATACGTACTAAAGAACAACTTGCAGGAAAGTTATCATCGCTGATCATGGCCGACTCGACAAGTATCATTAATTCACTGAACGACACAGCATTCCTGAAACAATACAGCCTTAACCCATATGATGCTGTATGTCTATTCATTCCCAACACTTACGAAGTTTTCTGGGACATTGACGCGAAAGAACTTTTCGACAGAATGAAAAAAGAATATGATGTTTTCTGGAATGAAGAGAGAAAAGCAAAAGCTGCGGCGATTCCGATGACACAAACAGAAGTAATGACGCTGGCTTCGATCATTGAAGAAGAAACCAACAAGAAAAAGGAATATCCGATCATTGCAGGACTTTATATCAACAGACTGAAACTCGACATGCCTCTGCAGGCCTGTCCCACTATCAGATTTGCTTTAAATGACTTCACCATACACCGCGTTCTTCTTAAGCACTTAAGGACAAAATCTCCTTTCAACACCTATAAAAATCATGGCTTGCCTCCAGGACCTATACGACTGCCTTCGACAGTTTGTATTGATGCCGTATTAAATTACACAAAACATGATTACCTGTTTATGACGGCAAAAGAGACACTGAATGGCGAACACAACTTCGCAGTTACATATGCTGAACACAGTATAAATGCTAAAAAATACCAGCAGGAATTAAACAGATTGGGAATTAAATAATTCAAGAGATATAATTGACTTCAGGAATCAGGGTTATGCCAAATTTTACAGCGACTGATTCCTGAATTTTTTCTGCCAGTTCCTGAACATCTTTACCTTTTGCACCACCCAAATTAACCAACACCAGTGCCTGCTTTTCATGCACACCAACTTTCCCGATAGATTTTCCTTTCCATCCACATTGTTCAATCAGCCAACCCGCAGGAATCTTTTCTTCGGTTGCAGATACTTTATAATGAGGCATTTGTGGATATTGCTGTTCGAGTGACTCATATTTACCTCTTGAAACTACCGGATTCATAAAGAAGCTACCCGCATTCCCCAACACTTTTGGATCAGGTAGTTTGGATTCCCGGATTTCTATGATGGTATTTCTTATATTTTGAAGATTTAACGCTCCTTTTTTCAGCACTTCCTGCTCAAGATGCTGATAATTTAAATTCAACAAAGGCTTTGCGGATAACTTAATTACGACAGATGTAACAATAAAACGCCCCTTCAGATCATTTTTGAAAACACTCTGACGATATCCGTAACCACATTCAGACACATCAAAGACCTTTTCGTTACAAGATTCAATTTCGATGGTTGTCACCTTTTGCACCACATCCTTTATTTCGGCACCATAAGCACCAATATTCTGGATTGCAGCTGCTCCAGTTTCTCCCGGAATAAGCGACAGATTTTCAATCCCCCACCAGTTGTTTTGCACACTAAAATCAACCAAATCATCCCAAAGAACTCCTGCGCCTGCTTCCACCAGTACCTCATCATCTTTTTTTTCAAGTACCCTGATATCTTTCATGGCACTATGCAGCACCACTCCATCAAAATTATTCAAAAATAACAAATTACTTCCCTGACCAACGACCAACAACCTATTTATACGAATTGCATCTTCCCTGAGTATTTGTTTCAAATCCTCTTCCGAATCAAATTCGTAAAAGTACCTTGTCAGCACATCCAAACCGAATGTATTATAATCTTTGAGAGAAAAATCTTTATAAAATTTCATTATTTTGCTATTAAATACTCTTCGTAACAAGAACGTCACTCATCACTTATCACTCATACCAAACGTGTCTTCTTTTTCAGTTCAAAGTCTCTTCCAAGATATTTCTCCCGAACCACAGGATTTTCAGCCAGTTCTTCAGAAGTTCCCTGATACAAAATTCTTCCTTCAAACAATAGATAAGCACGGTCGGTAATACTCAGGGTTTCATCAACATTGTGGTCGGTAATAAGAATACCTATATTTTTATCTTTCAGTTTCCACACAATATCCTGAATATCCTGAACGGCAATCGGGTCAACACCCGCAAAAGGTTCATCGAGCATGATAAAGCGTGGTTCAATAGCCAGGCAACGGGCTATTTCAGTTCGTCGCCGTTCACCACCCGAAAGTCGGTCGCCAATATTGAAACGTACCTGTTCAAGATTAAATTCAGCAATCAGGGTTTCCAGCTTCTCACGCTGATATTCCTTGCTGAATTTTGTCATTTCGAGTACCGATTTAATATTATCTTCCACAGTCATTTTTCTGAACACAGAAGCTTCCTGTGCCAAATAACCGATTCCGTTCTGAGCCCTTTTATAAACAGGATACTTGGTAATATCCACATCATTCAGGAAAATCTTCCCCTCATTTGGCGTAACTAATCCCGTAGTCATGTAGAAGGTGGTCGTTTTACCGGCACCGTTCGGACCGAGCAAACCAACAATTTCACCCTGTTTTACGTTGATGGAGACATCATTCACCACCATACGTTTTCCATATTTTTTGAAAAGATTCTCGGTGCGTAGCACCATGCCTTCGTTAATCATATTCCTTTTTTGTTGAATCGTGTGTAGTCGTGTATACACTCATCACTTATCACTAAGAGACGTGGCATGCCACGTCTCTACGTTTTTCCCTATTCGTTATCCTTATACCATCCCGCATACATGGCATAATTATGCGCAATTTTACGGTTCATTTCATTTGTTTTTTCCGGCTCCACGTTTTTCACAAATTTAGCAGGCACACCCGCCCATAAAGTGTAGGGCGGAATTATGGTGTTACTCAGCACCAACGAACCTGCCGCAACAATAGCTCCTTCGCCAACCTCAGCATAATCGAGTAAAACAGCTCCCATGCCAATCAAGGCATAATCGTTAATTTTTGCTCCGTGAACAGTAACATTATGTCCAATCGAAACATAATCACCAATCTCAACAACCGATTTCTCATAAAGGGTATGTAAAACAGAGCCATCCTGAATATTCACGTGATTACCAATACGAATTGCATTTACATCACCACGCAAAACAGCATTATACCAAATGCTGCATCCCTTACCCATCACAACATCCCCAATAATGGTTGAGTTTTCAGCCAGGAAACAATCTTCGCCGATTTCAGGAGTAAATCCCCTGACAGATTTTATTAATGCCATAAAAAATTAACTTTTATAAAAACAATCTTTCAACTTCCTTTAAATCATCCTGAGTATCAATGCCAACCGAACGTTCAGTTGTAAAACCTACTTTTATTTTATACCCATTCTCCAACCATCTCAACTGCTCAAGCGATTCTGCAATTTCAAGTGATGAAGGAGATAAGGCTACCAATCTTTCGAGCACACTGGTTTGATAAGCATAAATACCTATATGTGTATAATAAGTATGATGTTGCAAATAATCATCGACAGGTATATTTCTTAAAAATGGGATTACAGCCCTGCTAAACAATATAGCCTCCAACTGATTATTAATCACAACCTTCGGATGGTTGGAATTCACCAGAAAATCAACTCCGTCATCAGGGCTGACTTTACGTACCAACGTCGCTATCTGCGTTTGAACATCAGAAAAACAATCCATCAGCGTTTGTATTTGTCCCGGTTGAATAAATGGCTCATCACCCTGAATATTTATAACCACATCGAAATGTTGCCCCAATTTAGTATATGCTTCATAGCAACGATCAGTTCCACTGCGATGTTTGTCGGATGTCATCACAGCTCTTCCTCCAAAACCAAGCACTTCATTATAGATACGATCATCATCAGTAGCAACATATACGTCGCGGAGCACCTTGATTGCCTGTTCGTAAACTCTCTGAATCATCGTTTTATCACCTATTTTCACCAAAGGCTTCCCCGGAAAACGGGTTGAAGCATACCTCGCAGGTATAATACAGGCAAATTTCATTTTTTCCATTTTAATCCGTCAGAAGTAGGAGTAAATAAAATGTGCAAGAGTCGCTCCACCCTGCGTAGAGTCCTAATAAAAACCAATACGGACAAAGGTACTGCTGCAGGAACAATGGAGTGGACGAAGAAGACACTCACAACAATGTATAATAATATCAACACCAAACTAACAATATTATAAAAAAACAAGAATTTCCTTGCTTGACGTTGCCATAACAAAAAAGCAACGAGGATATTCAGTGGATTCAACCACAACAAGTTAAGATTATTTGCCACCAAAGGATGTACAGAAAAGAAAGAAAAAACCATGATTAGCAATCCCGCAAAGCCTGTGAATAAATATAAAACTGTATCGAAGATTTTGTATAAATTATTTTTCCTTTCTTTAAAAAAAGTAAGCATCAATCCCACCATTAAAAAAAGCAAAGTGATTGTAACCGGATGAAAAAACCAATTAATTTCAGCTTTTTGACGAGGCACCGCTTGTATCAGCACTTCCGATGCTTCAACCAGTTTTCGTTCGCTTCGCCTTTCGTCAACCGGCAACACTTTAGCTCTTTCAAAATAATTTTTCAGATTTCCCGGAATAAAACTATTAGCTTGCTCTCCCGCCTGTCGGTCTGCATCAATACCAAGAATCAGGTTTATTCCAAAATCAGCCCATGGATCATCGTTCAGATATTTTGAAATAATTTCGCGATATGTTTCATCCGAAGGGTTCACATTATCAACGATCGCACCGTTTACAGCTTCCTGAATAATATCCTGTGGCCTGGTTGCACAGTTGTCAAATACAAAATTATAACGATAAACCCTGTTTTGAGGCTCATAGTTGACGTTGAGCAAATGAATGAGTTTATTTTTTTCATTTCTATCCAGATTCAGTACCTGCTCATATACCGAAGAATTTCGAGTTTGATATTCATACAAAAAATCCGCTGTACGACTTACACCCAGCATATAATCAGTATATCCCCGTAAAAATTTCCAATAAAAATTTTCTGTTCTGAAATCAAATAATCCATAATTAAATACCAGATCCAACCCTTCCGTATCCTTTATCCTGATTGCCGTATGTCCGAACTTTGCATAGATCTCATCACCCGGATCACAGGTAATTAAACTTATCACCGTCGAATCCCCGAAATTAATTTGTTGGGCATTCAGTTGAGAAACCCCAAACAACAACATCATTATGAAAAACTTAATGCATTTCATTAGGTGAAAATTTATTCAAATTCATGACAAAAGTAACACTTTTTTATGCAAAATAAAAATTAATGAAACGTCCGGTTTTTATATTGTTTTTAAAAAAAATAAGTTTTTTTGCAGATAAATATTGTTTTTATTAAAAAACAACTAAATTTGTGCTGTAAAACAGTGTTATCTAACATATTTTCTTATCATTTATGGCAAAAAAGTTAGTATCTGCTCCCAGACCAATTGACGAAATCATGACGGTTTGGGATGTATTGACGCCTGATGAAAGGCAATTTGTAC
The DNA here is from genome assembly GCA_034927265.1 of Paludibacter sp. Taxonomy (GTDB): domain Bacteria; phylum Bacteroidota; class Bacteroidia; order Bacteroidales; family Paludibacteraceae; genus Paludibacter. The sequence goes on from JAYFQH010000084.1 coordinate 36,074, forward strand.
TCAACAATTATACGGTACATCATTTCAAGAAAAATGAGATGATTCACTGTGAGGGTGACACTCCCACACACATGATGATTCTGGCTTCGGGCAAAGCCAAAGTGTATAAAGAAGGTGTTGGAAGTCGTGCACAAATTATCCGTATGTTGAAACCGGGAGAAAATTTCGGATACCGTGCCATCATCGCCAATGAATTGTACAATACGAATGTTTCTGCTTTTGAAGCTTCAACGGTGTATATGCTGAAAGCCGATATCTTTATTTCAATTCTGAGGCACAACAACGCTTTTTGTTATCGTTTTCTGGAAGAATTAGCATGGGACCTTGGTGCTTCGGACGCCCGGACTGTCAATTTAACACAAAAACACATTCGCGGCAGATTGGCAGAATCTTTGTTGATGTTAAAAAAGAAATATGGTGTTGAAGAAGATGGAGCCACTATCAGCATCTATCTTGCAAGAGAAGATTTAGCCAACACCTCCAACATGACAACCTCGAACGCTATAAGAACATTATCCAATTTTGTCAATGAGCAGATCATTGCCATGGACGGACGTAAACTTAAAATCATTGACGAGGAACGACTGTTGAAAATCAGCAAAATGGGTTAAAAAAAACATCAATGACCGCATCTCAGATTGAATCAACACATAAAGCAGCAACTAACTTTCTTTTAAACGGGAAGTTAAAGAAAGCATTCGATAGAACAAAACTATTGGTTCAGGAATTACAATGGGGTGATTTAAGCGATCAGTTTAACGATCTGTTGCAGAATTACCGGTTTATGCTGCAATATTTCATCAGTGGCACTGAAGATCCAGAAAGAAAGATTATTTATAATAAAATCATCGCCAAACTAATTTCACTTAACAGTAAGATGGTGGAGGAACTGATGATGCGCAATGCCACTACCTTTGAATTCACGCAAAAAAGGTATTACCCCCACAAATTACATTTTAGTGCCACCAATGATTTATTTGATTCGCTAACATATTATCACCAACAAAAGCATCTGTTACAAGGTGCAGAGGGAAATGCCAATAAGGAAGTCAAAAGGCTCAGAGGTAATTTTGAAAAACTATTACCTGATCTTTTTTTCGTTTTCTGGCTGAACACTAAACTGGAGATCGCCGAAAAAAAACTATTTCATGATATATTGCATCGTGACTATCCGGGATTTGCAGAAAAAAATCTGATTATTTCTGCTCTCACCCTGAATTTATGGAGGATGTTTGATGAAGACAAGATTATATTATTGTTGGATGCCTGTCAGCATCACGACATGCACGTAAAACAGCGAGCATTGGTTGGCCTGTGTTTTATACTGACCCGCTATAATAAATTTCTACCTTATTCCCCAATCATCAGAAACCGGCTGATGGTATTGGCCGATGACAACAAAACAACAGAAAATCTCAAGAACATCATCATACTCATCATTGGCACAGCCGACACTGATCGTATTACAAAAAAGATGCAGGAAGAAATCCTTCCTGAAGTAATGAAAATAAGCCCGATTCTTAAAGATAAAATGGAAGCTGAAAACCTGCTGAGATCTGAAGAATGGGACGAAGAAAATCCGGAATGGAATGAGATTCTCGAACAAAGCGGCGTTGCCGACAAACTGCAGGAACTGTCAGAATTACAATTGGAAGGGGCTGATGTATATATGAGTACATTCTCGGCACTTAAGAATTTCCCGTTTTTTAACGAAACAGCACATTGGTTTCTTCCTTTCGATACAGAATTTTCAGCGGTAGAAGAATTATTCGAGAATAAAGACAAAACGATTATTTCCGCTTTTCTGGGCAACAGTGCCATCTGCAACTCCGACAAATACTCCTTTTGTTTGAGCGTTTTGCAAATGCCTTTCAGTCAGCGCGAGATGATGAGTAAATCATTCAGTGCAGAAGCGGAGCAGCTGGAAGAAATTACGAAAGATGAATCGATATTAAACCCTGATCTTGCTGCCAGGAACAGTGCAAAGCAATACATTCAGGATTTGTTCCGTTTTTTCAGAATTCACCCTCAGCATGCTGATTTCAGAGATATGTTTTATTTTTCACTGGATATGCATCAGACAATCTTTTTTGAATTGCTGGCTGCAAATAGTGATATAAAAACACATACGGCCGAATATTATTTCTCGAAAAAATATTATCCTCAGGCATTGGAGATATTTCTTGAATTATCAAAAGAAAAACAGCCATCCTCTTCCTTGTACCAGAAAATAGGATTTTCATTCCAGAAAAACTCTCAGATAAAAGAAGCTTTAGAGGCTTACATCAAGGCAGATATGATCATGCCGGATGATTTATGGACGGTAAAAAAGATCGCTTTATGTTATCGTTTATCAGGAAATTATGAGAAAGCACTGGAGCATTACAAGCACCTTGATTTTCTGCAACCCGGGAAATACAACACAAAAATGCAGATTGCCAACTGCCTGATCGCCATCAACAAACACAAAGAAGCTTTACAGATTTACGCAGAACTTGAAAAGATAGAAACCGGCAACGATGATCTGTGGAGAGCAATAAGCTGGTGCGCATTTATTTCAGGAAATGTTTTTCAGGCAGCATATTATAGCGAGAAAATCATTTCATTTACTCCCAATGCTACTGATTACTTAAATGCAGGTCATATTGCTTTTTGTCAAAAACAACGTACCGTTGCCATTGATTTTTACAGAAAAAGTTTATACGAGCAGAAGAACAATTTAGAGCTGATAATTAATCAGATACAAAACGATAAGTTCTATCTTAAAGCTAACGGCCTTGATTCTGATGAGATTTCTTTAATGATGGACGAATTATCTTTCATATCAGAATAAGCCCTGTCTATCAAAATGAAAGGATTAATCACAAAAAACACAGGCAGTTGGTATCAGGTCAAAACAGAAGAAGGAATTTTTTATGACTGTAAAATCAAGGGAAACCTTAGATTAAGGGATATAAAAAGCACCAATCCCATTGCCGTTGGAGACTTTGTTGATTTTTCGGTCAATCAGGATGGCATAGGTATGATTGCCAGCATTCACGACAGGAAGAATTACATTGTCAGACGCTCCTCGAATTTATCAAAACAATCGCATATACTGGCTTCGAATCTCGATTTGGTAGTATTGGTTATTACAATCAACTATCCCGAAACCTCCACGATCTTCATCGACCGGTTTATTGCATCTGCCGAAGCGTACAATGTTCCATCCTGTATTGTTATCAATAAGACGGACAGATATGATGAGGAAGAACTGACTTATGCAGATGCTTTAAAAGAGCTCTATCTTTCGCTTGAATATCCTGTATTTATGTTGTCGGCATTACAACCACAAACTTTTGGGGACTTTACAGATTATTTAAAAGATAAAACCTCACTTATTTCCGGTAATTCAGGCGTAGGTAAATCGACATTGATCAATGCAATTGCTCCCAGTTCTATGGCAAAAACCGGTGAAATATCCAGTTATCATAATAAGGGCATGCACACGACAACGTTCTCAGAAATGTATGAACTTGAAAACGGCGGATTGATTATTGATACCCCTGGAATCAAAGGTTTCGGCACTATTGACATGGAAGAAACAGAGATAAGTCACTATTTCAAGGAGATATTCAAAACATCAAAAGACTGTCGTTTTACGAACTGCACACACGTTCACGAACCGGGATGCGCTGTTTTGACGGCTGTAGACTGCCATCAAATAAGCACCTCCCGATATCAGAGCTATCTGAGTATTTTATCGGATTTTAAAACAGGGAAATACAGATAAGTTGAAAGCTGAGAATTGAAAGTTAAAAGTTATTGATAAATCCCATATAAAATCATACTCTCAACTCTCAACTAATATCACTTCACACTAAAAGCGATTCTTAGCTCATCAATTTCTTTATCGCCCATGGGTTGAAGAGGTCCGATGGAGGAAGCCATAACGAGCGAATTGGCACTAAACTCGGCGACCTCAAGATAATCAAAAGTATTTAGCAATTTATCTCCGGTAACAAAAACGCAGTCGTTCTCTACCAGTACAACCCTGTTATCGTTGAACATTTTCGCCATTTTATCAACATCATTGTACAACAGTCCAAAAGGAATTGAGGGAACATCCTGCAGAAAAATCCAACTTTCCGGAATCGTTCGCACGTCAAATCTTTGTCCACTAACCGCATGTGCCATTAAATTAGTTGGTTGCGTACTTATAATTGAATTGATATGTGGATTAAGCTGATAAATACGATGATGAAGTGCCACTGAGCGGCTGGGTATTTTTCCTGCTTCAGCCATGCCATTTCTTATTTGAACGATGTCGTTTGGCAGAATATCCCAACGGGCAACATCACGCGGTGTAATGAGAAAATCATTTTCGTGCCAGCGTACCGAAACTGTACCATAAGTTGAAATCATCAATCCCTGGTCACAAGCACGGCGTATAATCTTAACCATATCAGAACGCAATTCCCGTTCATCTGACGGATATTCCACGTCCATAAAGTGAGCAATATTATTAGGAAAATGATGGATATACTGTGCGATTTGTTCATCAGTAAGTACATTTATTTTCCCTATTCTTCCTGCATTAACAATAGTGCGGCAACAAAATTCAAGTGTTTCAAAACGCTGATATGCATCCATCATATTGGTACCGCCCAACACAACACCATGATTCTCCATTATCACCGCTTTATATCTTTTATTTTTAAATTCTCCGGCAATTTTTTCACCAAGTTCTTCACTTCCAGGACAAGCATAGGGTGCAAAACCTATTTCACCACATATATCCCTTGCCTGGGGCACAATATTCGTGTCAGGAACCTTACGTGCTATACTAAAAGCGACTAATCCGGGGGGATGTGCATGAATAATAGCTGTAAGTTCCGGACGTGCTTTGTATATAGCTTTATGGAATGGATACTCTGATGACGGTTTGTGGGAACCGATAATTGAGCCATCTTTCTTTATCAGAATAATATCTTTGGAAGTTAAAGAACCTTTATCGACTCCAGAAGGTGTTATCCATATATCCCCGTTGGTATCCCTTATTGAAATATTACCACCTGAAGTAGTGGTCATACCACTCCGGTAAATTCGTCCGATGATCACATCGATCTGCTCCACCGGATGCATTAAATTGATGTCTAACTGCTTCATATTTTTTTATTTTTACTACAAAAATCACAAAAGAAAGATTAAGGAAACTACAAAAGGTAAAGAAAAAAATTAACCCACATTAGTTACATGAGTTCACTTAAGTATTTATTATTTATCATTTTCGGCACTTAATTCTTAGCTATTGGCTTATTGTTATTTTGTGGTTCCTTAATCTTTCTTTTGTGACTTTTGTGGTTTATATTCCTACATTATTAAGTAAATAGCTCTCGGCTTCCAGGCTCCACAACCCATTGTGCCGGTCACATATTTCAGCCAGTCTTCTAAACATCTCGCTGGTTTCACCTAATTTAGCAAAATCTACAATCGGAGTCAGAGGCATTTCGATGTGAGTATAAATTAACTTTTTCCCTCCTGGAATTTCGGGAAGATGGTTAGTTGCCTCAATGACAGCATCTAACCCACCGATATGTGTTACCAGACCTGCCGGATCGAGTCCCTTTGACATCAGTTCTAATGCTTCTACCATATCATCGTTATTACCTCCACTTGTTCCCACGACATGGGTATAGGCATAATGGACATTATAGAAATTAAACATCGCACTAAAATCAGGATTAGAAGGGCCTGCAAAGAAATTAAGGCAACCATCAAAACCTAAAATCGCATCTGCCTGTTCTACTACAGGCTTTACAGGAGCAAACACAAACACGTCATCATACCCTTTGCCACCAGTCAATGCTTTCAGTGCGACCACTGGATTTTCTATTTTTCCTGTATTCACATATCTTAAATCAATACCTTTTGACTCGGCAAACTCAACTGTATAAAGCGATGCTGCACGATCGAGACGTGTTTGATCCACATCAGTCACCACACAAAGTGAAGGACGACGATCTTCGCGACGCAGCACATAGTTGATCGCAGCAAGGCCCATCGGCCCTACTCCTGCCAGAATAGCCATGTTACCACCATCCACAATTTCCATTTTATGTATATAACTTCCAGGATTTATATGATAATTGGCATGCATGGCACCAATCACGCAGGAAAGCGGTTCAGCCAAGGATGCAGGATAATAACCTTCACCATGATAAGCCAGAAGACAATCTTTTTCCATCACTTCTTTCGGGATGATAACATAAGTTGCATCTCCTCCGATATATTGATAACTATAACCCGGGGCACTCAATATACCTACCGGACCATCTTCATAATTTAAAGCAGGCTGAATGGAAAATTTATCTCCGGCTTTGAATTTATGTGCCCATTTTTCACCAACTTCGACAAGTACTCCTGCGAATTCATGTCCAATGATAACGGGATGCTCCGCTACATCATCTGGGATACGTTTATGATCAGGTCCTTGTGAAGATGCCTTATATGAAGACATACATAATGAATCTGATACTACTTTCGCCAAAATTTCATCTTCGTTAATCTGTGGCAACTCAAACTCCTCCATACGGAGGTCTTTTTTACCGTATAATCTGATTGCTTTTGTTTTCATTTTATTGATCTGCCCCCTAACCCCCTAAAGGGGGAATTTTACGGGATTATTTAAATTTATATATTAAACAAAACTAAATCACTTTACCAACATTCCCCCTTTAGGGGGTTAGGGGGCCTCTAACTTAGCATAACCTGCCCCCCGGTAACCGGTAAAGCCTGACCGGTTTCACCGCATTGGTCCATCAGGTACAGCACCCCTTTGGTAACATCCCCGGGCGAACAACCTTTCTTCATCGGAACTTGCGACAGATAAAAATCTTTTACATCATCGATTGTTTTGGCATCAGGAACCTTGCCTGCACGCAGGTATTGCACAAACAAGCCGTTTTCAGGATCGCTCCAAAGCGGGCCTTCATAAAAATTTCCCGGACAAACAGCATTCACTTTGATATTAAATGGAGCCAGCTCCAGCGCAAAAGATTGGGTCAGACCGATACCTCCGAATTTTCCTCCTGCATAGGCAAAATTGGCTTTACTGCCCCGCAATCCCGACTTAGAATTGATTTGAATAATGTCGGCATAATATTCAGGTGATGCATATTTTGTTTGCAGCTTCATGATTTTACTCACCACTTTCGTACAATAGAAATAGGCATTGTAGTTGATTTTAGTCACAAAGTCGAAATCTTCATGTGTCATTTCTTCCAAACCACCTGCACGCAACACCCCGGCATTACTTATAAAAGCATCAATCGCCCCGAAATTACAGATAGTTTCGTGCACTAAATTTTCAACACTTGGAATTTCACTTACATTGGTTTTGACAAAAATAGCCCGATTGCTTTTTGCCATTCTATTAAAGTGCTCAGCTGTTGCTTTTCCAACAGTTCCATTCATATCTGCCACCACAATATTGGCTCCTTCCTGCAGAAGACAACGGGCAATGCCTTCTCCAAATCCCTGAGCAGCACCGGTTACAATAATTGTTTTATTTTCAGCACGACCAGCAGATGATCCGACTGCCACCGACCTGCGATAATTCTCCACCTCCCAGTTGTCGATAAAATCAATTTGCTCCTGAGTCATGGAATGTGATCCACCAAAAGATTTAGCCAGAAATGCTATTTTCATTGCATCTTCAAAAACATCTAAAATAATGTCACATTGTCGGGCATTATCACCCACAGCGACCAATCCAATGCCCTTTATCAGCAATACTTTGGGCGAATAACCGAATTTCTTAATAAAAGCAGGGATTATTTTTTCTGCTTCTTTTAGAACCTCCTCAGGTTCTTCTTCATTCAGAATGATATAATTGGATTTACAATAAACGATAGCATCCGGAGTAAACGGACGAATAATAGTTTGTTGCTCTTTTTCCGTATCATAAAAGAATTTGATGAGGTTATTTTTTCTTACTTTCAGGGTTTTCAATCCTTCTTTTGAAAGCATCATCCTCAAGCCGGGCAACAACAATTCAGTACACGAGCAAAAAGGTCTTTCTCCCAAAGGAAGCTTAATAACCACCGCCCTTTCCAATTTTTCAATGATATCTGCATAAATAACCTTTATCTCCTCAACTGAATCTGCCGCAACAAAAATGCCATGATTCTGCAACCAGATAACCTGCGGTTCGCCGTTGAATTTTGCTCTGTATTCTTTGATTTTTTCCTCTACCTTTTTAAAAAGAACATATCCCGGATCAATATAAGGAATGTAAACATTCTTTTCTCCAAAAAGACTGAACAATATTTTCTCAGCATCCTGAGCGCACATCAGCCCGTTGACCAGCGTAGGATGCAGATGCACCACATAGGAAAAACCAATGACATTGTGCATGGAAGTCTCAACCGATGGGCGTTTGCCTTTCGTCAGCGTAGTATCAGCCAAGTCATTTTTCACCTGCTCTTCACGTTCCGATGCATCGCAGCTGTAAACCTTTTCCGACATCCGGCTGAGTTTATCCCTGTCCAGCACAGCAAATCCCTCTTCTGTAATCGCTGCCAAAGAAGAACCGCTGGCTTTCACCCACAATTTCTCCTTATTTTTATAAGAGGTATTACCTCCGCCGGCAATCACGAAACTATTGTCGCTGCCGTAATATCGGGAAATATCGATTAAATCCTGTATTGCTTTCATTTTACATTCCTTATTAATTCATCACCAAGTCTAACAAAATCAGCCTTTTTAGAGCGATCAGCTTTACCAACTGCATCAACATAGCCCCTTAATCCCTGAGCAATCAGGTGCTGATGAGCGGCAACTACGCAAGCACCTTCATAATTAATCTGCATCAATTTCTCCGTAAGCGGTGTACTGTTTCGTGCAAAAAGTTCAACCGGCTCCATGGCCGGCGTGTTATGTTCACTCCCAAAAGTTACGACAAATCCCTGTTCGTGGAGATAGGACGCATATTTTTCCAGCAAGTTCACATCATTACGGGTGGAAATAAATTCTACGGAATGAAATCCTCTTTCAGTAAGTTGCTCAGCTACCCTTTCCAAATCTCCTTCAAAGTCGGTATACGCCCCTTTCGTATCATCAGCAAGAAAAGGATACGTTGGAATTCCTCCGGCAGCAAGAATAATTTCGCAGACAGTTTGCATGGGCAGAAACGCTTTAGGATCTTCGGGCACAAAAGCTCTACCGCCAGCCTTGAGCAGATTAGCCCGAATCTCATTTTCTACTCCTGCAAGATCTTTCACTTTCGATTTCAGGTCCTTTCCTCCGAAAATTTTACAAAAAACGGTCTTTATACTTTCCTCATTATTTTCAGAGGTTTCATAAACCTTCAACCTCAATGCTTTCGCCAGATGGCGTTCACGGAACATACCTTTTGTCAGTGTATTTTTTATCCATTTAATATCCAGAATAAAACCTGCATCGACCTCCAGTAGAATTCCATTCAGTTTCCGGCACATGGAAGCTACCTGTGCATCCGACTCTTTCAGGACTAAGGCTAGTTGTGAGGCAAAAGGTTCTCCTAGTTTGAAAGGATAAGCAAGTCCTTTCCCACTGATGTACGTTCTTCCTGGATTCCCCGGATCATTCACACGCAATCCTGCTTTTTGATCGGCTTCATTCAGACTAATAAATTCGATATTGTAAAGAGGATACAGGCCTCTTTCCTTACATCCTTTTGCCCAGGCATCGTAACCGGAAGCCGTATAAAAATCGTTGATTCCCACTACTTTTACCTCCTCAGCAACAGCCCGGTTCAGTGCGTCCTCGATATCGACAAAAGCGCTGAAGGAAAAGGGAGTATGGAGATGTGCATTGACTTTAATCATAAAATATTTTCTGAATATATTCCTTTTGAAGTGCTAAAATTGCACCTCAAACTTGATAAAATAACTTTATATTACACACCCAGTTTTGCCCTTCTGATCATCTCTCCATCCGTAAAATTTTGTCCCGGTATATAATCTGTCAACGGTTGAATCCTTTCATGAATAATATCAAGGAACCAGCTTACCTGAGGGAAAAATGATCCTTCCAGTTCGAAAGCTGGTGTGATCCAGTTACGTGACCCCAGCACTGCCACTGGAGCATCGAGGTAATCAAAACATAATTGTGAGATATTGGCTGCCATATCATTCAGAAAAGAACCACGTGAACAGGCATCGCTGGCTACAATCACTTTTCCTGTTTTCTTTACAGATTCAACCACCGGCTCATAATTGAAAGGCACCAGACAACGTGCGTCAATCACTTCAGCCGACATGCCATATTGTTCTTCCAATACTTTTGCTGCCTGTAAAGCAGGATACAGAGTGTGACCAATTGTCAGGATAGTAATATCACTTCCAGATTTTTTCACATCCGGTTCTCCGAACGGTATCTCATAATAGCCTTCCGGAACACCGCCTTCGTGGAATTGTTCCCCTATTTCATAGATACGCTGACTTTCAAAATAAATAACCGGATCGGTTCCCTGAAGCGCAGCATTCATCAATCCTTTAGCATCATAGGGAGTTACCGGGAAGCAAACTTTCAATCCCGGAATATGAGCTACGAGTGAAGTCCAGTCCTGTGAATGTTGAGCACCGTATTTAGAACCAACGGAAACCCGCACTATAACTGGCATTTTAAGCACATTACCACTCATTGCCTGCCATTTGGGAAGCTGGTTAAAAACCTCATCACCGCACCTGCCCAAAAAATCACAATACATAATTTCAGGAATCACACGACCACCACACATTGCATATCCGATAGCTGTACCGATAATTGATGCTTCAGAAATAGGTGAATTGAACAAACGATGATAAGGAAGCGCCTCGGTCATACCCCCGTAAACGGCAAACGCACCACCCCAGTCCCGGTTTTCTTCGCCATAAGCAATCAAAGAAGCATCTTTATAGAATCTATCCATAACAGCTTCGAAAATGCCATCGCGGAGCTGGTATTGTTTCATTTTACTGAAAGGTTTCCCATCAGCATCAAAAGCAAAGCGTTCTTTAGCAGCAATTTTCTTTACGCGTGGATTTTCAACTAAAGGCATCAACACATCAGGTTGGGCAGTCGACATAGCATCAACTGAACCGTTTGAAAACATCATGTTGCTGATAGCTTCCGGATTTTTCATCCGTGGAGAGACATTATCATCAATTGATTTGAGGAACATGTCGTACACCAGAGTCTTTACATCTACCCAGATTGCATCCAGATCAGCCTGAGTTGTTTCTTTTGCTTCGATTAACTGTTTTCCAAAAGAAGCAATACAATCCTGTTTTTCCCATGCCTCCACTTCTTCTTTCGAACGATAGGAAGAAGCATCCGAAGGAGAATGACCGCTGTAACGATATGTCAGCACATCCAGCAACACCGGACCGCGTTTTTCTTCAATGATTTTACGTTTGCGTTTATAGGCTTCAATCACCGCCAGCGGATTGTAACCATCCACCCTTTCAGCATGCATCTGATCCGCGTTAACTCCGGCACCTATACGGGCAGCTATACCATATCCCATTGTTTCGCCGCAGGTCTGGCCCCCCATCCCATACTGATTGTTCATTATGTTAATAATCAACGGTAGTCCACCCTTCATATCTCCTTCCCATAGTTCATTAAACTGATCCATCGCGGCAAAAGTGATACCCTCCCAAACAGGACCACAAGCCATTGAAGCATCGCCTATATTAGCAACAACCAGTCCCGGTTTACGGTTTACTTTTTTGTACAAAGCGGCACCCACGGCAATATCTCCCGATCCTCCCACAATGGCGTTGTTGGGATATACACCAAATGGCGTGAAGAAAGCGTGCATTGAGCCACCCAGACCTTTATTGAAACCGGTTTCGCGTGCAAAGATCTCTGCTAGTGTGCCATATACCAAAAAGCGGCGCGCAAGTTCTTTGGTAGTACCGTTAAAATCCTCTTTCACTACGTTTAGCACCGCTCCATCAAAGAAGTTTGTCATCACATCCATCAAAAAATTATCATCAGCTTTGTGGATGGCAGACATTCCTTTCGCCAGAATTTCACCATGACTTCTGTGACTCCCAAAGATAAAATCATCCACAGTGAGCGTCCATGCCATACCTACTGCAGCCGATTCCTGTCCGATCGACAAGTGTGCCGGGCCAGGGTGATTATAGGGAGTTCCATTGTACTCTCCTTTGGTTTTGATAAGGTTCAGCATGGTTTCAAACTCACGGATGAGCACCATGTCGTGATAAATGGCTTTAAACTCTTCGTTGGTGAAATTTCCTTTTTCTTCCTTCACCGTTTTTTGATACTGATTAACAGGTATCGGCTGAAATGCTAGCTGACCCGGTTTGCGTGATTCTACCGGATCGATGTATTGTACTTTTGGCATGATGTTAAGTTTGCTACCTAACCCCCTGAAGGGTGAACTCAGAAGCGTATTTTAAGTTTATTACTAATTTATATCTATTTACCCTATTGACAGATTATTATAATCAGAAAAATCAGGTTTCCTTTGAAATGTGCCCTACATTCTCCCTTCAAGGGGTTAGGGGGCAAAAATTGTTTCTTTAAATATCTCACTTACCGTCGGATGCGGAAACACAACTTCCTGCAACTGCTCGATACTCATTTCCTGCTCAATGGCCATACAGGCTCCGTAAATCATCTCACTACAGGGGTTACCCAGCATGTGCACTCCTATAACTTCACCGTATTTTTCACCCGTAAGCACTTTACAAAGACCATTTCCGCCTTCATTCTCGGCCACAAATCGTCCGGCATAGGCCATAGGCAATTTAGCAATCCTGTACTTTATACCTTTTGCACGGGCAGATTCTTCCGTTTCTCCCACTCCTGCAACCTCTGGGTTGGTGTATACCACTCCCGGAATAGCATTATATCTCATATGGTCCTTTCTTCCTGTCAGGTTATTGACAACCACTTCTCCTTCGCGGCTCGCCGTATGGGCAAGTAGAGAAAATCCAGTTACATCACCGGCAGCAAAGACTCCCGGAACATTGGTACGCATCCTTTCATCGACTTTGATACCGCCTTTGTTCATCTCCACATTCAGGGCCTCGAGTCCGAATCCTTTGGTAACGGCTCTTCTTCCCACGCTCACAAGTATTTTATCCCCCTCAACCGTTTGAATCTTTTCTCCTTTCTCAAAGATTACCTTATTACCTTCTACCTTTACCACTTTGGCATTGAGATTAAATTCGATACCTTTTTTCGTATAGTGGTCGCGTAACATGGCTGAAATTTCCAAATCCAATCCTCCGAGAATTTCAGGAAGCATCTCAACTACCGTTACTTTTGTACCCAGACTATTGAAGAAGCTGGCAAATTCCATCCCGATAACGCCACCACCGATGATGACCAACGATGTCGGTTGTTCTTTCAACTCCAGTATCTCACGATTAGTGAGTATGATATCCCCTGATTCTTTCAATCCCGGAATAGGTGGAACAAACGCTTCGGAACCTGTGCAAATCAACAAGTTTTTACCGATATACGAATTGCCAGCACAGTTAACTTCAACGCCTTCCTTACCGCGACCGACAATCATGGCTTCTCCTTTGACTACCATCACGTGGTTCATCTTCATTTTGCCTTCCACACCGGCAACCAGTTTCTTTACCACCTTGTTTTTACGCACCATCATTTTGGCGAAATCAAAACGGATATTATCACCAAATACACCATATTTATCTCCGTGAAGTGCGTTTTCATAGGTCTTGGCACTATAAAGCAATGTTTTGGTCGGGATGCAGCCTTCATTCAGACAGACACCGCCCATGCTTTTTTTCTCGAACAACAATACTTTCAGGCCTTTGTGTCCGGCTCTTTCTGCTGCGACATATCCGGCTGGGCCGCCGCCGATGATGATTAAATTGTACATATTTGCCCCCTAACCCCCTAAAGGGGAATTTTTCGGGATTTTTTAAAGTTTATATTTTTATTAAAATCGGATCACCACCCATATTCCCCCTTCAGGGGGTTAGGGGGCATCTATCTCTAAATTCTCTATTTCTATCGCAATTTGTTTCAAGAATCGAGTTGCTTCACCCCCGTCTAATGAGCGGTGATCGTAAGTCAAACTTAAACCGATAAAAGGTACAAATGCATAAACTCCATCTCCCAAATCTTTTGGACGGGGAATAATGGCATTTACACCTAAAATTGCAGATTGAGGTAGATTAATAACCGGTGTAAACATTTCCACACCGTAATTACCAAGATTGGAAACTGTAAATGTAGCTGACTCTGCAGCAAGTAATTCCGGAGAAATGGCGCCTTTCTTACAATTGTTAGCCACCTCCTTCAACTGACTTGACAATCCTGTAATTGATAAATCATCGGCATTGCGTACCGCAGGAACCATCAATCCCCTTTCTGTATCGACTGCAAGTCCCAAATGTACTTTGTTGAACAGACGCATCGAATCTCCCAGAAAATGAGAATTCACGTTTGGAAATTTCTTCAGGGCCTTAATCACTGCAAAGCACACCATGTCGTTCAAAGTGATATTGACGGACAGCTTACCTGACTCAAAAGCTGCTTTTGCTGTTTTGCGCAGTTCGAGCATGCGACGTGCATCGGCTCCCAGATGATGGGTAAGTTGCGCTGAGTTCTGAAGTGAGGCATGCATCGACTTAGCAATAAGTTTTCGAACATTAGATAACTTCTTATCTTCGTAATCAACACTATAAATCGTATTGACAGGTGCAGTAGCCAGGTCTGACGATCTGATCGTTCCTGCCAAACCTGAACCCGAACTCACCGGCTGCAGGCCTTCTTCTGCTGCTATCTTCTTTGCTAGTGGCGTTAGCTTAGGACGGTTATCCAATGCTTGTTGCACATCCTTTTCAACAATGCGTCCTTTTGGTCCACTGCCGCTCAGTTGTGTAATATCAACGGATTCTTTGGCTGCCAGAAATTTTGCACGGGGGGATACCCCTCCAACCTCCACTAAAGGGGAGGCTTTTTGCTTGATGTCCTTTTCAAAATTTATCTCATTTTTAGTGGATACTGCCGTTTTCTGTTCTTCCGTCGGCTTTCCCCCTTCAGGGGGATTGAGGGGGCATTCTTCTCCAGGTTCTCCAATAACCATCATGTTCAGCAGCACTTCAACCTCATCGCCTTCGTTGTAGAAACACTCCAACACCATCCCATCAACAGGTGATTCTTCTTCAAATGAAGCTTTATCTGTTTCATAAGCAAACAGAACTTCTCCTTTCTTTACAACATCCCCCTTTTTCTTTTTAATCTCTGTGATGATGCAACTTTCAACCGATTGACCCTGTTTGGGCAATATTACCAATGTAGCCATTATTCTTTCTTTTACGATTTAAAAAAACTTATCAAACTGAAGCTAATTTTATGATTCTCAGAAATTCTTTATATGCATTTGTCCAGTTTTCGTTATTTTCAGGTAGGAATTCATCCAACTGAACAGATTCACTAATAATCTTCCGCATTTCTTGTAAGGAACCAACACATCCCGCTGCTTTTGCCTGAATCATGATATTACCTATCGCTGTTGCTTCGGAAGGACCGGCAATGACCGGCATACCGATGGCATTAGCTGTCCACTGATTTAACAACGGATTTTTAGAACCTCCTCCAATCACATGAAGCTTTTCAATAGGGAAGGGAGCCAGTCCTTTTAATTTCCCCAACACAAAATTATACTTCAATGCCAGGCTTTCAAAAATACAACGTACAAGTTCGGCATGCGACACAGGAACGATTTGTCCGCTTACCAAACAATAATCCCTGATTGCCTGCGACATACTTACCGGATTAGCAAAAGAAATATGATCAGGATCTATCATCGATTTAAATGCGGGAACCGAATCTGCCATTTGTACCAGTTTTTCATAAGCATAAGTGATACCCTCTTTTTTCCATTCTTTCAGACATTGTTCGAGCAACCACATCCCGGTGATATTCTTTAGAAACCGTGTTGTGCCTTCTATCCCACCTTCGTTGGTAAAATTCAGTGTTGCCGTTTGTTCATTGATGATAGCATCTTTTACTTCAATACCCATGAGCGACCATGTACCTGAACTCAGATAAGCAAAATTTTCGTTGGAAGCTGGCACTGCAGCAACTGCCGAAGCAGTATCATGTCCCGCAACGGCAACCACTTGTACTTTTCCAAGTTCACTTTCCTCTGCAATATCATCTCTCAAAGTTCCAATCATATGACCGGGCATCACTATATCACGTAAGATAACAGGAGAAACACCTGCCTTTTCTAATAATTCATTTTCGAATTTCTTCGTGTGTGGATTAAGCATTTGTGAAGTCGATGCAATGGTATATTCCACAACTTTATTACCCGTCAGCATATAGGCCAGTGCATCAGGCATAAATAAAATTTCTTTCGTGGCGCTAAGCAGGGAATTGTTTGCCTGACTCAGGGCAAACAACTGATAAAGGCTATTGAAATTCATCACCTGAATTCCAGTCAATCCATAAACCTTTTCACGGGAAATTAATTTGAAGTATCTTTCAGGAGCATCGGCCGTATGAGGATCACGGTAGGCATATGGAGCACCGAGAATTGTACCATCCTCGGCAATCAAAGCAAAATCGACACCCCAGGTATCTATGCCAATGGAAGTTATTTCTACTCCTTCATTTTTAGCAGCAACCAGTCCGGCTTTCAGGTGTTCAAACAATGCATAAATATTCCAATGAAAATGTTCACCGATTTGAAGCATCTGATTGGGAAAACGGGTCAACTCTTTCATATGCAGACGTCCGTTTTCAAGGGTTCCAAGTATGGAGCGACCACTGGTAGCACCAATATCGAACGCTAAGAATGATTTGTTTCTCATATTACATTTAAATGTTGCTACAAAGTTATTGATGCAGCAGGTAAATGTTCTGAGAAAAATGACATTTAAACCTTACTTTTTGTCATTCTTTTATCTCAACATTATTTCGATATTCAACAGGCGTCAAACCGGTTCTCTTTTTAAAAAACACCGGAAAATAATCAGGATTTTCATAGTTCAGACTATAAGCTATTTCTTTTACAGATTGTGAGGATGTTGAAAGTAATAACTTGGCTTCGTTCAATTTCAATTCTACCATATATTTTGAGGGAGATGTTCCGGTAAACTCCTTGAAAGCCCTACGAAATCCGGAATAACTGATATTAAGCGTTTTTGCAATATCTTCGGGAGTGATGCTTTTGTATACCGATTCCCGCATGATTACTTTTGCTTTATTCATTTTTTGAATCAGGTCTTCATCTTCAAAATCACGGGTCTTATCGCGGTAATACATTAGACCCAGAATGTGCATGACGATGCCGGATAAAGCCTGTTGATATCCGGCTCTTTCTTCGTTAGCAATTTCAATGGCTTTATGGTATAAATCAACAATTCTTTCATTCAGGCCAATATTGAATACCGGCGGACGATTGATAAAAAAACCTTCTTCAACGATTTTATTAATTATATCTCCCTTAAAACCAATCCAGTACTCATTCCACCCCGATTTTTCGATGGGCTTATAGGTATGCCACACTCCCGGCATCAGGAAAAACATCTTTCCTTCAGTAATAAAACAGGTCTGCGGACTGTTGCTGCCAAATGTAAAAACTCCATTCCCATCAGTGATGTACAAAAGCTGAAATTCATTCAGAATGCGGCCTTTTTCGGGATTAAAGTAATAACCGGAAGGGTGATCTTTGGGAGGATAAGTATCATTTCCTTCAATTTGCTGATGACCAACTGTGGTAACAGTTAAACCCCAGAGTTCATCTTCCTCGGAGGTAACCATATAATTAATATTCTTGTTTGTCTGGTGATTCATAATAATTGATTGTAAAAGATTTTGACTTCACAAAAATAAAGAAATATTCTCATTACAGAGATAAGGATATTTTTTAAAAAGAAAGAGGATGCAACCAGGTGCACCCCCTTCTCTCTCTTAAAAACAAATAAAAATCAATGAATCAAATTAGGAAGGATCAATGAAAAAATCAATATCAACATACCTGTTACCAACACCACAATGGTTTTTGTTCCGGCTCCTTTCCATTCTTTCAGAAGAATGCCCCATACATTGCTGAAAGTAACATTCAGCGACATCAATATACTCCACGAGAAAGCCATCATTACACTTCCTTCGGTCAGGTAACTTTTACCAAGCGCCAGGCCAAAAAACTGTGAGTACCAGAGAATACCTGCCAAAGCACAAAACAACACATTGTTAACAAACACACCTCCTGACACTTTGAAATAATCGTTTCCAGTCTTGTTTTTCACATTCTGAAAGATACAGTAAACAGCATTGGTGATAAAACCTCCCAATGTAATCATCAATATGGCCGGCAAACCTGCAAATAGTGCTGATGAGCCCAATTCAATGGCAGCAATTTTTATTGGTTCGGCCGCTTCGAGTCCCAGACTGAAACAGGCGCTCATCACCCCTGCCAACAATGCTACCAACAAACCTTTGCCCAGGGCAAAGTCTTTTACGGCAGCCACTTTTTGTTCGGCAGTCATATTTTTAGAACGCAAACTTCCGGCATAACCGATAACCGCGATACCTGCGATGGCAACACTTACGCCTATCAGCAACACAAGTCCTTTACCTGAAAATAAATCCGTACCAACCATCATAGCAGGTATTAATGTCCCGAAAGCAGAGCAGGTTCCTAAAGCGATGGATTGTCCCAAAGCCACCCCCAGATAGCGCATGCTTAAACCGAAAGTCAACCCTCCGACACCCCAAAGTGCCCCGTAGAATAATGCTTCCAGTGCGGCACCTTCGCCTGCCGACAATACTTCTAACAAAGAATGTCCCTCAGGCACTGCCAGCAAGGCTCCCAAATAAGGGAAAACCAACCAGGCAAAAATGCCCTGTACCAGCCAGAAGCTTTCCCATGCCCAGGTTTTTACTTTTTTGATGGGCACGTAGGAACTTGATTGTCCCATGCTGCCTAAAGCAATGATCAATAATCCGACAAGTGTGTTCATGGTGTTTTTCGGTTTATCGTTTGATGGTCACTTCTTTCTCATATTGCTGAATGTCGGCAATGTATGCTTCACCGGCAATAACGCCTTTTTTCAGACAGTAGTAATCAAAAACAGCCGCCCATGGCAACGATTTTGCTTCTTCAAGCAATGCCAGTCGTTCAAAATTCTGACCTTTTGCTTCATACTCGCGCAATTGACTGATGGGCTCGAGCAAAGCCTGTAACAAAGCTTTTTGCGTGGCACGAACACCGACCACATAAGCACCGATACGATTGATGGAAGCATCAAAATAATCCAGTCCGACATGTACCCTGTCGAGGGCATTGGCACGGATAATCTCCTGAGTCAGCGCCTGTAGTTCATCATTCAGAATCACCACATGATCGCTGTCCCAACGAACGCCGCGGCTCACATGCAACATGATTTCCGGAGCAAAAAGTAATAATGAAGATATCTTGTCTGAAATTACTTCGGTTGGGTGAAAATGACCGGAATCAAGTGTTATCATTTTGTTATTGGCAACCCCGTAACCCATGTAGAATTCATGAGAACCCACCACATAACTCTCACTGCCGATACCAAACAATTTACATTCAATGCTGTCGAGCATATAGTTGTCATTTGTTTTGTATTCAAATATTTTATCGAGCGATTCTTTCAGGTTTTTACGATACAGTAATCTGTCGACCGTTATATCTTTTGATCCGTCGGGTATCCATATATTGTGAATACATTTCGAACCTAACTGACGACCCATTTCTTCAGCAATCTTCCGACTGCGAATCACGTGGTCGATCCAAAACTGACGGATGGCAGGATCGCGATGCGACAAAGTAAAACCATCTGCCGATTTCTCGTGAGAGAAACAGGTACAGTTAAAATCTAATTTGTAGTTCTTTTGTTTCGCCCAGTCGATCCAGCTTTGAAAATGTTTGGGTTCAATTTCGTTACGGTCCACACTTGCGCCTTTGAAATCGCCGTAAAAAGCATGGATATTCACGCGGTGCTCTCCCGGAATTAACGACATAGCTTTATCAATATCGGCACGAAGTTCTGCAATCGTACGTGCTTTTCCGGGATAATTTCCCGTTGCCTGAATACCGCCGGTCAGTTCACCATCGCCATTTTCAAAACCGGTTACATCATCAGCCTGCCAGCAATGCAGCGAAATTGACAATTTATCTAATTGATTGATAGCATGCTCTACATCAATGCCTAAATCTGCATAACGGGCTTTTGCATATTCAAAAGCCTGAGTAATTTGTTGATCTTTCATGGATTAATAATTTAATTTTGGGGCAAAGATATGGATTAGGGAAGTGCAAGGTTTGAGAGAATTGATATTAAAACTTCATTTTTTGATAAAAAATCTTCAATGGTGATCAATAAAATTATTGTTTTTTTACAATATTGTATCTTAAAGCAACACATCTCTTCCATTTTCAACAATAACATATTTATTAAAAACGGAATATCTCAAATTAACACTTACAGTTTATAACAAACATTACCAATATTTTAAAATTATTCTTTATATTTGCAGAGTATTAATTAAATAATTAAACTTTTCTTCAAAAAACACCATGGGACAACACCGAATTGACCGTTTGGACAAAAAAATTTTGCAACTCATTTCGCAGGACGCAAGAATCCCTTTTCTGGAAGTTGCACGTGAATGTAATGTATCGGGAGCTGCTATTCATCAACGCATTCAAAAGCTGAAAAACAATGGCATTATTAAAGGGTCGGAATTTATTATCGACAATTACAAAGTTGGCTATCAGACCTGTGCATTTATAGGCATTACTTTGTCGGACATCAAGGCATTTGCCGAAGTGGCTGAAGAACTGAAGAAGATTCCTGAAATTGTGGAATGTCACTATTCAACAGGCAAGTATTCCCTTTTTGTGAAAATTTATGCCCGCGACAATAAACATTTGCTTCAGGTAATTGTGGATCGTATGACCAGTATCAATGGAATTGCTCACACAGAGACTTTTCAGATCTCTTTAGATGAAGTATTCCGTAGACAACTTTCTGTATTTGAAACTGAAGAACCTGAAGAGGATGAAATAACAGATTAATTTTTAACCACATAAGCCATATAAGTTGTGATTAAACTCTAAAACAACTTATATGACTTATATGATTAATATTATAATTATAATTACATTCCCATCGGCCTGACACTCCTGTAACCGTCGGGATGTATACCACCACCACTGCGTTCACTGTTTCTTTCACTACCTCCTTCCGGACGAACACCGGGAGGACCTAATCTGACATCTTTCATTCTATCGTCCATGTTTCCACGGCTACCGCCAAACTGACGAATTTTGTAGCTAAAACTGAGAATAAAATAGGAAGTAAGGGTATTATACTTGGTGAAGGTCATGGAGTTATCGCCCACCGTTTGACGAATATTCAGTTGTTGCTGCAACATATCCACCCATCTGAGTGAGAGCACTCCCTTGTTTTTGAACAAAGATTTATCAATGGAGGCATTCCACAAGACTTCACTCTGATCAAAATTCGAGAATCCCCAACGGTCTGAATAGGCAATATCGCTGTTAAGCGTAATATCATAAGGCAATCTTATAACAACATTTCCTCTTCCACTCCACTGGTAGGTTTCGACAGTTTTATTGCTTAAATTATTGAATGAATTTGAGTAACGGATGTTTCCACGAACCCCGATTTCAACCACATCGTGCGTAAAAGTAAGCGACAACATCTGATTTCCTGTATATTCGCGGGTTGAGCTCAGGTCACCTAAAGTAAAAGCTGAGGGGTCAATTAATTCGGGATTAACACCTTTTGCGGTATATCCGTAATCGGTTTCATATCCTCCGCTGGTACTGGTATTAAAATGCAGTCTTTTTTGTATAATGGGAGTATTAAACATAACATTGGCATTCAGATTCAATGGCGTTTCACCTGAATTGACCGTTTGAATGTATTGCTTTCCGGTACTGTCATATATTCTGTTCGAAACCAGCTGATCTTTCACGAACCTCAGGGAAACCCAGGTATTAAAAGAAGAAAATGTCTTGTCGTTAAACGTACTGTACATCATCCTGAAGTAATTTGAAAAAGCCGGGTTCAGGGTAGGATTACCAACCGTTTCCTGCATCTGATTGGCATTGTTTTTCACAGGCTGCATATCTCTTATTGAGGGTTGATCGGTGATTCCCCTGTAATCCAGCCGCATAAATTTCTTCTTCCCGAAATTGTACTGAAAACGTCCGTTCGGTGCAAAATTAAATACCTTATTCGTTACATTCCGGTCAACACCGTTTCCATAAATTGTTTTGCTGATTGTTTGAGAGGGTTCTCCCTTCAATCCCAAAGTCAGATTAAATTCCTTTTCGGTGTACCGGTAATTTAATTCCACTGTTTCCTTAAAAAACCGGCTACTGAAATTATTACTATATTCATCCACGAAGGTTGTATAATCCTCCGGATTTCTGTTGTAGAATGCAGTTGGATCTGTAGTCGCCCATTGATCTTTCTTACTTGATTGTGTGTTGGTATTGAAATCCAGCACTGTTTCCAGCATGTTTTTATAATTCCAGAGAGGTTCAACAAAAGATACTCTTGCCCCAAAACTTAACCTGTTTGAACTATGGTTGGTATATTGATTGATTCCGGTTATTATTGTGGAATATTTATTTGAAAAGTTATAGGTATTGGTTTCACTCTGACTGATACCTGTATTTACATTTGCAGTAAGCGTTCTTCC
>JAYFQH010000078.1:0-15648 GCA_034927265.1 Paludibacter sp.
AAAAGAGAACGTCACCCTAAGATTAGACTTGTCGATATTTGTTACCGTTGCCAGGCCAAAGAGTCCGAAACGATTCCAGTCCCAGTCGAGGGAAAGGTTACAGATTTTTATTCTTTTACAACGGCTTATTAACATATATGCTCCTTTTTTACCAGTTTCCGACTCCGGGATAATGAGTTCAGAACCTTGTCCGTCGATGGTTAAATTCTCAATATTCATTAAGGTCAACTGATAAGCTTCATCATTATCAATATAGTAAGTTCCTTTAGGAATAATGACCTTAGGGATACGAAGGATACGTGCACGTTCTATAGCCCCCATAAAGGCTTTTTGATTTTCTTTCCCACTTTTAGCCGGATGAGCTCCAAAATCTGCAACAGAAACATACAACTCGCTTTCATCTGGCTCCATTACGGTAAACTCTTGCGCACCCTTAATTTGCTGTGCATTTGTGGCGATTGCACATAAACCGGTCAATGTAATAAAAATTGCTTTATATAGTATTCTCATCATGGTATAAAGTATTTAATTTCATTTAAAGATCATCGTAACGATTTACTGTTCTTAAAAGCCTTTGTTTTTTCTACATCTGACATTCGTGGTTGTCAATGAATCGATAAAACATCCTTTATCCAGACTCTTTGCCCCATCCACGATCACATTTTTTTCAAATAGAACATTCCGGGCATGAGTAACATATACAGAACCGTAACCATTATATCGATTGTTGCGTGGATAAGTATTACTGTTAACAAAACGATTTTTACGTACCACTATATTTTCTGAAGAGAAGGTTCCAAAGGCTGACCAGGTAGAATTTTCTATGGTGTTATTCTCTATCAGGACGTTTTTTACAATGGGGTAATCAACCGGAGTATAATCAGAAGGTTGAGCATCGTAACCGCCACCAACAAATAAAGAAGCCGGATCCCGGCGGGCAGTATTGTTGTTGGTCAGCACATTATTCCGGATGATAACATTGTTAATAGGAGTTCCCAGATACCAACGCCCCCAACGATGAACCGTATTCAGTATCAATGTAGGATAAGCAAAGTTATTAAACTTATTATTTTCTATTGTACCATTTGCCAGTCCGATGTAAAGGGCATGACATAAACCATTACGGAACTCATTGTTACGGATTATAAAGTTACCTTTATTCATATCACTGTTCCAAAGCATGTTATCCTCTTTAAAATCAACAGGTAAAGGATCTTTGAATCTTAACTTCACCCGATGTGCATTGAGACTCTGATGGACATTATACTCATACTCGAAGCTTTCGATTTGGGAACTCCAGCCTGTCGGTGAGAAATTTTTTCTGCGCATTTCAAAAGAAGCACCTTTCCACAACAGGTCAACACTCATCCAGCGTTGCAGGTAATTAGCATAAACGGTATAGTCATCAATTTTGGTCAGACCTCCGCCCAGAAAATGGTTCGACAAATGCAGATTATCGTCACCGATTCCATCGAGCACACAATTTTCTAACCGGAAAAAACCTTTGATAGAATGGATCTCCAGGCCTCCATACGTTGAGATACGATGACCTGTTCCCGGACGGGGTTCAATACGGCAATTAATAATCTGTAAATATTCCACACCTCCTGTATTCATTGCTTCATATGGAGATGAGTATATTGTAACATTATCAAACGTAATGTGCTTACTTTGGTTTACCCTGAAAGCCGAAGGAGTACCGTAAGCAGGTTTAAAGCTAAGTTGTACAAATTGTCCTTTCTTTGCATCTTTTATACAGTTAGTATCAATTACAGTCAAAACAATTCTGTCGGTAGCAGTTTTTTCCAATCGTTCACGTTCTGCAGCCTGTGGAAAGACAAAACCTTTACCCGGATTACGGTTGTTTATTTCAGGATCCCATTCCCGGTTCACTCCTACCAGAAGAGGTTTCTCATCAGGAATTTCAGGAGTTGTGGTTTGAAATTCAATTGTACGTGAGTTCCTGTCTACACCTATTATCCGTGCAATGGCAAAAATTGGAAAATCAGCCCAGTCCCAATCAACAACAAGATTTTTAATGGTTATTGTATTACAGTCTTTAAGAGCTATATATGATTCGTGTTTTACCTGCTGATGGCGACCGAAAATCAATTCCGATCCCAAACCATCAATCACTACATTATGGAGATCTTTCAGCAGAATATCTGCCGGTTGTTCCATCCTGATCCTGTACCTGCCGGTTGGAATGATTAATTCAGAAGCTCCTGTAAGGCGGACTTTTGAAATCGCCTTTTCAAAAGCCACACCATTCTCCTTAGCTGACTTATTAGGACTAGCGCCAAAATCAGCTACTGAAACAACAAGCCCATTAAGTATCGGTTGTTGAACCTTAAAACTTTCAGCTCCGGTGATTTTAATATCAGAAGCAGAGATATAACTTAACGTACTAAAAACTCCTAGATAGGCAACAAATAGTACCACTGATAATTTAATCCGCATATCCTGCATTCTGAACAAAATTTGAGTTTACTTCTATTTGAATTTGTGGAACCGGATACCATATCTTATACTCCGACCAGTTGTTTTTAAGCAATTGGATACCTGTACGTAGATTTAGAGTACCCTCCTCCGGAAGTGTTTCTATAGCAGATGTCATTTTTCCGAAACGCATTAAATCGATTCGTCTCTTGGCTTCAAAACAAAGTTCACGTCCACGTTCTTCAAGTAACTCCTCAACAAAATCATCCCGTTTGTATGCTGTAGTAATATCTTCAATCGACAATGTACCTTTAATTCTATCACGGATAGGAATAAACTGTTGACGTGCCAACGGCTCATTTCCCGTAAAGTAAAGAGCTTCTGCGTACTGTAGAATTACATCTGCAAGACGGATAAGAGGATCGTTCATAGCACACTGACTCTGAAGCAACATTGAACCACTTCCCTGATCGCTGATACGGAATTTACCTGTTGAGAAAAGCTGATAGGAAGAATTATTGGATGTTCCGGAGCTGGGGCGTGGAATATAGTAAACATATCCATCAACAGTTTCCTGCTGCGGAGCCGGACTGGTTGTATACATTCCGGTTATAAACATGTCACGGCGAACATCACCTTCGGTATATGATTTATACAACCTCATGGTAGGAAACATGCGTTGCCAGGTACCTCTGACTGTGACTGATCCTGCAGGTGCCAATACTGTATATACTGTTCGTGCATCAGATGTGTTCTTTGAAGACCATTCTGACATCAACAAGCATTCTTTATACTGGGTATTCTTACTCATCTCATAAAACAATTTCTTATATTCAGAAGCGTCTACCAGAATGTAAGGACAGTTATTAACAACATCCTCCAGCACGGTCTTTGCCGCTAAGCTTGTAGCATCGGCATCAACCCAGGCGAAGCTGTTCAAAGGACATCTGTCCAGTAATGTAACACCTACATTATAGCGTTTACAACTGGCTAAGTAGTTATATACCATTCCTAAATAAGCGCCTGCACCCCATTTATCAATACTGCATTTCAAAATCTTCTCTTCGGAATGATTTTCATACGCATATTTGAGGTCAGAAATGATCAATGAATAAATTTTCTCCAGGTTTTCACGGGGAAGACGAGGATCAACCGCAGGTTCAACACAATATGGAAGCCCGCCAAACAAACAAGCCAAATGATTGTAATAGAAAGCTCTGAGGAAACGTGCTTCAGCTGTAAACTGGATTTGCTGCTCCGGAGTCAGCTCTCCCTTGGGAGCCCTGTCGATTAAATAGTTGCAACGTGATATCCCGGTGAAAAATGCTTTCCAGAACGAATTAACATCTTGTGATTCAGTATTATAATCTGCACGAAGCATACTCATAAGCGTAGCACTTGCCGTAGTTCCGATTACATTATCCGAACATCCCTCCAAGAAATATTGCAAGCCCTGGGAATAGGTTCCTCCCGATATATTTGAACCATCTGAAATAAACATTCCATTGATTACTTCATAGCATCCTGCAAGTGCAATCTTGAAATCATTTTCATCCTTATAACTGTTCTCTGGTGAAGATATTGAGTATGGTACCTGATCCAGAAATTCACATGCATTACTGAATAATATCAGGGCAATAATTGCCATATATTTTGTTATTTTTGACATAGCTTTATGTATTTAACAGTTAATTAAAATCTCTTAGAAATTGACATTTATACCAAATGAATAATTACGTGTACGAGGATAAGATGTTTGGTCTAATCCACGAAGAAATACTTCAGGGGAACGAACATCAGGATCAAGTCCGGAATAATTGGTAAGAAGCAATACATTGTCAAGATTAACAAAAACACGCAGTGATGAAATATTAATTTTATTCAAAATACCTTTGTTAAAATTATATCCAAGATTAACATTTTTCAGTCGGACAAACGATCCATCTTCTACAAAGTAAGAAGAAGCCCAGTTGTTTGTTTGATTGAGAACACGAGCGTATTTATTTGAAGGGTTTGACACAGACCAGCGATTCTCCCACGAATCACGCGTAATGTTATTTGTAAGATTATTCAATCCTGGTTCACTCATTACTTTGAATGAATTCAATAAATCGAAACCGTATGAACATTCCAGGAAGAATGCGATGTCAATATTGCCGATTTTAAATTCGTTATTAAGTCCAAAGTTAAATTTGGGACTTGAATTGCCAATAATAGTCCGGTCGTTTACATCAATCACATTTTCTTCACCATCAATATTTTTGTATTTTCTATCACCGGGGGCGACAGTTATTCCGTTAATCTTCGTTACTTCATCTTTTAGTGTATATCTGTAATTACCCATATTTTCATCGGTAATAACCGAAGCATCAACAGACTCTCTGGTTGTACGATCAATCCAGTTAAAATCATTAATCTGATAATTGCCGTCATACACATAACCATAAATAACTCCAATAGGCTCACCTACCTGTACGCGACCGATAGGCATGTCATAGAAAGATCCGTATCTTGCAGTAACGGGGAAGAAAGTTTCGCCACCTAATTCAAGAACTTTATTGCGGTTATGATCAAAATTTATAGTTGTAATCCATGAAAACTTCTTTTTCACGATGTTACGTGTAACGAGCGTTAACTCAATTCCCTTATTAGACAAACGACCGATATTTTGCCATTGTTTAGCGAATCCGGTGTGTGCTGATACATTGGCATTATAAAGCATATCGTGAGTATCTTTGTTGTAATAATCCGCCACAAGACTTACTCTGCCTTTGAACATATCCATATCCACACCCAGATTATACTGACGTGTGGATTCCCATTTCAGGGCTGGATTTTCTGAACCGTTAGGAGCCATCCCAAATATTTTGTCATCACCGCCGGCATATTGGTTCGTCCCCATAGTTGCCATATAACGGTAAGCAGGGATACGGTCATTTCCGGTAGTTCCGACACTGGCACGGAATTTCAGGTTTGTGAGATCTTCTGCCCAGCGCATAAAAGATTCGTCACTGGCTCTCCATGCAAACGAAACAGAAGGAAAGTAACCGACACGTGACAACGGGCCAAAATTAGAGGATGCATCAGCCCTCATATTAATATTAGCATAGTAACGTCCGTCATAATCATAGGTAAAACGCCCGAAAGCCGACATACGATTGGTCTGTGTAACGTTAGTAGCCGGAGTTTGAACAATTTGCCCCTTACTTATATCAAACACACCTGTTGACTGATCTTCAAACTTATCGGCACGCATGTAAGTTGACTCATAATGATACGAGTTTATTTCACCACCTATCATGGCATTAATCTTATGTTTTTTGGCCAGTGTTTTATAATAGTTGGCAGTAAGGGAAACGGTGTAACCATCGGTGTTGATTGCATTTACTGCAGCCCGCCCCTCAGTCGCACGGCCCCACCGACTTTGTGTTGTATAAAACTCCATCATCTTTGAGTAAGTGTTGGAGGTAGAACCACTCAAACGGATATTTAACTCCTGTATGGGCTTATATACAATGTAGGCATTCCCCAGAAGACGGTCAAACTTAGTATTTTTATACGTTTCGTTGCTCACCATACTTGTAAGCGGAGTATATCCATAAGCCAGTTCATCGTCCATTTCTGAATTAGTATAAAGATTAACAGGACGCTCAAGATACATGAGTTGGACTACACCTGTAAAAGCGGATGTTCCCGATTGCGATCCACTACTTATTGCTCCGTCTGAATTTGTACGACCTATCGTAAGTGATCCTCCGGTAGAAAGTTTCTTTGAAATTTCATGATCTAATTTTAAACGTCCAGAATACCTTTTAAAATCGTTGCTGAGAATTACTCCTTTTTGGCTCAAATAGCCCAGACTGGAAGAAAACCTGGTTTTATTTGATTGACCGTTCATTGAGACATCATAATTCTGAGTGACGCCAAGTCTTGTCATCTCTTTTTGCCAGTTATAGTTATTGAGTCCTTCAAGAATAACATCTTTAGGAACAAGCCCTTCACCATAATCTTTACCCCAAACATCCTGGTTGCCTCCCCCACGTGAAAATTTATAATCAACGTAGCCCTGTGCATCTAACATGTCATGACCTTTAGCAATCTCATTAAATCCCACTGAAGTATTGACAGAAATATCGGTCCTGTTTGAGGAAGCTCCACTCTTAGTGGTAATAATGATTACACCGTTAGCCCCACGAGAGCCATAAATTGAAGTTGCCGAAGCATCTTTTAAAATATCAATCGAAGCGATATCATTAGGATTAAGACTTGATAACGGATTATAAGTGGCCTGTCCCCCAACAGAAGAAGTAGCAATTTCCGACTCATTTATATCGATCTGCATGCCATCAATTACATATAATGGAAAAATACCTGCATTCAAAGAATTGGCACCGCGGATGACGATATCCATTCCGGCACCGGCTTCTCCGGAGGAAGTCCTTACTTGTACCCCGGCCACACGACCTTGTAAAGCTGAAGAAACAT
This sequence comes from Paludibacter sp., assembly GCA_034927265.1. Classification (GTDB taxonomy): domain Bacteria; phylum Bacteroidota; class Bacteroidia; order Bacteroidales; family Paludibacteraceae; genus Paludibacter. The sequence continues at coordinate 6,925 of JAYFQH010000078.1, forward strand.
CAGTAGCTCCGATTTTCGTTAAATTTTCAGATTTAATTGCTGAAATTGATCCGGTCAGATCTTTGCGTTGCGATTCACCATAGCCTATAACAACCACCTCATTCAAAGTCTTTGTATCTTCTTCTAAAATGATACGATAATCTTTCTTATCACTGATCAGTATCTCTTGTGATTCATACCCAATGTAAGAAATTAAGAGTGTAGATCCAACCGGGGCATCCAAAGTGAACTTACCGTCAAAGTCCGTAATTATCCCTTTCTGCGCTCCTTTAATAATCAAATTAGCTCCTATGAGAGCTTCATCAGAACTATTAAGAACTACACCGTTAATCTTAATTGTTCTCAATGAACTTGTTTGTGCCAACACACTTGTTGCACACAAAAATGCACATAACAAGATGCTAACACATAGTTTTATAGATTTCATAATATTAAAAATTGATTAATTAGATTTTGTATTTGAGACAGGCAAATATACGTGGAAACAACGCTGTAATTTGAAAATTTTGTTCATAATTATAACTAATATTGTTCAATGTTGCACTTATATACAATTAATACACATGCATCATCATGTTTATCCATTTAACTGAAATTATTCGCATCACTAAAAGACATTTATTCCAGTGTAACTTCTGTATTTGTTAATTGAAACACGGAGTCTTTTGAACTAACGACATGTCTGTCTTTTACAAGAAAATTCTTAAAGCTTACATTTTTGATTCCACCTTCTTTTTTAGCCAGTATTACCACAGGAACATCTTTGCCGTTTGTATAGCTTACATTCTCAAAGCGAATATTTTCAATAACTCCACCACCACTTCCCCATGTATTACTTTCTTCCGGTTTAATCTGTTCTATCCAGATAAGATTTTCATCAACTGATTCGATACGTATATCCTGATAAAGTACATCCGACACTTTACAATTTCCGATATGATGAATGGAAATTGCAGCTCTCTTAAAAGGATGAGAAAAGGTCTGTTTACGAATGATATCTATGTCCTCAAAACGAATATTACGAACAAAATCACCATCTAATTCCCATCCTATTTCTAATGCATTACCTCTGACTCCACTCCAGAATACAGAGTTTGCTATATAAACATTTTCCACGTTACCACCGAATGACCATTTTTTTGTTTTTATAGAAATGCCATCATCCTCATTACGAACAAATAAATCTTTAATCACCACATCATTTGTTGCCAGGATGTCAATCCCATCAGAAAACACCTGAGAAGCAATAATTTTAGTATTGATTATTTTGACGTCATTACATTCAAATAAAGAACACGTCCATCCATTCTGACTTAACAATACGGGACCATTGATTTCAATATGTCTGCTTTTTTCAAAACGGACTGCACGCTTGGTTTCACGACCATCAATAATCCCATAACCTAATATTCTCACATTTGTATTTCTATATCCAATAAAATACCCCTTAATGACAGCACCTTCTTCGAGAAAAATCGTAACATTATCTCCTTTGATATCATAACGTCCTATGTGATGTACCCCCTTGCCGAAACGAATGGTTTCTGCAGGTAGATTGTTCCATTCCGCACGTTGCTGTATGTCGGCAAAAAGGTATATTGGATTATCATAGTTATCATCGAATGTTACGGCAATTTTACTTCCCGGAAGAACTCCCTTCAATTTAACGATATTATTTTCTATGCTGTATTTTACACCATATTTAACCGGCTTAATCTGAACACTTTTCACTCCTGCAGGTGCTTTTAATTCAATATTGGCAGGTTCCTTTATTGTAAAACGTGCAAATCGACCAACATCCGTCATTTCTGTTGAAAAATGAACACCTTCCTTTAACAATAAAAGGTCTGCTCCTGAAATACAAACACAGTACAATAATGCAGAAACCACGAATAAAGATTTAACTTTCATAACCTAATTTTGAATGTTTAAATAGATATAATATCTGAAATTTTGATTTATTTCCGGTATAGTTATCCTGAATTAATAACTGTATTTGAGAATGACGTTTAAATAAACACAGTTACACTTTAACAACAGACTAACATGGAACAAAATTAGATATTAGAGGTAAAAGTTCTGAAACAATTTTGACCATAAATGTGGGCACTTTTAGACATTTATCTTGTGTCAGAACAAAGAAATATACTTTTCAGGGCAAAGCAGTATTAAAAACAGTATCGGAGAGGTGATAAACATCTGTTGATATATACCCATTTCTCAAAAAAACAATTGACGAAAAAGAAATAGCATTATATTATGTTACACTAATATCGCTACAATCATTTTTTAAATCTGTCGGACTTTTCCCAAAATGCTTCTTAAAACGAATACCAAAATAACTAAGTGAACTAAAACCTAATTCATAGGCAATATCTGAAACGCTTTTTTGAGGTTCATTCAGAATCATCGAAGCTGCACGCTTCATTTTTAAGGTTTGAATAAACTCTGCCGGAGATTGTTTAGTAATCTTCTTTATTTTATTACTTAATAATGTTTTAGACATAGCCATCTCTGCACATAAGAAAGGAACCCCTAATTTTTCATCTTTTATGTTTTCTTCAATAACAGACACCAACTTCTGTAAAAAAAGTGTATCTTGTGTGCTGCTTGCTATTGTATCGGCAGATGTTGAGATAGAATGACGATATTTGTGAATCAAAGCATCCCGGTTACGAAGTAATGCATTGCATTTGGCAATTAATATTTCAATACTGAAAGGTTTTATGATATAATCATCTGCTCCGGCACAAATTCCCTCGATATTCTGATCTTCTGTTGAGCGTGCAGTTAAAAGTACTACGGGAATATGTGAAGTTGCTAATGTTCCTTTAATTTTAGAACACAATTCCAAACCATCCATCACCGGCATCATCACATCACTGACAATAATATCAGGTTGTTGTTCTTCCGCCAGATTGAACGCATCCAGTCCGTTGGATGATTTTAGCACATTAAAGACCGGACTAAATACTGAAAACAGTAAATTTTGCAATTCCGGATCATCCTCTACGATCAAAATACTTTTCTGTTCTGTCTTTACACCACTTTTAACAACTGTCTGCTCCCCGGCAAACAATTCATTATCAATATTGTCATCAACTTCAACATTTAGTGAATTATTTAATGGAGCCGAATCGTTTTGAATCTCTTCATTAATCCTTGAATCATTCTTAAACCAGTATTTATCAACAGGCAAAGCTACCATAAAGACCGTGCCTTCCCCTTGTTTACTTTCTGCCCGGATAAGTCCGTGGTGCTGCTCAATAATATTTTTCGCAATTGACAGTCCAATTCCACTACCTTTGTTGTATTTATCATGTGAAAAGTTAGTTGAATCCTGATAAAAAGGATCAAATATCTGATCAATTATCTTGCTTGAAATACCTTGTCCGGTATCCGTCACCCTGACAGTTAACATTTTGACACATGACTTCTTCCTGACTTTATTAAACAAAGAAGTCAGTTTAGGCCAGATTAAATCAGGCTTAGACTTATTAATAGCGACATCTACATCTTCAAGATTTACTCTAATGAAAATACTTCCTCCTTTTGGAGTATGCATAAAAGCATTCATGAGTATGTTGAAAAAAACTTTCTGAAGTTGTGTGTAATCATAATAATAACATAAGTTTTCAGCTTCAACCTCAAGTTTAAAATTTATTTCCCGATAGATTGCGTATGATTGAAATGAATTATAGATATTATTAATAAACTCCGAGAAATCTTTGTTTGAAACAGATAGAAGTTTGTATCCCAGCACTTGCTTTTCAAAATCGAGCAGTTCAGTAACCAGTTCCTGCATTTTTTTTGCATTCTCAAATGCACTTTGTAAGCTTTTGCTCCTTGACTTACTATTGTTAACAACCATTTCCAGATTACCGGTAATAAGCGTTAATGGAGTTCTGATTTCATGTGAAACATTTGTAAAGAAGCGAAGTTTAGCCTGCGCGTTGGCTTCTTGCTGTTTCAATTTCTCACGAAAAAGAATACGTGAATAAAAGAAATAAAAAACACCAAAAACAAACAATAAGAACAAGACAAAATAGCCTGTTTTCGCGAGCAAGGTATCATACCACGGAGGTAATGCATGAATCGGTAATTTTATTTCCTTAACATCACTCATTTCAAGGTCAGAATATGCCCTCACTTTCAGCACATATTTCCCCGGAGGGAAGTTCATGTAAATAATAGGTGACGAGAGTGAAAAACGGGTCCACTCAGTTTCATACCCTTCCAGGCAATATTCATAAAATGTGTGTTGAATATGTGAATAATCCGTAGAAGCAACCTCAATAGCAATATTCTTCTGTAAATGGTTTAGTTTAATCCCTTTTGTATAAGTAAGAGAGAGTCTATCTACAGATATCTGGTCGAGGACATCAATATTCTGAATATTAATTCTCAGTCGGTCAAAATAGATTGATTTTGGCTGTTCTATGTTTATCAGATTATTGGACAACATAGCTATTCCTGTTGTCCCTCCAACAAGTATTTCCCCATTGGCCCGTTGCAATATGTATCCGTTACGGGTAGAACGGAGAGGGTATCCATTTGACTGATTGTAGGCAACACTACGCCTTTTTTCGGGAAAGAAAAGTGAAAACCCGCTGTTTGTGCCCAATAAAATAACTCCATCTTTTGTTTGACTTATAGTACTGATAAATTCATCTCCTATACCAACATTATGTTTGTTATAGAGCACTGATTGATTGTTATGAATCATTAGAAGCCCATAACGCAACACTGACATCCATATACGGCCAACATCATCCTGGAAGATCCCTTTAAACTGAACGTCATCAGGAAAACTCAGTAGCATTTCATTTAACACCCTCTCAGTAGTTCTTTTTGAAAAATTATATTTATATACACCAACTCCTGTAATCCACAGATTATTGTTTTTATCTATCAGCAACGAATGCACAAGAGACCGGTAAGATGAAACAGGATATGCCTTATCCGTTTTATCCATATCTATTGCAAATACGCCATTGGATGTCCCAAGATAGAGTGTCCTTTCGTGATTTACAATATCATTTATCACAACTATATTCTTATTCATTTGCTCAACAGCAAACTTAACTTTTGTAAGCTTGTTCCGGGCTATTGAGTAACAGTACAAACCCTCTAAATACGTTCCAATCCATATTATATCCTTATCACGGTCATAATATGCCGATTTTGTTTTTTTTATATCCGATAAAATCAATTGCACATTACCTTTCCTTTGTTGACGAAAAACGCCAAAACCGTCGGTAAAAATCCATAAATCCTTTCTTTTATCTTCTAACAAACGATTAACCATAGTTACTCTTTCGTCCGTAGTATAACGAGAAAATACTGCTGTTGAGGAATTGAAAAAATACAATCCGGAATAATATGTACCCACCCAGATATTCCCTTGTCTATCCGGATATAATGCCCATGTGGATTTTTCATTAGTAGAACCAACTGAAAAGCTTACTGTTCGTTTTTGAATAAAATTAAGAACATTTACGCCATCCAGGGTAGCCATCCATATTTGTCCGTTTCTATCTTCACAAAATGATCGGATAAAATTATTGGATATTTTTTGCTCTTCTTTTTCTCCTGAAGAATATCTCTTTTTTATTGCCCCATTCCGATCGAGAAAATAAGCTCCGTGAGAAAAGGTTCCAACCCAAAGGTAAGCTCCTGAATCTATAAACAATGCTGTTATTTCACTTGGGAATGCTGCTACATATTCAATATCACCTCCAGTAGAAATCCGGTATAAGCTACCTTTTTGTGTTCCTAACCAAATCACACCTTTATTACTTGTGTGTATATGAGAGACTTTTTCGTTTGAAGGTAAAAAAAACTCTTTTTGAATTATCGTGTCTTTATACATATCAACAGCATTACCATGGGCAACAAATAAATAATCATTAAAAATAGAAATATGTGAGCTATCACCATTAATCCTATTCTTTAGAATTATTTCCTTTTCATTGGTCTTAATATTAATTCTCAATAACGCATGGTTCATTGAGCAATAAACAAAATCACGATTCCCTACAATCGGTTTCATTCCTAACGGATAAGCCACCACTTCAGCCCGGTTTCCATTAAATCTGACTAATCCGGCGTTCGAATTTATCCACATAACGCCATTTTCACCCTGGTAAAAGGAAGATACACTATTGTTAGCTAAAAGATCCAACTCTTTAATAATCGTAAACTGATATGGACCTTTTTGGGAAAAAAGAGAAGTTGATAAAAATAGAAACACTGAGCAAATGAAGTAATTCCTGGATAAGGGTGTGATTTTAAACATATTAAATATTATCTGATTAAATATGTGATGATAATTATGAGTAATTCCCAATATTCTTATAATGATTAATGAGTGATTTTACTACATCAAAGCGCTCATACTAATCTACAAAAATAACAATCTTTTTTTGACTTAAAAATTAGTTTTTTTGACTTAAGAAAACAACAGCAGGTTGCTCACACCGGCAACCTGCTGCTTTATCGATTCTGAATCACAAAACAACAAATTTATTCTTCTTCTTTCTTGGTTGCTTCATATTCTTTCAGCAGTTTATCCTGAATATCCATCGGCACAAGTTCATACGAAGCGAATTTCATACTAAAAGAAGCTCTACCTCCCGAAAGGGAACTTAAAGAAGTAGAATAACTGCTCAGCTCTTTTAGTGGTACTTTAGCCGAAAGTTTCTCAAATCCTTTCTCACTTTCCATACCCATAATCACGGCACGACGACCCTGCAGATCACTCATCACATCGCCCAGACGGTCGGAGGGCGCGAGCACCACAACGTCGTAGATAGGTTCGAGCAATTTAGGGCCAGCTTCTTTAAACGCCTGAGCAAAGGCATTTCTACCCGCCAGACGGAAAGAAATTTCATTAGAATCCACGGGGTGCATTTTTCCATCATATACAATGACACGCACATCACGGGCATAAGAACCCGTCAGCGGACCCTGTTCCATTCTATCCATTACCCCTTTCAGAATAGCAGGCAGAAAGCGAGCATCAATCGCTCCACCAACGATAGAATTGATAAACACCACCTTACCACCCCATTCGAGGTTAATTTCCTGTACGTCGCGTAAGGAAATTTTATATTCTTGTCCACCGAAACGATATACCTCCGGCGTAGGCATTCCCTCAAAATAAGGCTCAATAATCAGATGCACTTCGCCAAACTGGCCGGCTCCACCTGATTGTTTTTTGTGTCGGTAATCGGCACGAGCCACTTTCGTAATGGTTTCACGATAAGGGATCTTCGGTTCTTTGTATTCAATTGGAATTTTATCATTATGTTCCACTCTCCATTTCAGTGTACGGAGATGAAACTCTCCCTGACCATACAGGATAGTCTGTTTCAGTTCTTTTGACTGCTCCACAATCCAGGTCGGATCTTCCTCGCGCATACGTGTCAGCACTTCACTCAGTTTTTCTTCATCCGATTCAGAAACAGCTTTGATGGCCCGACGATATTTAGGTGCAGGGAACTCTATATCCCTGAAATCATATTCACAACCTTTGGCATTCAGGGTATTACCGGTACGGGTATCTTTTAGTTTCACCGTAGCACCAATATCTCCGGCAACGAGTGAATCTACATTGGTACGAATTTGTCCGGCTACGGCAAATATCTGACTCAAACGTTCTTTGGTACCACGGTTGATATTCACCAGGTCGTCACCGGCTTTGAGAGTACCGCTCATCACCTTGAAATAGGAAACCTCACCGATATGCGGCTCCACACTTGTTTTAAAAACATATATACTGGTAGGGGCAGCGGGATCAGGAGACACTTCTTCTCCTTTTTTTGTCCTGGGTTTTTCAGTAAGCTGAACACTGGGGACCACATTTCCCAAAAACTCCATCAACCTGCGTACGCCCATATCTTTCAATGCATCCACACAGAATACGGGGAACATGTCCCTATGCAGCAATCCTTTACGGATGCCTATGCGCATCTCTTCTTCATCCAGCGAACCCTGATCAAAGAATTTTTCCATCAATGCTTCGTCATGTTCAGCAGCAGCTTCCACCAGCACATTGTGCATTTCCTGCGCTTTTTCAATCTGGTCGGCAGGAATTTCCAGAATTTCAGGAACACCTCCTTCGGGTTTCCATTTGTATAATTTCATTTTCAGCACATCGACCACCGCGTTGAATTGCGGGCCAACAGCTACCGGATACTGAATAGCAACAACTTTGCTACCGTAATTTTCTTTCAGTTGTTCCAATGTACGGTCGAAATCTGCCTTTTCGTGGTCCAACTGATTGGTAACAAAGATAACCGGTTTATTAAATTTTTCCGTGTAACGGAAGTGATTGTTGGTGCCGACTTCCACCCCATATTGGGAATTGACAAGAATCAAAGCTGTGTCGGTCACATTAAGGGAGGTAACTACTCCACCGATAAAATCATCCGATCCAGGACAATCGATGAAGTTTAATTTTTTTTCAAGCCATTCTGTCTGGATGATAGTAGAGAAAACAGAATAACCATAATCTTTTTCGACAGGAAAATAATCCGAAACTGTGCTCTGTGCTTCTACAGAACCTCTCCGTTTTATAACACCACTCTCGTAAAGCATCGCTTCCACAAGAGTGGTTTTCCCAGTGCCAGAACTTCCCAACAAAGAGATGTTCTTAATTGCATTTGACTGATATTCTTTCATACAAATTAAATTAAAAAGATTAATGCTGAAAAAATTTTC
>JAYFQH010000046.1:0-55903 GCA_034927265.1 Paludibacter sp.
TTCCCTTGTTCTATCTCTGATACTAACGATAATTTGAAGGATAATGTGTAATCCTTTTGACTTCGTTTCCTGTACTGATTTTTAATCTCTTCCATAAAATTACGCTTTTTATTGTAACGCTATTTCAGGACGAGACAATTTTTTCAAAAAAAAGGCACCTGCATTAGAAAGTCTGCAGGTGCTTTTTTTTGAATCACCAATATCAACTATAAATAGATCTTAGTCACATTCGAACTCCCTATAATCAAAGTAGTTTAACTGATTTTCTTTATTTTCTTCAAGCACACCTTACATAAACTCAGGGACATTTAGAAACAAGTAGATATTCAAAAAAAGACCGTCCCAAATTTATTGGAACGGCCTTTATAAATTAAAACCTTTAATTTATTTTTTAATAAATGTTCCTTCTGAATAATTATCAATAAGAAGAAAATAAAGCCCTTTAGTCAGTTTCGATACATCCATTTGTTTCCCAGTACCCGTTGCCAATAACATTGCATTTGCGTTATAAACCTTCAAATCTGAAGTTTCCGTTGCCCTTTCAATTTTCAACATGTCCTCTACCGGATTCGGATACAGTTTGTAATCTTTACTTACCATGGATGGAAGATAATTTACAGAAGGAAGAATCAGCGGAACGGCAAATCCACTGGTATCAATTTGTAAAACATCAAACCAATTGTCCTGAGTCAATAAGACATTGTTAAAAATGAAGTTATCAAAGATAAATCCATCAATCTTAGTATTTGGGTTTCCTGCCAGGATTCTATTCCTGAACACTGTTCCATCCAACATGCTTACGTTCCAGTTTTTCAATGTAAAATTTCGGACATCATTTGCCGAAAATGCATCAGGGTTTATACCAAAAATAATCGGAACAGGATTTTCCGTTACAACATCCTCAATAACCCAATTATTCTGAATACTATACCGATCTGATTCCTGATAACGATTTCCCACACAGCTTAGCAATGCCGCATTGAATCCGGCTTTGACCCACTCTGCCCTCAACACATCAACACGGCTTATTCTGCAATTATGAGCTTGAGTCCTACCCCATGACATTTGAATAACTCCTCCGTTGTTCAACTGCCAAACAACAATATCCGACCACACAATATTGCTAAGGTACACTTTTATTGCATCGTCATTAGCCCAAATAAAACAATGTGACACTTTGGAATTAGAATAAGCTGTAATGCCGTCACAATTATATACCCAGCCTCCGATAACCTTGACCCAGCTAATTTCATTGTTTGATCCCATTAACCGTACAGCAAAAAATTTGTAGTCTGCCACAACTATTCCTTCTACGGTGACACTATCAACACTTGCATCAATGCCATGGGACTGCCTGTAATTTAACTTTGCCTGCGACAGCACTCCCCTGCCAAATATTTTCACTCCTTTGGATGCATGAACCTGGAAAGCACCATAAACCCAGGCACTATCTGCCAGATATATGTTTCTGATATGTGCCGGGACCTGGAAAACTTCAATATTATGTGCTCCTTTTTTGAAATAGATCCCTTTATAATTTGTCGGAATGTCTGTAGCTTTCAAAACAACAGAATCTGGTTCAACCACATAATATTCCGGGTCTGCTATGCCTGGAACATTTGTTTCGGGAGGATTTGCAAATATCATTAAACCATTTTTATATCCTTCCTCACCAACCTCAACAGAAAACTGTCCGGGTGTAGTAAGTGTAAAAGAAATCTTGTTTCCATCAATCTGAGGTAAAATGTTGTATCGTGAAGGCAGAATACGCACATTCTTACCGTTTACAGACACCTTATTCAGATTAAGTACTTCGATAACTACACGAACTGAATCCTCGAAAGAAAAGTTAGTCCAGCTGATACTTCTTCCTTTAAAAAGACTAAGGGGAATATCATCTTTTGTTTGCATATTCATATAGCCCGGAACATAAACCGGACAAGCGCTTTTATAAACCGCTACAGGTCTCTCCATATTATTGGTTAATACTTTAATGGAATATATTGCGCTATCCTGTACATTGTTTCCCGGAATATCTTTTGGATCTGCTGGTCCGATTTGAACATTGTCAAGATAGATTGTACCTGCGGAAGGAACTCTAAATTTAAACAAAGCTTTAGCAGATGACTGAAGCGGGTAAGAAAATGTATAGGTGTATTTTTTCCATTCACTTGTTAGAGATGCCGATTGTAAATTTACAAAAGGATAATTGATTGAAGCATCTGCAATCTGTATCCATGGCGTCAGATTTAATCCTATTGCATCAGGGGTTTTCGCCCAATAGCTGATAGTATAGTATTCTTTTTGATTTAATGTCAGAGGATTCGAAGTCCCGATGATAACATAATAGCTACCTGAACCTATACTCGTTGCAGTAGTTTTCATTACCTTTGAATTATCCGGACCCGCAGCATCTTCATAACCAAGTGTAGCATCTGAAACAAGATTCTTGATGGTCCAGCCTTCCGACTCCATATCACCTATCGTTAAATAATTTGTTATTTGAGCCATGATGACATTGCCGTATGAAGTACTGCAAATCAACAATATGAACAAATTTATAATTCTAAATTTCATTATTATGATTGTTTTTCATTAAACTATAAAATCAACACTCCTTCATTGTTTTCTTAATGTTATCTTTTTATTGCCACTAAAATCATCATATAAAGGAGCCGAAAATTGTAAATTATCACCCATTTGCCGGGCAAGAGTAATTGCAAAAATTCTTATTTTACTATTGTTAGGTAATTTAATGGAGTTGGTATTTGCAGGTAAATCCAATTCATATTTGTAAATATAAGTATATTGGTACGACTCGTTCGCTGTGGGATAACCTTTGTGACGATGTGACGCGAACCATACAATATTATCTTTATTTACAAAAGGTTCCTTTATATCCAAAACGGTTTCTCCATCAACATCAAACCGGCGGTTATAATATTGTCCAACAAAACCAGTCCACGTTCCTACTGCCAGTTCCTCCCGTTTATCATTCAACATGAATACTCCTTTTGTATCAACTGTCGCTGCTGCAAGAAGATAGATTTTATTGTATTCCGACGATGGGAGGACAATGGTTTGCCCTTTACAGGCAACAGCATTGAAACTTTCATCCTGAGTATCACCCATTACAAATCGTATGTCTTCACTTATCAGTTCCGACGGGATTAATTCGGCCGGATAACTTAGTCCGCGTGCATTTTCGCAGTCGGCTCGATTACGGTCGAAAGTCATCACATCAACATTGTAAGGCAGTTTAACCGGTAATTGTTCAGGGAGAGTTGACTTTTTTCTGAATTTAACTGCAAAACTTCGGATGGCAAAATGGGAAATATCAAAACTTAACGTTTCCTTATTGAAAGTCACTTTACCTGTTTTTTGTTCTTGTCCGTTCACTTCATAGGCATCTTCAATTTCAGAAGAGAATTTAACAGCTACACTTTTTTGATCTTTCCCGCACAATTCATTGACACGGACAATGTAATAATCTACCTGCTCTGCTTTCTTGTATGCCATTAATCTCACTTTTGAGGAGTTTAACTTTAGAAAAGAATATTCTTTATTTAATTCTCCTTCGTGTTTTTGAGTTTCGAAGGTTACCAATGGCTTATTTACAAACTCTGATTGCCAAAACGTTTCACTCTGGTTCCAATTCGCAGAATGACTATAAAGTGCATATTTCACATCATGAATACCCCAGTCTTGCGAATTCTGGTACCTGAATCTGTCTCCCTTAACCTCAGGAGTATATAAAAGTGTCAGGCGAAGCGTATGGTCATCTGGTTTATCCGAACCATATTTACAATCTTCCAGCACCGACACTCCGAATTTTCCCGATTTGTCAGTCAGGTCGATCCACTGAGTTGAAGGTACTTCATATTTTTTTTCATCATTATTTCCCCGCCGGATACTTGCGACTCCCAGATTATATGATGCAGATTGATTTTCTGCGGCAAAAGCAAACGACGCTTTTAATGAAACTCCTGTGGATTGCCAATCAATTTTATTCATCACCTCCACACGTTTACCGGCATCACCTGCAGATAAACTTAGAATTTGTTCAATCTCAGTGTTTTTCCCTTTTCTCGTTATCAAAAGTGAAACGCGAACATTTCCATTTTCAATAATCCTGATTGTTGCATCTTTATCCAGAAAACCGACCGGAGGATTCTTCCGGTCATTCCAATCCATATTCCATGCAGGATACAGGGCAGGTTTCTCCGACAAAAATTCAAGGCGGACAGGTTTCGAAAGAATATTTTTTTTAAGTTTCTTATCAAAAATAGCTTCAATATCACCATTCTCAGCTACAGAAACCTTATAATATGCATTTTCGAGTGTATTGGACGTTATTTTTAGAGCAGAATTTTTCTGGCCGGATTTTGAAGTTTCCTGTACGTCGAATACAGCCAAACCAACCGATGACACATGTGCTAAAAAAATAAATTTTAATTTATTACCTTCTCTCCCGATAATTTGTGATGGTACTTCTTCTCCCTGTGCATTCAACACTCTGATGTTTTCCGGCAAAGTTTTATAATAAAGTTCAGCATTCGCAACATCTTCACGTTCGATAGCTACAGGATTATAAACAACAATTGTTCTGCCACCTGTACGGGTATCCAATCCTGAAGAAATCCTTCTTAAAGAATTAACGAGTACCTGACTAAATCCGTTTGCAGCAACAAACTCGTCATTCCAGGAATATTCATATGCTTTTGGAATACTTGTGCCTGGTAAAATATCATGCATCTGGCTTCCAAGCAATAATTCCCATGATTTATTCAACTTTTGTAAAGGATAGGATGCACCGGTAAATATTTCTGCAACAACCGCCATTTGTTCGGCAGACGAAGCCAGATGTTCATTCTTGCGATTCATCCGTTTCATAAATGCTTGCGAGGTTTGCGTTCCGGCACTATGCTCAGTCAGTAACAAATCTCCTGAATAAACTGGCATTTTTCCCATGATTTGGGATGTAATATCCTTATACATTTGATCCGAAGAAGTCAATACAACTTTGAACTTACTATCCGGATGATTCAAACTTCCCACAGCATTGCGTACATCATTTTCGCGTGGAGAACCTCCCTGATCTCCGATTCCATAATAACGATAATCAAACAAAAGTTTATGTTTATCATTGTTTTCGTCAATTCTTGCATTCCAGGTACTATCACTGTCGAGACGTTTTACGACACGCCCACCATAGCCGGTTGCATTCAACGCAGCAATAATCCCTTTGCCGTCGGGACCATTCCATATGCCCACATTAAACGGAATCCCAACAGCAGAATTCCATGTCAGTTTTTGAGTTGAAAATCCCAACAATCCACAATGATTCAATAATGATGGTAATGTAGACAGAAATCCAAAACAATCGGGGAGCATAAAATCGACACTCTCTTTACCAAATTCACTCCTGAAGAAATTATTTCCGTACAATACCTGACGGATAACTGACTCAGAAGAAGATATGTTAACTTCACCCTCATCAACTGAAGATCCGGAAACGAACCACCGTCCCCGGCGAATGTAATCTTTTACTTTCGGATAGTATTCCGGATAATACTCTTTCATCATCTGATAACGACGTGACCCTGTAAAATTAAACACATAATCCGGATATGTTTCAAAAAGTACAAAATTCTGCGTCATCAGGTTTTTCAGACACACGTCAATTGTAACCGGATAATCCCAGTTCCACTGTGTATCAAGATGAGAATAACCTACAGTATACAACACTTTTTCTTTAGAAATGTCGTATTTCCGGGGTATATCCAGGGCTTGTGTAATCATTGCCACTTGCAACAGCACAAAGGATAAAAGTAAGATTTTAATTTTCATTTACACCATTTAATGAGAATTCGGAATAAAAATTTTCAGGAATGTTAAAAATATAATAATCAACCATATAAGTCATGTAAGAACATATAAGTTATTGGATACAATAAGTGTTAAGTTGTCAAGACTAAACTTATATGATCATATATGGCTTATATGGTAAGAAATAATTCTATAGGAAAGTACCTTCCATTTTAACCGGCATGTTTTTAGTATTAAAATCGGCAGGATTTGAATTCGGTTGATAATCCGGGTTAGGTAACATAACATCTGCTTTCACTTCTTTCCTCCAGTTATCCAATAACGCCTTCAGTTCTTTTACCTTTTGGGGTTGAAGCTTTGATAAATCATGTTGTTCTCCCGGATCATCCGCCAGATTAAATAACTGGACCGTATTATTTTCGAAATAATCAAGTAGTTTGTAATCACCTAAACGAACAGCTCCACCCGGGCTTTGCATACCATGGTTACTGTAGTGGGGAAAATGCCAGAAAAGGGGACGATTCTCCAAAGCAGTCTGTTTCTTTTTATCGACCGATAATGCAGGAACAAGACTCTCACCATCGGTAATATGGTTAAGCGATTTTACATTTATCCCTGCCATTTCCAGAATAGTCGGATAGAAGTCGACACTAATAACCGGAAGATCTGAGACTACGTTGGTTTTTCCTTTCTGCGGCCACTTTACAATTAAGGGCACACGTATACCTCCTTCATAAAGGAAACCTTTTCCTGTACGGAGCGGGAGGTTTGAAGTAGAAAATGATTGATCAAGCTTGTCTTTTGCAATGATGCGACCCGGATTTCCGAAATTTCCGGCCGACATACCTCCATTATCGGAAACAAAAATAACGATTGTATTTTCTTCAAGTCCCAATTCCTTTAATTTAGCCATGACCCGTCCAACACTTTCATCAACACTTTCGACCATTGCGGCAAACTGCACATTGTCCTGAAACTGTTTTATTTTAACCGTTCTATTTGAAAAAACCTTATAGCCCTGAAATTTATTGGTTTTCAGCATACAATCCAAATCCTCACGGCTTAACGGATTTTTATCATCGGGATTTCCCTCTAAAATAAAGGGCTCTCCTGTTGGTTTTACCATTTTAGCCAGTTTTGCTTCATACTTTTTCACCAGATCGGGACGACCCTGAATTGGATCATGTACAGCATAGTGAGATAAATACAGTAAAAATGGTTTGTCTTTATTTTCTGTTATAAAGCGGTTTGCTTCATCAGTCAGCCGATCAGTAAGATATTCTCCTTCAGGACCATCTGATAATCCGGGCATTTTATATGGAGAAAAGTATCCCAAAGCCGGCCAGCCTTTTAACCAGCCAGAAGGAATATGACTCTTGAATCCCTGTCGTTCAGTTGTCAAAGAATCTTCTCCCAAATGCCATTTACCAATAATAGCCGTTTCGTATCCATTAGCTTGTAATACAGAAGCAAAACTACCATTTTTTTCATATGGCAGATGCTGAACAGGAACAGCATTCTTTAACTTTTGAAAAGGAAAGTCTTTACGACCAGGCAACCAGTCGGTCAAACGTGTCCGTGCCGGATATTGTCCTGATATTATGCTCCCTCGGGTAGGAGAAGATACATGACACGCCGCATAAGCATTCGTAAAACGTACTCCCTGACTTGCCAGACGATCGATATTGGGTGTTTCATAAAATTTACTCCCATAACATTGAAGATCCGACCAACCTAAATCATCAGCAAGAATAAACACCACATTAGGTTTCTGATCTTTGGTTTTTCCATCCGTTTGTAAAAATGGAGTCATGATTACAGCTCCAAATCCTACATTTTTGATAAGATTAATTGTTTTCATATCATTAATAATTTGATTTTATTGTTTGTGAGGTATGAATACTCCTTTATAAGCATGTTCCCTTAAAAACTGTTTGATTTCTGCATCTGCATTTTTCATTTTTTCATCATTGTTCTGAGACTTGTATTTCATATAATCAATACTTTTACCTGCATATTCAAGCATTAAATCCATTTTCTTTAGATTTTGTTGAAAAAGTATATCAACATCCTTATTCTCAGAAGCCAAAGCTATTTTTTCCCTACAGATTTTTATTCTCTGCGAAAAATACTCATATTCCCCGGGAAGTCTGACCGATGTATGTGCAATATTACAGGCAAAACGAACAATTGCTTCCAGCTCCCAGTACACTATCCTTACTGTCGAACCTGCATTACCGAAAACGACACCCGAATAGGTTTCAATCAATGGATCAACTGCAACATCGGGATTCCAGGCTAACCGGGAAAAGACATAATGATTCACCCCGTAGGTAAACCAGTCACCAGGTTCTGAATAAACCGATACTCCCCTCACCCCCAGATTTCGGTAATACTTTAATTCATTTTGCATATAATGTGGGATTATATTAGGCAAACTGCGCCATGCGTATTTACGAAAATAAGTATAAACACTGATGTCGCCTTTAAATACTTTTAGCCATGTATTCAAATCTTTATTGTAATCTTCATTCCGCGCATTACCTTTTTCATATAGCTGATATTCAAAATTCTGGCCTATAGGACAAAAATCCAACAGAACTCTCTCATTAAGCTTCACTTGTTGCGCAGGCCTTGTGTAACGGTTATATGCGAGGCACTCCAGTGTGACTTCAGGAAGATCTTTATAAAGTAGCTCTGCCACATGATTAACCAACAAGAAGTGCCTTTCAGTTTCGTTCCCCAGGGCGCGGCATTCATCACAACAACACCATGTTTCACTGTCGGGAGGCCAGAAATCAAAAATTTTAATCTCCGGATGTTGCTTCAGATAATTCAACAGATTGTTGTATAAATATTTTACTGCATCTGCATTTGAGGTACAAATTACCATGCGTGGATTTTTTGATCTCACTCCGGATTCATCTTCCCCGAACCATTCTGGATGTCTTTCATACAATTTTCCATCCTCCATTAAAACATTGATAAAGTTCTGATAGCCATGACCTCCTACTTCTATCTTAATGTCTCTTTTTTGAAGTTCCGGGATCAAAACATCACGCCAGTTATCCCATTTCACACTTCCTCTCCCCTCATAATCTATAGGAAAAACCAGGGTATTCAGTCTTAACTTTGGCATCCAGTCAATCAACTGCTTTAAATTTTCCGAATTATGCGATCGACCTTCTTCTACATAGAATTTTCTGTACTTAAAAACGGGGTTCTCCACATTTTCCTTTATGACATCAAATTTCAATTCGCTCTGAACAGGAATTTTACGGTTGGTCCCTGAGTAAAAACCGTAATCCGGCGCAACCCACTGACATCCGAGTTGATTTAAAAAATCATAAACAGCATACAAAGTTGACCGTGGACTTCCTCCAACTAAATAAATCTGATCTTTTTTTATGAAAATCCGGTATGCTTCCTCTGCTAATGCAATATCTCCAGTTGATTGATCGTACTTATTCAATGCATTCAAAGCGGATACTACAATTGCATTTTGTTTTGCAGCAGGCACGATTTGGAATTCAGTTTTGGAGATTTGACATAAATACTTTTTCAATTCCTGTGCTGCAAACTGTTCACATTCAGAAGCATTTGCAGGAGATACTATTTTGTAATCAGCATGTCCGCTTTTCGACAAGACGACTTGTTCCGCAGCTCCAACATGAAGCTGCAGACAGGTTAAAAATAATAATACAGGTATTAAAAATCTTTTGAACATAAATTCAAAATTTTAGTCAATTTTGGTTTGCAACCAGGTAATCCGCCAGGAACCTTCTTTTCTGTCACCTGTTCTGTAATAAGGCATGAAAATCATGGGTTTTATTCCCGGAATATCTAATTGATATTCAGCTCCTTTATTATTGTCACTTTGCTCAATTTCCTTAAAAGAAGATTCCGGATTATTGCTATTAACCTGAATGACTTGCTCACGTTCAGTTCCATTGATTAATCCATTGAGCGCATAAACCAACGGTCCACGGGTAAGCGCCACCCAATTAACTGTGTAGATATTATCTTTGCTTTGTGGAACTTCTATGCGTTCAGTCCTGTTAATTACTTTTAATTCAAAAGGAAACACTATGTCTACTACATCTTTGTTTTTCCACTTACGATCGATTTTAAAAAACGAACCGGATTTTACAGATTCCTTATCAACGGGTACCCCGTTAATTTTTATGACGGTATTATTTGCCCAATTTGGGATGCGAATAAACAGTGGAAATACGGCCGTTTTCTGAGGAAACATGGTGATTTGGATATTGCCGTCGAATGGATAATTGGTTTTTTGAATTATCTTAACTGCTTCTTGCCCCGGTATCTGAATATTTGCCTCACTATCAGAATAAATATTACATGCAATACCATTATCTTTTACTGTGTAAGCTACCGTTGAAAGCTCCTGCAAAGCCAAACAACCACTCGAAGGACAACAATCGTTGAAATTAGCAATGTGACGTTTACCGTTTGAAAAACTGTGGTAGTTCCAATCAATCCCATTCTCAAATCTTGCTCCTATTAATTCGTTATAAGCCGATTTTTCAATCTCTTGCGCATATTTTGCTTCACCTGTCAGACGTAACATTTGCTTATTAAAATGTATCCACGACATGGTGCTACAGGTTTCAACCATTCCATACGGACTAAAATAAGCCCTTGCATTAAAACATTCTAAATGTTTACCGACACCGCCCCATGGTCCGCCCGCGGGAGTCAGGTGGAAGGATGTAATCTGATTCCAGGCTTTCTCCAATGCAGTCAGAATCTCAGGACTGGGTTGCAGTTCGTAAAACTTTGCAATGGCATACATATTCCAGATATTTTGATAGATTTTTCCATCACCAACAAGTTCCAGACTTTTGTTTTCAGCCATCATCGGGAAAAGTCTCAGATTCTCTCTTTCATTTAATCTTTTCAACACATAAGCTCCAAAATCGACATATCGTTGGTCCTTTGTAACGTTGTATAATTCAACTGCTGACTCTAAAATAACTGTTGCCGACAGACCGTACCGGGTTCCGTAGTTGGTAATATCACCTTTACCTTCTCCAAAAGTATTTAAAAATAATTCACCGATATTTTTCGCTACCCGTAAATAGTTTTCATTTGGAAAGTACTTATTCACTTCCAACAATCCTAAAGTCATATAGGTGAGGTTCCAAACATCCCACGATCTGTTATGCATGGTATATTCTTTTGCCGAAATCCTTTGTAAAGGAGAATAGCTGCCTAAATATCCATCTTTATCCTGATAAGAGACTAATTCGTCAGCAGTTTTAAACAATAATTCTTTCAGTTTGGGATTTCCCGTACGTTCAACAGCAAGTGCCGTGGTATACAGCCATTTCCCCGCATGTTCGCCATACCAGTCGTTTGTTTTATTTTTTAATCGATACTCCTCGCTAAACATTTTGATCAACTGTCCCCCATTCCAATCCGGTAAAACAGATAACCGGCCATCTTCGCTACTTTTTATTTCTTCCCCAAATAGTCCTTTCAAAGATACTGCTGATGGAGCAAGAAACTCATTGTGAAAATGAGTTTCTTGTGCAAACATAATTTGACTCACGAAGCACAATAAGATAAAAGTAATCTGAAAACTTATTTCTTTTATTTTTACCCCGTGTTTTATTAGTTGTTTTTTCATGTAAAATATTTATTTGATTTATTACTTTCATTTTAAGTTTGAAGCAGGAAATTTTCAATGATTACATCACTGCTATTTTTCTGATAATTCTTTTATCTGCCATATTAATTTGCACTAAATAATGACCTGCGTTTGAGAATCTGAACAATTCTCCTGTTTTGATACTTCCTAATTGAAGTCCTGCTATGTTGAAAATATCTGCGCTATAACCGGTATCACTAATTATTCTGAGTAAATGTCCTGAAAGGTTAAGTTTAAAATTATTTTCCCTTTCTTCATTTATATCCGTTGTATGAATTTTTGAAATAGAAACTGCATAAATACAAAAGTTATAAGTTGAAGATGGGGCAAACCTAAGTTGTGTTATTTCATTTAAATTCAACTCTTTTTCAAAGACATAACTGTTTGCCGAAAACCCATGAACCGGAGCTGTAATTTCTATTTTCGGATCGAAATCCACCCAATTGGGCGATTGCCCTGTTTCAGCTATATTTTTTTGTATAGGGATAACGGTACTGCCAACATTACTTCCGTTGAGATAATGGACTTTAATTTTACCGATATTCGGTAACACCGGAAAAATCCATTGATTAGTTTTATTTGTACTTAATCGAAATGAATAAATAAATTTCTCGTTTAAGTTCTCTGCATTGTTAGGGGTGTAAACATAATTAGAAACTGCAAACTTTCCAAACGCACCAGCACAATTATACCCAAGATAAGTACCGTTCAAACTGGTTTGAAAGTTTAATCCGTTCACAGCCATTGGAGGAAAGGTCGTTTTCCATAAGGTTGAATCCCTTGTAAAATTAATGTCTATCCAATATTCATTTGCTTCTTCAGCTTCCGAAGAAACTATCAAAACACGCGAAACATCAGGAGCCGGACTGTAATTCTCATTTCCGGGTTGATAAGCTTTTATAACCGCACTGCCCTTCCCGACAATGTGAATATTCCCATTTACAATGGTAGCTACCAGCGCATCGGAGCTGGAATAACTTACCGGCAAACCGGAACTGGCTACAGCACCCGGATTAAAATCTTCATCAGTGAGTAATTTCGTTGGTATCGACGGAAAAGATATCGTCTGTGTCATTCTTTCATCTTCAGCTAAACAACCGACTGACCTCAAAAAGGTATCAACATCGAGGATGACACGGTCACGATTTTCAGCCTGATTAAAGAAACCATGTCCCACCCCTTCATACAGTTTAAGATCACATCGGCCACCAACCTCTTCAACTTTTTGTTTAAAAAGTTGTCCTGTAGAAACCGGAATAATATTATCTTTCGTCCCCAGAAAAAAAATGGTAGGTGGAAAAGGACTCCGGATATTATGCAAAGGAGAAAATTCTTCCCAACGATCACCAAGCCTATCATAACCATAACCGTTGACACTATTATCCACCACAGGATTAAACAGTACCAACACTTTTGGCTTTGCAGTAATTTGCATTGGATCTGTGTCTTCGTTAATAGTCTCGTTTGTAAAACAAGCCGCAGCTAAATGTCCACCAGCTGACCCTCCTGATGCAATCAGTCGTGTTGTATCAATTTGTAATTCTCCGGCGTGTTGTTTGAGATATTTTATTGCTGATTTTGCATCTTTCAATGATTCAAAAGGTGTAGTTCCATGCACAGAACTGATTCTATAATCAGCCTGAATCGTTATCAAACCCTTTTTCGCATAATTCTGCGCATAATACTGAAACTGAGAGACATTACCTGTCTCCCATCCACCTCCAAAGAAAAAAATCATAGCAGGTAAAGTATCGGATTCCGTAATATTTTCAGGAGTATTAACAAGCATTTTTAATTTCACGCCATTAATCTCCTTATAAATTATTTCTTTTTGTGTTTGAGCCGTCAAATAGCAGAATGCACAGACAAACAGCATTAATGAAAAATATTTTTTTTGCATAATTCAGAAGAAATATATTGAAAACTCATCAAACAGACATCTAACAATAAGGAAAGCAAGCAACTAAAGGCAATGAAACTGTAATTGATAGTTGGCAGTTAAAAACAATAACTGCCAACTATACAAGCTACGTGATTGATCATTTATCAGGAATTTTTATACATCATATATCGACATGCATTACAAAACAAGTAGCTTTTTTGTAATAGTTCTACCAGAAGTTTCAATTTTCACCATGTAAACTCCTGAATTTGAGAAAATAAAATTTTCACCACTCGAAAAACATCCTACTCTTGCACCTGCCAGATTATAAATTGATGCCTTAAAATTACTATTTGCACCGGTGATATTTAATGATTTGTCTGCCAAATTCAACTGTATATCATCTATTTCGTTGTCAATGATACCTGATACCGGACCTGTTTTGGAGATGGTGATGGCATACACCTGAAGCCACTTGTTACCAGTTCCAGTCCCATAAACAGCTGGTGCAATTCTTAATTGAGTAGCACCCAAATTCAATAAAGTATCAATAACCGTACTTGACGTAGAACCATTATCAGCTGTGAAAGGTAGTTCGAGTGCAGGACTAAAGTCAGTCCATACGGCAGTTTCACCTTCAGCGGCACTATTGTACTGCAAACGAATTTTACCACCAATAGTAGTGTTTACATTATAAAAATGAATCTTAAGTCTGCTTATATTATCATATCTGGGGAATACTAATTGATTAGCAGCATTTGTAGATAGTCTCCATGACATAATGAAATTTTCCGATAGATTTTCACTGTTCAATTTCCGGGTCGCAGCATTAAAACGACCAAAGTAACCATTAATAGTATAATCGCCAAAGACACGGTCTGAATAATTCTGATTATTAGGTTGTGGAGGCGTAGTACCCTGGCCCCAGAAAACAGAATCTCTGGTAAAATTGATATCAGCCCAATATTCAGTAGCGCTTGTTAAAGCGGGTAAAGCCAATATTGCAAATAAGATAAATAATAACTTTTTCATAAAATTTGATTTTAAAATTTAAATAATACACATATAAAAATCTCATAACAGCTAACAGTCTTTCAAAATACAGTTATTTTTTTAGAGAATGACCCTTCGGCTGTCATAACTCGTACCATATAAACTCCAGCCGAAGTTAAAGTACAAGCTTCGTCATTCTTTAGTGTACATACCTGCAACCCTGCCAGATTAAAAACAGTAGCATTGTATTCCAGTCCATCTGAATTTATTTGAAGTGTCCTGCCTTTCAGGTCGATTCCGATTTTGTTCATCAGGTTTTCCGGTACTGCTGAATTAGTACTTTTGGATATTGTCAGCGTGTAAATATGTACATTTTTCCCTGCCGGACCTTTTAGACGAAGTTTAATCGGACCGACCAGATTCAGAGTTTGTTCTACTACAAAACTTGTTGTAGAATTGTTATGCGCCGGAGCAACAAATTTAATTGCCGGATCAAAATCCTGCCAGACAGCTTCAGCTCCTTCTCCACTAATATATTTCTGCAATGAGAACTCTCCAGCTGCCGTCACATTCCCGCACAAGAGATGCATTTTAATTTTTCCAACATCGGGCGTACCTGGGAGTGTCCAGTTTGTTGTAGTGGAAGTGTTGGCTAAACGAAAAGCATAAATAAACTTCTCTGACAGATTCTCTGCATTGAAAGGAGTATAAGAATAATTCGATACTGCAAACTTTCCAATGGTTCCATCAAAAATATGACCGAGATATTCCGTTGCAGGATCAGGAGTGCATTGAAAGTTGTAGGTCGATACAACAGCCATAGCTGGCAAAGCTTCTTTCCACATAGTGGAATCACGTGTAAAATTCACATCCACCCAATAGTCGTCGGTGGCTTGAACTGCAGCAAATACGGCGAAAACCGAAATTAAAAGTAAAATTTTCCTTTTCATGATTTTTTGTTTTTAATGGTTAATAAATATTTGTTTATCAGTAAATTAATTTTTTATCTTATGATCACTTTCCTTACTATATATTCTTTTCCATCACTCACCTGTACTATATAGCAACCTTTCTGTTCAGGAAGTACGATGCGGGTTTCTTTTTTTTTTTCTGAATAAACTGTTTTACCCACAGTATCCACAACTTTTACAGAAAGAATTTCATCACTACTGGTACAGATTTGCAAAATATTTTTTGACACATTGATATTCAGTTTACTTCCAGTTGGTGCATTTACCTGTGACGGGTCGCTTTTTATGAGGTTTACACCATTGAATGAAAATTGCTGATCATCTTCAGTCTTATATTCATACAGGAACGGTGAATAACTCTTAACTGAGATCATCTCTTTTAGGGGGTCAATGTCAATAATCCGCAGAAAACCATTACCGCCATTTTCGGTACCGACAACTCCAGTTTGATAGTTTGCCAACATTTGGTACACCTTGTTTCCATGATCACCATCACTTACAAGTAAACCGGTTCCATCATTTAACACATGACCACAAACCACCATAAAGATATTTGGGTACAGCTTGACCAATTTCGTCCACATTTCTTCTCCATCGTTAGCATCCTGCGAGCTTGCTGCATATAGCCCATAGCTGCTTGGAGTCCACTTATGTTCATAAATTGCGCTGATACGCTTATCATCAGAATATAAATAAGCGTGGGTATTGATGATCACATTGTGTAAAGGATGTGCTTTGATTACCTCTCCGGCCCATTCCAGGACGCCATTCCGCGGTCCGAATTCAAGCGAAACAATTAGAAAATTATAGCCATCAGGAGTTGAAAACGTGTGCCAACTGTTATCCATTTTTCCGGCTTCATAAACACCTCCAAAACCTGACATCTGACTATATTTGCTATAGGGCATGTATTGGTTCAGCAAGGTGGTATTTCTGGTATCCGAACTGCCATTGGTACCAATATCATGGTTTCCGGGGCAAAAAGTATAGGAAACATTATTATCCATGAGAGACATTGCACTCACTGCTGTAGGCCATTGATTTGCGTTATTAGCATTGGTTATGTCACCAACATGAATGACATATGAAATGCTGTCGGCATTATTCACAATCCACGCCGTCTGTGACTGAAAGATATAGGGCCAGTCTTTAATATAGTTTTGAGTATCAGGAAGTACTATTAAGCGGATTCCTTTCTCTTTAACAAGCTGAGAATCATATTCTTTTAAAGTAATGGTATATACATGTAAATTCTTACTGGCCCCGTAAATCCTTAATTTTACGGGAGCATTAATATTGATGTTCTGCCTCAGTACCACATCATAATCCTGATTGGCGTGTGCTGGTGCAACCAGTGTTCGGATGCGTACCCATTTCCCATCGACGTATTTCTCAATGTAGAATACCGCACTTTCGGAAACGTTACCGGATTTACAATGAATTGTGAGCTGTCCGGCGTTTGGAACTTCCGGAAAACTGATATAAGAATTCCCAGTGTTGGCTACGCGGAACGAATAAATATATTGATTGCAATAATCTTCCCTATCAATAGGCTGGTTATAGTTTCCTGAACCCGGGTTAAATTTTCCATATGCGCCTTTGAAAGTAAAACCATCGATCGTAAGATCATTTATTCCACCGACAAAAAAATCAGTTTTGTCTGTATTCCATGTCATTGCCGGAAATTTATTCCTCCAAAAAGTGGAATCTCTTGTAAAATCGATATTGATCCAGGTTGCTGCAGAAACAGGTAAAATCAACAACATGAAAACTGACATGAGCAGTGTATATTTGTTTATCTTCATAATATCTGAATTTTTTTAGTTATTAATACCTCCTTCGAACTTAGCCTAACGATATACATCCCTTTCTCAAGCGGAACAGATACTGTTGAATTTCTCATAATACCCTGTGAATAAGCAATTTGTCCTGAAAGAGTAAATATCTCACAAAGAAATGGTTTTTCATTACAGTTTACTGATACATGTCCATCTCTTATCCGCAAGCCAGCATCTGGAAACTGATGATTATCTGACAAGGCTGTCTTCTCGTCTTTTTTGAAAGTTAACACGAGTGCGGGACGCAATGATACTTCAGTATTTTCCTTTGAAGCCCAGTAGGAAGCGTTCAGACTTGCATTTTCTGATATGATACGAAACGACACGGTTGACGTATTTACTTCCCCGAGTATCCAGTTTCTTACATTTAGGTAAACAGGTAAATTTGATCCGGCAATATTTATTGTCTTTAATCTCCCTCTTCCATAACCATCACGCAGCAAAGGGAATGATTGAACTGTTGCTCCGCTAATCTCCGATTCATTCCAGTTATTATTCTTCACACCGAAAACAGTCAATTTTTGATTATTGTCACCTGAAAGATAACACAGTCGAATCTTCGCATCGACAACATTATACAAAGAGTCATAATAGTTTTGTAAATCAAACTTGAGTAAAATTTCTCTTAAACCACTTGCTGCCGGAGCAGTTGAAAGTGAAAGCTGAGTATTGCTCCCATGAACATCACTCTGTCCTGTACCCGACATTTGTATATAGGTATCTTCTTTTACCGGTATAACTACTTCTCTCACATTATCCTGATCGTTTTTTCCATCAATATAATCAATCAGATAATACACCTGACGATTAAGTTCTTCCATATATGCTGTCATCGCAGTATATTCCTGATCGGATGTGTCGACAATGCCTTTATTTGAAAACGCGGGAGCAGGATCATCCTGCCAGCGAAAAAACTGCCATCCTACATAATAGCCAGATCTGAGAAGATCAAGACAACTGCTTTGATAAAATATGCCCCTGCCATTCTGGTCATCAGTATAAAACCCGGCGCCTGATTGGTCGGGATATGAAGCATTGTATGCCTTGGCATAGAATTCGGTCACCATTGCCGGTTTATCATACTTTTGTAGCCACTTTCCCCATTTCGCAGGATTACATATCTGATCTTTAGGAAAAACATAATTATAATAGTTCACTGAAACTATGTCGCAATATTTTGAAGCCACAGTAACTGCAGTTTCAGAATCTCTTGATTTTCCATGAATTCTGGTGCCCAGATAAAGATGATTCGGATCATATTTACGTATTGCCCTTGTTACCACACTGAAATAGCGTTCCATAATCAGTGTCAGAAATTCATTTCTGATATCGGGAATATTATCATAATTAGTAAGCACCCAATTTTTATCCAGTCCCTTAGTATTCAAATAAGTCATTGCCGCCAGATAATTTGGATCTGTTGCCGGAAGCACTGTAAGAAAAAGTTTCAGTTGATCTTCAGTAAAATTGATTTCATTATCAGAAAAATAGCCTAAAAGATCACGTTCATTTTTGTAATTGGCAAATGTCGATGCAAAATTGTCTGTAAATGTTTCAAACTCGGGGTCGAAAACAGTAATGTAGTTCTGCGGATTATTTTTCACTGCAGTAGGAGTCGTATAAACCGACTGTCGTTCTATCCTATAGCTTTGAAAGAAATTCTTTCGACGGGTATATGACATTTTTTCAAACGATTTCTCATTGAAAAGTCTTTTGGTCATATCTTCTTTCGCAAAAAAGTTACCAGTTCCGTTGAAGCCGTTTTTACGCAACAGATTGTAGGCCCAATTTGCCTTGCTCTCAGTCATATCAGGCATACTGGTAACAGCCATATTAATACCGGCATAACCATCCGGATCAATAATCCACCACCTTCCGTTAATTTTTTTTGTATAAAAGAAGCCTGTCGCATCTGTTTTAATTCGGGAATCACTCCCATACCTGTTGAAAACATCATCGCCATTTGGCAATATTTTATAATTATCCAACAGTGGTACTGTTTTCACAGCGACATTATGATTCTCTCCTGTTGCCCAAAGATGCATATTTACAGTTTGAGCAACAGCAGATTTTATGAAAAATGCGTATGCAATAAATAAAATTGATATCTTGCAGATATTCGCCATTACAAATTCTTTTTATTTCAATGTAGGTCTTGCTTCTTCAACTTTAATTCCTCTATCTCTAAACACAAGAGTATCAGAAACCTGACAAATATTTCCATTACTACGGGTATAAGTGTAATTCAGGTGCAACACATCACGTAATGTCGGATTTTCCGGTGTTCCCCCCCAGGTATCACCATTTTCAACATATTTTCCTGTACCGCTTACCGTTACAGGAGAACCGACAAGTGATTTAACCACGATATTTTTATCATTATCAACAGACAAAGACACATTCCATTTTTCGTTTTCTACATTCAAAGTTCCCGTCACTTCATTCAGTTTGGTTGTAGTAAGGACAACCGGCACATCAAATTCTACATAGTTCGACCGGTAAACGACGGTACTCAGGATGTCCCCGGCCGAATTCTTCACCTGCATCTTTCCTCTTCTCAGCCATGTTCCATGATAAGGATTCACATATTTGACCGCAAATAATGTATAATCCCTGGGCAACACCTGCCAATCGGAACTCAGGTGTATATTCGGATTGGTTATCCCCTCAGCCGGCGTACCACGCAGAATTTCAACATCGTCGGGAGAATTTATGATCTTCACCGGAATTACATAATTTCCTTTTATTGCAACCGGGTCCTGAAAGAAGGCATCGCTAAGCTGTACTTCAATCAGTCCTGAAAATGAACCTTTTGGTATTGTCACCGTTGAGGCGGGATTCATAGTGTAATACTGAGCCGGGAGAACTTTCAGGGTGTCCCCCTTAGCATTAACAAGGTATTGTGAAACAAGCGTATTGTCTACTGCAAAATTTACGGTCCAGTTTTTTGTATTTTCCATGTAAATTCCACCAATTGATACACCAATATTGAACTTATGCTGTTTATCCAGGGAATTATCAAGCCGGTCGTTACCCAATGATAAAGTTCTTACCGGATACTGAAATGGGAAATAAACAGCCTGGACATCATAATCATCAAACATTTTTTCCTGATTGTAACACGCTGACAATCCTATTATCATTAAAAAATATATTATCTTTTTCATATTCATTCGTTTATAAAATTACCAACCTTCATTTTGTACCAAACCCTTTCTAAACTCTGAATCAGGGATGGGCCCATATATCATAAAGTTATCGTACACTCTGTTTTCAACATTGATGGAAGAGAGCCCTCCATTTTGGGTTCCCATGGCTGTTTCCTTCATTTTTGATACATCGTTCCATCTGCGAATGTCCCAAAACCTGGAACCTTCAAAAGACAGTTCGATGCGACGTTCCGAACGAATAAGTCGTTGCATTTCTTCAGGAGTTGTTATCGTTCCAATATAATTATCAGTGGTAATTCCTGCTGTTTCACGTATTTTTGCAATTACCTGACGTGCCGAATAGTTATGACTGCCGGTACCATCAGGCCCCCAGGCTTCATTGGCTGCTTCTGCGTACATCAGAAATGCCTCTGTATAACGCATCAGCGTAACAAAGCGACGCTGGTTAATGATATTGCCCGGTGTCAGATTCACATTACTGCTCAATAATTTCTTCAGGTAATATCCAGTCCTTGTTGATGCTCCCGCCAACATATTGATTCCATCTTTCGCACCGTCAATTGTATTAATAACTGTGTTTTTATAACTCGAACCATTATAAATCACATATTTAGCTAAGCGTGGATCCCGATTTTTATAAGGTTGCGTAACATCAAAATTTGCCGGATTCATTTTTATGGGTACTCCGTTGATTGTAGGAAACTCATCTACAAAATTTTGTGTCGGATTAACACGGCCATTTCCATACAATGATGGTGGAAAATTATCTGCTTCAAGCGATCTGGAAGTAGTATAATCTTTACGCCAGAGAATATCAGTAGAAGTTTCGCTCAGATAATACTCTAATCTCGAACTGGTAAGTTTGGTGAGGCCCCCGTAAGCATCAATGACAGCTGCAGCAGCATCCGCCGCAGCAACCCATTTGGTTTTATCTCCTGATGGGTTGAAAGCCGGACTGGCAGCATGGAGCAATGTTCTGGCCTTTAACATTTGTGCAGCTCTTTTATTGATCCGGTTCGTAAAGCGACTGCCGTAAACAGCATCTTTCAGCGCCTTATCCGGATCGGAAGCTCCTGCATCAGCATACACATCAGGCAATCCTTCTATAGCAATTTCCAGATCGGCTATTATGTGTGCCACACAAACATCATAACTATCGCGTGGTAACGTTTTCCAGTTGTCGTTTATACTGATTGATTTATCAACAATCGGAAATCCCAGCAGATTGCCCTGAGCATCGTAGCCCGAATGAGCCTGAAGAAGTCGAAACTGGTACAATGCTCTTAAAGCATATGCCTCAGCAGACAACCTTTTTTTAAACTGTTCGTTCTGCCAATCGCTTTTGTATGACCATACTACTTTATCCACTACGTTAAGAAATAAATTTACATACGCAATATTGGTATAAGAAGCACCCCATACATTAAAAGGATTATTTGTTGATTTCCATTCTCCATTGCTTGCCAGGCGGTAATTATTAGCATTGTCATTGGAAACCGCATCATCTGTAGCCACCTCTGTAAAACTGGACGTACCAGGTACACTTGAGTAAGCATTAAGCAGTATTCCCTCTGCCATAGAAGGATCTTTTGCAATTTCCATTTCAGTATACACATTGTCTTTATCAGGCGTAAGAAAATCGTCGCATCCGGTAAAAAACAGGAGCAATAATATACTGATAAAGAAGCTAAATGCCGGTTTGATCATATTTAACTGTTTCATAACATTACTTTATTTATTATTAAAAACCTGCCTTAATACCGATATTATACATTCTCAGTTGAGGAGAGCTACCCACATTGAGAGTGGCATATTTATCTTTTGAGAGTGTCAACAGATTATCAACACGGGCATATACCGAAAATTGTTTCAGAAAAATACTACTTAACAACTTATGCGGAACAGCATAAGTGAGCTGAATAGCAGGGATACTGAAATAATCTCTTTCAGTCAGCCAAAAGGTTGAGTTTCTAAAGTTATTAGTATTGTTTTTTGTTGTCAGTCTCGGATATGTTGCAGTTGCTCGTGTGTCCACATTAAGCGCAGGATTATATGCCCAACGGTTAACGAGATAAGCAGGATATTTCATTTCACCATAAACCCAGTTGTAACTATTACTCATAATCCTGTGATAACCGGTTTCGGCAGCCCCAAACACAAACAGGCTTAAATTTTTATAATCAATAGTTAATCTTAGTCCGTAGTTAAAACGCGGTTGGGTATTACCAATGGCTTTAGTATCATTTTCATCAATGATATTGTTATTATCAAGATCCACATATTTAATATCGCCAGCTTTAACTCCACCAAAGGCAGGTTTGGAAACTGTTTGATCAAGTGGGTCATTGATTTTATCAATTTCATCCTGAGTGTACAGGCCATCGGCTACCAATCCCCAAATTGCGTCATTGACTTTACCCTGGCGTTGCCGGTATTCATGTCCGGGACCATAATCAAGCTCATCGATTAAAGTCCGGATGGGAACAAGATTGATAATATTAAAGTCCGCACTTAATCTAAAATCTCCAAACTGTTTTGTAAAACGAAGATCAGCCTCAAAGCCCTGCTGAACTCTTTCAGCATAGTTTTCGTATGCAATAAAATCCGTTCCTCCCATAAACTGAGGATAAGTATTGGTACGTTTCTGTATCTCATCAAAACGTGTACTATGAAAATAATTGACTTCCATGAACAAAACTTTATTGAAAAGTGAAGTTTCAATTCCTGCGTTCAGTTCATTACGTTGTACCCATGAGATATTCTGATTTCCAGTCTGCACATTCATATAATTATTCTGCCCAATTCCGTCGCCATAATTAAAAGTTCCTCCCACATTATACACATTTTGGTAGAGATAGTAATTTGCAAGTGCGTCATCATAATCTGTTTTGGTATTTCCATACGATGCTTTAAGTTTCAGAAAATCAATCTTATCAACACTTTTAAGAAAATCCTCCTCGGAAATTATCCATCCCAGACCCACTGCAGGAGAGAATCCCCAACGATTTTCTTTTGAAAAACGAGGTGAAGCTACCAACATACCATCCACTTCAGCAACGTATTTATTATCGAATATATAATTAGCACGCAACCCGAAATTCAGAGCTTTTTCAGTATAAATGAAATTATTCTGCTTATAAGTACTTAACAATGACATCGCGGTAACATTTACATCATGTTTATCACCCAGTTTTTTCGTGTAGTTGAGTGTATTAGACCAACCTAGACGTCTGTAAAAGTTAATGCCACCTATGCTTTGTGATCCAACAAAATTATTTGTACCAACAGCCTTTACCGAAATGCTGTCACCTGTCATAAAAGTCGGCTCATATATTGCATATAAGTTATTCTGAGAAATCCGGTAAGCATTATAATTATCGTATCCGAGATAGCTTTTGAAGGTTAATCCATCAATTAATTCTGACAAATTGATATCAATACCTATATTCAATTCAGAATTCCTGTCAATAGTATTACTATATCCTCCCAATAAAAGGTCGCCGTAAATATTCTGCGTAAAAAGAGACGTTCCACCCAATAAATACTGATTATCAATGACCGATTTCTGAGCAAACGCATCGTCTACAATTTTCCGGTCGGCAGTTACGATCCTATCAATAGGAATCAGAAAAGGATAAGCGTTAGGACGTTCTGAAGTCGATAAATTCCAAAAATTCAGATTTTTATAATTTGCACCATGATAAGCATTAAAATATGCCAATGCACCAATGTTCACTTTAATATAGTCATTCACTTTTACATCCACAGCACCACGCACATTGAACCGATTAGTTGCCTGATTATCAGCCACCCCCATTGTTTGCATAGAATTCGTATTATACCAGCCAAAGTTCAGGTAATAGCGGGCCGTATTATTTCCTCCACTGAACTCAGCAGAAACCCGGTGTTGAGGTTTTGTCTTTCGAAGGAAAAGATTGCTGTAATAATCCTGATCAGGATAGCGAACCGGATCAATACCATCTTTGGTATACTTGATTTCGTCATCGGTATAGCGAACCGGTAGGCCATCATTCAGCAGAGCTTCGTTATACAGATACATATAGTCCGCTGCACCCAGATATTTCGGATAAGCAAGCGGATATCCTGCAGATCCCTCGTATTTCACATTGATCTTCCGCTTATTAGCTTCACCACGGCGGGTGGTAATCATTAAAATGCCAGCATCAGATAACGATCCGTACAGTAACCTGGAAGTTACATCCTTCAATACAGTAATTTTATCAATTTCCGAAACATTGATAAGATCGCTCAATGCAGAAACCGAAGAATTACCGTCACGAACAAAGCCATCAATAATGATCGTGTAACCATTACCACGGATATTATTGGATCCTATCAATCCAAAACCTTCAGATTTCAATAGTGATGCGTAATTCCACGCGGAATACCGATCCTCGATATCATTTACATTAATCTCGGTTACTGCGCCCGTCACACGTCTTTTATTCAATTCTCCAAAAGGAATGTTCACTTTATCTTTTTCTCCAAGGAAAAATGGTGCGACCATCAACACAATATTTTTATTATTCACCTCTGAAGCACGTACCAGACGAGATTCAAAGCCGGCAGCTTCAATGAGCAAATCATCGTTTGATCCTGCAGCTACCATAAACTTTCCTGAGTTGTCGCTGTAAGTAATAACTTTACCTTCCTGCGCGTTTATTACAGCATCCCTGACGGCATTCCCAGCCGGATCAACAATTGTTGACGAAATCTTTAAAACATGTTCCGTCACTTTTTTTTGAGAGAAGATATCCTGTGTCAGAAATATAAATCCGGTTAACAGGAAGAGCAATATTAATTTTGAATGATTCATATCAGATTTAATTAATAAGGTTAATACTATTCCCAACCGGGATTTTGTTTAAATCCTTCATACTGATTCACGTCATTTCTGTTGAAAGGTAACCAGTAGTGTTTTTCCTCAAATATTCCTTCGAACAATACTTCTTTTCTGAAAAAAGTATGGTTCTTATCAAATATGCATTTGTACCTCACTTTGTATTGAGGAAGATGTGCCACATACCATCTTCTCAGATCGAACCATCGATGTCCTTCATAGGCTAGTTCCACCGAACGTTCATTACGGATTCTTTCACGGAATAATTCTTTTGAGTCAGTATATTTTTGCGGAACATCAGGAAGAGAAACATCTCCATAAACAAATAACTCAACAGGTTTCCTGATATCTTCACCTACCGGTAGTTTGACCCTTCGACGAACTGTATTGATTGCTTCTACGGCCGTCATGGTTGCAAAAGACGGAATCACCTTTGATCCGTATACTTCATTCACTGCTTCGGCATAATTCAGGTACATTTCGGCAAGGCGGATAAATGGAACCTGAAAGCGGTATTGCGCCCATTTTTGATCTTTGTTATTTACTCCATAAGGAATATATTTTCTGATCAGAAAACCTGAAATAGAACCGGAAGTAGTTCCCGGATCCATGTCGAGTCCTGCGCCTGAAGCACTGGTTCCACCTGAAGAATAAAGTTGTATATATGCGGCTTCATTGTTTTGTGATTCAACCCATTTAACACCATCGACCAGGATTGTCGATAGAAAGCGGGGATCACGGTTTGCCCATGGGTTCATCGGGTTATAGTCTCCGGCCGGGGCGTCATCTATAGGGTAACCTGTAGCAGTTCCATATAAATCCACCATATTGAGTGTAGCGCAAGTCACAACGCCATTACCGCCGAAACGCTGACTGTTATGAATACGTCCCATACCGTTATTAATTTGATCAGGTCCCGTTCCGTTTTTCAAACGAGTCCATATAAGTTCTTTCGACCAAAGTGTATTGCTTCCGGTTTTGTTACTTGCAAAATTTTCTCTGTACTGCGACCATGGAACAAGCTCATATACACCTTGTTGAGCCAACTTGATCACTTCCCATGAAGCTTTGGCTGATTCAACAAGCAAGTCATTGTCGTAAACAGGAGTACCTGTTCTCATTTTAGTTGCAAGCGGACTTGCTGCATACAATAACGCTCTCGACTTTGTAGCAAGTGCTGCCCCTTTAGTCACACGTCCTACTCCTGAATTCAAAGCCTGTTGCCCCTGCACCGTTTCATTCCAATCGACTGGAAGGCAAGCAATAGCGCTATCCAAATCCTGCACTACCTTCATCAGAGTTTCGTGGTAACTTAGCCTTGGAAGTTGCATATTTGCGTCAGGTTCAAGATAAGTATCAATATAAGGAAGTCCACCCCAACTCCGCGCAATTTCGAAATGATTCCAGGCCCGGAAAAAATATAACTGTCCTTTAATCAGCTTGCGTTCTTCGTCGGTAGCTTCAATCAGCAAATTAATATTGTGAAGCCCCATATTCGCTCTTCTGATATTGTACCAGCCACCGGTCCAGATACCCGAACGAACCTCCGGATCAATTGATTCGTCGTGTTGATTGAATATATTCTGATAATAATTTTGCCATACCCACCAATAATATCCATAAGGAATATTGTAGGTTACAGGGAAGTTCTTGTTACAACCCACATCATCACCTAAATCAAGCGAAGATGTTAGTGCCTGATTATAATGTATCAACCGTTTATCTCCATAAAAGATGTCAACAAATCCCTGAAACTTACTATAATTTCCAAAAACCTGTTCCTCCGTCAGATCAGAATCAGGAGTCTTATCCAGATAATCTTCACAGGAAATCAGCAAGAATGCGACTGCCAGTAAGACACTGCTCATTCGTATATAATTTGATAGTTTCATCATAACTTAATTTTTAATGTGTCAGAATTGAATGTTAAATCCGGCGTTATACGTTTTAGTCATAGGATATTTCACGGCATGATCGTGAACATTTCGTGTTCCTCCGGTTTCCCTGTCTTCATTCAGATGAGAATACAACCAAAGGTTATTACCATTCAAAAACACCCTCAGAGAAGTGATGCCAGATTCTTTGAGAAACTTATTGGGGAACTGGTATGAGAGTTCAACATTTTTCAGTCGCCACATGGTACCGTCTTTATAACTATAATTACCAATATTATTAGCTGAATACATGAATGAAGGATGCCTGTACGAACCACTTGCTGAATATCCCGGGAGCCATATATCATTATACAATTGCCTGTCAACCACTGATGCATAATGAGGAGCCGTATATTCATATATAGATTCTTCCAGCGTTGAATTCGTCGTGCCATAGACCTGTACCAGCAAACTGAATCCCTTATAATCGCCACCGGCAGAGAAGTTCATGGCATATTGGGGATGATTTGGATAACCATAAGGTACAACATCATTCGCATCAATGTATCCATCAGCGTTATAATCTATTTGTCGGAAATTACCGGGCATAGCCTGAGGATTATTAAGCCACATCACACCAGTATACATTTGGTCCCATGACTGAATCACACCTTCATTCAAATAACTTCTGGTTTGTCCGATTTGGTATCCCGCATTCTTTTGATAATGTGGTAATAAGTAAGGATCTTCTTCATATATCACTTCATCTTTAGCATATGAAATAGCTGCTGTTGCAAAATAGTTGAGTTTTCCTGAAGTTTTGCCTCTTGCTTTCAGTTCCAATTCCCACCCATGTTCTTTAGTTTTGCCGATGTTGGCAGCAACCGGATCAGCTCCGAACCATGGTGGAATATTACGTTGCTCAGCGCTCATAAAAATATCATCACGTTTACCCCAGTAATAATCAAAATTCACCGACAAAAGATTTGATAAAAATGTGCCCTCGAAGGCGACATCATTCTTGGTAGCCGTTTCCCATCTGGCATCAGGATTACCTATATTGCTGATATCGTATGATGTATAGGGAGGAACCGTAGCATTCGGATAACCAATCTTAGCGCTGTTGGTTACCTGTTTCCATTGGGAAACATACAACCACTTTGGTATATTATTATCACTTCCTACTTTTCCCCATGAATATCTAATCTTCATGAAATCAACATATTTCTCCAGATTTTTTAAGAACGGTTCATTTGACAACACCCAACCTACTGCCAATGATGGGAAAAAACCGAATTTATGCCCACGGTCAAACTTTTCAGAACCATTGTATGCTCCATTGGTTTCAAATAAATATGTATTCATATATCCATAGGTTAACCGGGCAGCCCATTCTTCCCTGTATGATGGAAAATTTGATCCTATGGAATTTTCTCTTCTTTTGAAAAGCAGCAAACCGGTAACATCATGTTTACCAGCAAAACTCCGATTGTAATCGGCCGACATCTGGTACATTAAATTCTGATATACATTAGTCAAAGCTTTTTCAGAATCAATTACCGGTTTTTGCGGAATAAAATTAAATCCATGTTTTGAATTCAGGTAGGCAACCGGATAATTCCACACCTCAGTTCCGCTTCGCCAATCAACATATTTTGTTGCCATCCTCGATTCGGCAATATTAGGTCCCTGAGAATAATAATAATTCTGGAAATTAACTTTTCCATTTAAGGACAAACCTTTTGTTATAAAATCAAGCTTTTGGTTCAATGAGAAAGTCGTATTTATATCAGTACGGGTTTCAGTAATCATACCGCCATAATTGAGTAATTCTACAGGGTTCTCCATGTTATATCCTGCAAGATTATTAGCGAAAGTACCATCTTCATAGCGGATAGGATAATCATCAGGACCTTTACCATAAACACCCAACCAAATAAGATATGCCGGTGCTCCCATTGTTCTTTCTTTTCCCGAAGCGCCATCAATATCTACACTGAAAGTAGTGGTGGTCGTTGGTGAGAAATCGAAATTTGACCGAAAATTAAATCTGGAATAATCGTTTTTGGGAACGTAACCTTGTCCAAAATCATTTGAATTAAGAATATCTCCGTCATATAAGTAAGAGATTGAATTAAAATATTTCAGAAATTTAGTTCCGCCACGAATATCTAAGTTAACTTTCTGCGACCATACTTGTTTTTTTAGCATCTCGTCCCTCCAGTCAATATCAGGAAACTGATATGGCAAATCCTGATCCCTGAAATGTTTTAGTTCGGTCACCGGTGTAATATATCCCCATGTGGACGGATCAATTGGAACCTGGTTTTCAATCGCCTGATTACGTAACCATCTTGCCTCGTAGGAATTAAGATACTCAGGTACTTTCGAGACTGTTTTAAGGCCAACATTTGCAGTTACACGCAATGTGGGTTTACTTTCCTTTCCGCGTTTAGTAGTCACAAGAATAACCCCGTTTCCTCCACGCACCCCAAACACCGCAGTCGCAGAGGCATCTTTCAATATGGAAATTGATTCTATTTCATTTGCATCAAGGTTATTCATATCACGTTCAATACCATCAACAAGAATCAATGGTTCCATTCCGTTCCATGTAGATTTGGCACGAATAAGCAGTTGGGCTTCATCCTGACCCGGTTTACCGCTGTAATTAAGTGTTGTCAAACCCGGAACCATTCCTGAAAGGGCGTTAGAAACATTGGTCACTCCTGATATACGTGCAATATCATCACCTTTTACATTGGAAATAGCACCCACCACGCTCTCTTTCTTCTGAGAACCATAACCTACTACAACAATCTCATCTATCGATACCGAGTTGTCTTTCAACGCAACATTCATAGTTGCAGATGTTACCTTGAGTTCAACACCCTCCTTTCCAACATAACTGAATACCAGCGTGCTTC
Source organism: Paludibacter sp. (assembly GCA_034927265.1). Classification (GTDB taxonomy): domain Bacteria; phylum Bacteroidota; class Bacteroidia; order Bacteroidales; family Paludibacteraceae; genus Paludibacter. Next base: position 30,020 of record JAYFQH010000046.1, read on the forward strand.
CCAACGAAGCTGTTATTCTGTACGTTCCGTTAATGTCAGTGATCGCACCTACACCCGTTCCCTTGACCATGACACTAGCACCGATCAACTCTTCGTTCGTAACTGCATCTGTTACTTTCCCGGATACGGTTTGCCCATTAGCAGCATAGTTCACAAACCATAAGCTTACGATCAGAGGAAGTAAGTTTTTTATCAACTTAATTTTGTTCATAATAATTAGATTTTTCTTAGGATACTTTTTCAATTTTCACATAATATGCTCCACATAAATAATTACCATTATTGTCTTTAAAGAATGCTTTCAATCTGTTTAATCCTGTAGGTATATCAATTTCAACTGTGATTTTTACAGCGTTAGCAACTAATAGTGCTTCTGCGGGATTTTTTCCATTGAGTGATACACAACCTGCTCCTATATTTAGTGCTTTACCAGCACGGATACTTGTTCCACCAACAGCTATTGAAGGGCCAGAAGCAGTAAGACTTCTGTTTAGATGAAAGGGCCAGCGACTCAATTCTATCCGGTATTTTCCTCCCGCTTTTGCATCAATCACCCAGTATCCATCGGGTTCATCTTTTGCAAGTGCCACATTCCATTGTGTATTTGGACCATTTCCAATCCAATCGGAAGAGGATAATATTACCGGGTTAGATTTTGGATCACCTATAACCAAAGGAACATATTTCGCATCTACACTATAAACTGTCTTCCACCAGTTATCATAATAAGTTTTCATCTGACTCATGATTTCCGGCCGTTGTTGTGCCAGGTTGGTTTGTTGTCCGGGATCAGAAGTAATATCATAGAGTTCACTTTGGCCTACTAATCTCCAGTTATTCCAAATAACACTCGAATTATATTTGACCGGATTAACATGCACTCCCTGCTGTACAACGAACATCCTGTCAACACCCGGTTGACCCGTCATTACAGGTTTCAGACTAATACCATCGAAATGATACTGAGGGTTGATACTTAAGCCCAACATATCGATGAGTGTTGGCAAAATATCCTGTACCTCCGAAGCATAATCGATTGTTCTGGGTAGACCCAGGTTTCCCTGTGGCCATCTGATAAAACAAGCTGCACGATGTCCTCCATCATAGATATCACCCTTTTCACCTCTCATATTCGCGTTGTATACCTGAATTCCCCCGGTTCCTCCGTTATCATTCATAAAAATAACGATTGTATTATCGGCTATGCCTTTCGTCTCGAGCCATTGCATCAATTTACCCACGTTCTTGTCAATACTCTGTATCATCCCGAAGAATGAGGCAGTTTTTTCATCAAAATTCTTGCAATATGACATAAAATCTTCTCTGAGGGCGTAAAAAGGAGCATGTGCAGCATTCAGAGGCAGATAGGTGAAGAAGTTCTCTCCTTTACTATGCATTTCATCCATCCATTCCATCGACTTCTGGAACCACAAATCAGTGCAATATTTGTCCGATTGTACAACTGTAAGACTATCAAAGTACCTGGTTTTGTAGTAATCGTTATCAAACTCCATTTCTGACAACAAACCCCACCCTTTGATCCATAAAGATTTGTCAAATCCCCTATCCATAGGACGATCAGGATAATTGTCTCCTAAATGCCATTTACCGAAGATGCCTGTTTTATATCCATTCAGAGAAAATACTTCAGGCATTGTTATGAGTTCACGATCCATCATACAACATCCTGAAAGTACCGTACTCGCTTTATTATGCATCGCATCAAGTCCTGTAATAAGTTGTCCCCTCGTAGGTGTTGACAAAGGAGCAACGTGAAAATTACTGAAACGGATGCTTTGATCATGCAACTTGTCCAGATTAGGAGTTTTCAATACAGGGTTTCCATGACAAGAAAAGTCCCCATAACCCTGATCATCAGACAGAATAACAATCACATTTGTTTTTTTTGCCGCTTTCGCTGAGAAAATCATCGAAACCAACAAGATGGAATTAAAAATTTTTTTCATGATTCTATCTATTTATCTATCTCATTAGAGATCAATAATTAACACTTTTAGCTACTGTGTCGGAATAAACCAAATAATTAAGTGCTCTCAGATAATAACCTTTAGGAATCTTTCCAGTCACAATCTTAACCTTGTGTTTACCTTTTGGTAACTGGTATTTCCAAAAAAGTTCATGTCTTCTGGTTGTAAAATCAGTTGGAAAAACTGCCGTCTCTATTTTCACCCCATCGATAAAAAGCGTCGCCTCAAGCACTACCTCAGGAGCATTTTTATCTACTTTATTGGCAGAACCTCTTAATACAAAGCCAGTTCCTTCAAATTCAAATTCAAGTTCTTTTTGAATATTACTTTTTAAGTCAATCACAGAAACAGGATACATATTTTCAAAACTTTTCTCAAAACGCACCTTTTCAGGGACCTGCACTTTTATGATAGCTTTTGAATTAGTAATTTTTCCACCATTCTTTTTAATCATCTCCAAGGCATGCTTATAACTTATGTCATAAACCCGATTCAAAGACATATCTGTATACTTGAAATTCATATTTTCAATTTCAGATAAACCCATCTTCCAGTAAGCCGGGATATTGCTGTATCCTATCATCGTTCCAAGAATTCCTGCTGCATTAGATGGATTACAATCCGAATCCTGACCGGCACGGGTTGCAATCTCCATCGTTTTTCCATAATCACCATTACCGTACAATAAACCCATAAGAATGTAGGCTGCATTAATCTTAGCATCAATATTAAATGCTGCAAAAACACCATCCGGACAACCGATTTCTGAAGACCACTTCTTTTCCAGTTCAAACCATGTTTGTTTCCAGTCATTAGGATATTGATTATGCCATTTTATCACATCAGCCATACATTGATAAAATTCACTTTCTTCGGGGATTGTCCGTAAAGCTTCTTTAACAACAAAGTTTATATCATCTGATAAAAAGGCAAGTGAATACATAGCTCCAACATAAACACCACCATACCAACCATCGCCATAATTCATGATATGGCCTATTTTATCACTAATGGCCGATGCAGCATTAGGCATTCCGGGAGTCATCAACCCGGCATAATCTGATTCAATCTGATAATCAATGTCATCAGCATGAGGATTATTCAGCCAATGTCCGCATTCAGGCGCTTTCATCCCCTGAAGAATATTATAGCGAGCCGCCTGATTGGCATGCCAGAGTTTATAATCAGCATGAGCAAAGGCATGGGCAAAAGAATCAACCGGAGCGTCAAGTCCCAATCTTTCAAAAACTTCCACGAAAGTTAAATCCATGTAAATATCATCGTATAATCCGGGAATATCTTCCATTGTTTCTTTGAGATAGCCATCGTACCACGGAATAGGCGTATAATCCTGAATCATGGTCCCGTTAAATTTAAATTCTGTTGGGCCACCATATGTAACACCAATAGTCTGACCTGCCCATCCTCCCTTAATTTTGTCCTTTAACACTTCAAGGGGAATTTCCTTTTTATCGGGATAAGCATTAGACCTGGCAGCATAGCTCAACATCACCACTTCACATACAAACAAAAGAGTCACTAATCGCTTCATAATTGATATTTGATTTAATTAAAGATACATTTAACGGATAATAGCCCTGACACCATTCTCCAATCCTACTATACAAACCTGCTTCTCAGGCATATTGATGTAATTCTTTCCACCCACCAGATTGATTCTTCTGATCATCATCCCTAACATATTATAGATCACCGCTTGTTTATGTTGATCATAATTATTAATGATGATAGTACCATTACTACTATATATCAAAGTTTCTGATTTATTCCTTTCAGTAACAGATGATACCGGGTCATACTCAATTGCACCTATATCAGGTGCCCCACCCATAGGTACAGGTTTATTCATGAAGTCAGAATTATAACCCAGGTCCTTGCCCTTATCGATAGCAGGACTACCCTTCATAAGAGCAAAATCACCGGTATATTCAAGTCTGTCATAGTTTACGAAAAGAGGATTACCTTGTACCAGATTAGTCCCGGGACCTTCCTTCCCCAAAGTAATAGTACCTGTAGCAGCGTAGTATAGGTTATTTTCAATGATGTTATTGGGTTTGGATACATTTTTTATCCCGGTATTAAAAATCGGGATATTACCTTCAGTAATTATAATATTGTTTCTGATTTTATTGTAAGTGTTGGTTCCGGTTATATTGAATACTCCCCAATCGTTAGAATTTTTTTTACGACGAACGATGGTATTGTTTTCAATCTGAAAGTTTTTTCCTCTCCAAACAGCAGTAAATGCCTGATAATCATCAGAAATATTGTGATGAATCTGAAAATTCTCATAGTTAGGATTTTGTAAGACATCCGTCCATGTAACTTCAATGAAGCCCTGACAATCTCTGGTATAATTATGGTGTATCTTGATATTGTATTTGGGATACCGGGCATCATCCACCTCAAAAGCTCCACCGTCAGCTCCTCCACCACCATCATCGCCTGCCCAGTGAATTCTCGGATCTTCGGCCCTATAATTAAAAATGCGGTTATAACATGCTTCCTGATTATCGGCTCCAAACCAGATGCCTATTGGGCCCCAGTTCCATTCTGCTAATACTCGGTTACAATCATGTATATAATTATTCTTTATTAATGCGTACTCACCATAACTTTTAATACCAGCCAGACAATCTCTGATCTCATTGTTTTGAACCACACAATATTTTGCCCCTTTATCAATGTATATTGCCCCCATTTCCCAAACAGCCCAACCGCCATCAGTAGTATAATTTCCTCCCACGTATGCACTGGTTTCGTGAAAATAAAGATTCTCCACCACAACATAACTTCCTTTAATTCTAATGCAGTTTGCAAAATTATCCTGTTCAAACACTTTATTGGTGAATGCGGGAGCTGGAAGCGCTTTCTCACCATAATCGGTCAGTACAATCGGATTATTTTCTTCGCCGGAATCATAAATAAATAATGGAATATCAAAAGCTGATCCTCTTCTGAATTTTATGGTATCACCCGGAAAGAGTTTTGTGAGTTGAATTTTTTGTATACTTTTCCATGCAGATACAAGAGATTGCCCATCAGCATTATCATCTCCTGAATTTGAATCAATATAATAAACCTTGCTGATTGATTTGGATTTGCCATAACAATTTGTATCAGGCATAAACAATACCATCAATAAACATAAGCTATATATTAAAGTCTTCGTCATTTGTATTCTTTATTTACTATTTAAACTGAGGATCCAATAAATTTTCAACTTTCATTTGTGTTACATTAAGCCAATTGACACAATCCAGTTTGACATCATTAAAAATAACATTATCGAATACAAAGCCACTGAAATAATTATTAGGATCGTAACCAGTATCAGTTTTGGGATTATTTCCTATTATAGCATTTTGGAAACTTGTATTCATAGGCATTTTAACATTCCAGTTTTTTAGGGTTAGATTCTGAATCTGATTGATAGTGAAACTATCCGGAGTAATGTTAAAAACTATTGGAATAGGAGTTTCTGTGACAATATCCTCAATCAACCAGTCTTTTTGTAATCCGTACGACCCAGGAGTTTGATAAGCATTTCCGACACAATTAAGCAATGCTCTGTTGAAACCGGGTTTATTCCATTCAGCTCTCAATATATCTATTCTGCTAACTTTTACATTGGTGGAATTTGAACCTCCCCATGACATCTGGATAATTCCTCCGTTATTCAATTGCCAAATCACACAATCCGACCAGGTAATATTATTCCTGTAAATTTTTATTGCATCATCGTTTGCCCATATGAAGCAATTAGAAACATTCGAACCCTCAAAGGCAGCAATGCCATCACAATTATATGTCCAGCCACCAATAATCTTCACCCATTTTACAGTGTTAAACTTTCCGATTAATCTTACGGCAAAGTATTTTGGATCGGCAATTACAATCCCCTCCAGATTGACCCTGTCACTTCCATTTTTTGCCTCAATACAATGTGATTCTCTGTATTTTAGCCTGCCTGATGATAATACCCCCCTTCCATATATTTTTACATTTGGTTTTCCATCCATTATAAAACTTCCGTATACCCATGCTCCATCTTTCAGATAGATTGATTTAATGTTCGAAGGGATATTGTAAACACCTATGTCATGAATTCCCGTGCTAAAGCAAATACCTGTTACCGAAGCCGGGATATTTTGGAGATCAGCCTTCGTAGCATTCGTCAAAACCACATTCTGAGGTGAACCAAAATCAGGAATATCTGTTTCTTTAGGATTTGCAAAAATTACTAAACCGTTTTTATAACCATCAGCTCCGATTTCAAGGGAATACTGCCCTGCCTTATTAATAGTGAATGAAATAACATTACCAGAAGTAGTAGGCGTAATTTGATATCTTGAGGGAAAAACCTTTGTTAATGATCCAACTAATATTTTACTTGAAATAACTTTTACTTCTAAAGTCACTTCACCTTCAAAAGAGAAATTTACCCAGTTTATTGTTCTGTTTTTAAAAATATCGAGCGGATAAAAATCATTTTCAGTCATATCCATATAACCCAGTTCAAAGGTGGGACATGAATTTTTAAAAACAACAACCCTTTCTTTAGTTTCTCCCCTGACAACACTAAGCTCATATATATCCGAAATAGGTACTCCGTTATAATTCTCTGGTCCTAATCCATTCAAGTATCCATTAGCAACAGGCTTATTTGGTTCAGGAATTTCCAGTTCATATTGTTCTTCTCCCTGGCAGGACATAAAAATGAACAATACAAAAAATAATATATAATACTTAATGTTATGCATTTCAAATATTCAGATTAAAGATTATACACGGTCCTTCCCCGCAAAATGTTGATACAACTGGTTATTCCAGGTTGTAGTTACTGTCCCGACAAAACAATTGAAGCTAATCCCGACAGGAAAAAGATAAACATTAGCAGCAACAACATGTTGGTGGTTTTTGAGGCCCCTTTAAACTCTTTCCAAATAAAGATTCCCCAAATAGCAGCAATCATAGGAGCCCCTTGTCCTAAAGCATAGGATATAGCCGGACCAGCCTTTTCTGAGGCAATATAACTGAAAGCCGTACCAATACCCCAGATTATACCACCCAGCACTCCAATGAAATGTGTTTTTGTACTACCTTTAAAATATTCTTTATAAGAGACCGGGGCACCAACGAACGGCTTTTTCATGACAACCGTATTAATGATAAAATTACTCACGAATATGCCGAAAGCAAAAATAAAGAATGCAGAATACGGTGTAGCTTTACCTACTTCTGGCGAAACAAAATTATTCAAGTCCATTGCACTGGCAACAAATCTGTAAAAGAAAGACATCAGGACTCCGGCAATGAGAGCCAATACAATTCCACGGTTATTTTGCTTACTATCTTTTGACGAATTCCTCGAAGCAGCAATTCCATTTAATATTATTGCCAGTACTACTAAGAAAACACCAAAGAAAAGAATGTAAGGATTACCTTTGGGTTCTCCAAAATAATTTACAAATACGCCAAGAACCAACGCGATACCTACTCCCAATGGAAATGCCACTGCCAAACCGGAAATAGCAACTGCTGCCGATAACAATATGTTGGATAAATTAAAGATGGCACCACCAACAAATGCATTTATATAATTTGTCGGTTCAATTTGCTGCAGATCTTTAACAAAGCCACGACCTGCTTCACCAAAACTTCCCATCGTAAAACCCAACAAAATTGAGAGGAGAAAGATTCCAATAACATAATCCCAGTAAAACAATTCAAAACGCCACGTTTTACTCGCCAGTTTCTGTGTGTTTGCCCATGAACCCCAACATATCATGGTGATTACTGAGAACACAACTGCAAGAAAATAACTACTGATTATAAACATAATATTGATTTTTTTGGTAATAAATTAATGATAATATTCTCTGTTTTTAAATTTTAAGCTCTTCCAATGCAAGTTCTTTTCTATAGGGTATTGCAGCCTGTGCACCTTCTCTTGTTATTGTAATTCCCGCAGCCCTGTTCGCCATTTTTACAGCTTCAACAATTGTCATTCCTTCTGAAATACCCACGCTTAATGCTCCGCAAAATGTATCACCAGCTGCAGTTGTATCAATTGCATCAATCTTTTCTGCTTCGATATTATAATACTCATTTCCTTCTTTTATTAATGCTCCTTTCGATCCTAAGGTAATCACAACAATATCTACTCCTTTCGCAGCAATAATATCAGCAGCCTGCCTGGCTGATTGCCAGTCACTTACTTTTATCCCTGACAACATCTCAGCTTCCGTTTCGTTTGGAACGATTGCATATAAGCATTCAAGTAACTTATTCGAAAGAAATGCAGCAGGAGCAGGATTTAATATTACCTTTGTACCTTTTCTGTACGCCAACTCAGCTGCATATTCTACAGTTTCCATTGGAATTTCAAGTTGCATCAACAAAATATCGGCATTTTCAATCACCTGTTTTGCTTTATCAATATCTTGAGGACTTAGACTGGCATTCGCACCCGAAGCAACAACAATACAATTTTCTCCGTTTATGTCAACCATGATCAATGCAACACCGGAAGGTAATGTCGGGTCAGAAAAAATATAATCCGTATTGATTTTTTCTTCGTCATACATCTCAATCGATTGCTTCCCAAACAAATCATTTCCTGTTTTGCTTATAAAGGTTACTTTACCGCCAAGTCTTGCAACTGCCACGGCCTGATTTGCACCTTTACCTCCCGGATTAATCATAAAGGCTCCTCCTAAAACAGTTTCTCCCGGGACAGGAAGCCTGTGTGATTTTACGACCATATCAGTATTACAACTTCCGACAACAACTATATTTTTTGAATTCATAAAGTAAGTTTTTTAAAAATTTATCCTTGATGTATAATTTTACATTTTCTGAATGCAAACATAATTCCTTTATAATACGAAAAAAAACAATAATTAGCACAAAATAATAATCTCAATATGACATTTTTTTACCCAATAATCATTTAATCAATTATTAAACAATATGTTATATATTGTTAATTTTTATACTTTATATTAGTTTAAAAGATATTTTTTTTACTTTTGACTAACCAACGTTTTAATTCATCTATATAATAATTATCTAATATTATGTCTAAATTGTCCTCGCTTACACAACTCATACATTCATTGAATAAATCAGAGCGAAAAAAAATTTCTTCCTCTCTTGATACATACGATAATCATTCCGACTACATTGAATTATATAAAATTATAGACAAAAACCAGTTCATGAGTCAACATGACATTAAAGAAACATTCCTAAATACTCGTCCAAAAGCGTCATTCAATACTGCTGTAAATTATCTTTTCGATAGTTTACTCAATATTTTAAGTCAACTCCGGACAAATCAGGATAATTTTTTCACTCTCACCAACTTATTGATGAATGCAAAAGTTCTATATGAAAAATCAATTTATCAAGAATGCTTCAATCTTTTGATCAAGGTACAGGAAGAGGCTGTTAAATACGAGAATTTCACAATTTTACTAATTGCCCAAAAATTAGAACTTGATTATTTGTTAAGTCTAAATTTTCCTAATATCTCTGAGCAAGAATTACTTAGTAAAAGATATAAAATTAATGACACATTAAAAAAAATACGTAAAATAAATGAACATGCTTCATTGTACGAATTGCTTAAGCATCGTATTTTACATAAAGGTACAGCTCGTTCAAGCAAACACATACAGGAATTCAATGACCTTGTAGTGAGCGAAATGAGCATTGTTTCAAGTTCCGGATTCGATAACTTTGAAATCCAGAAAAACCATAAATTATTTCAGTCAGGGTATTTGATTAATGTCGGCGATTACAACTCTGCGCTAACATCTTTTTATGAATTAAACAATATATTTGAGCAAAACAAGCATTTGTTAAGTAACCCTCCCATATATTACCTCATGACTATTGAGGGAGTGCTTGAAAGCTTAAGAAATATAAGAAATTATGAGGGAATGGAATATTTTATAGATCAACTAAATAACATCCAATCTTCATCCTCTCATTTTATTATTCAGGTAAAATGTGTAGTTTTTTTATACAGGCTTTTCCCACTAATTGACAGAGGATATTTTGCCGAAGCAAAAAAAATAGTTGACGATTATAAAAATGAATTATATGATAAAATTAGTTTACTAATCCCTGACCGACAAGTTCAGCTATGTCTGTATACTGCACTTGTATATCTGGGATTAAAAGAATTTGTAAAAGCAAGAAAAATGATCAGTCAAATCATATCAGGTGAGAAAAAATTCTTCTCAGTACCACTTTTAAGAACCCTCAGACTTGTCAATTTGATGGTCTTGTATGAACAAAATGAATTTGATTATATTGAATTTGAAGTAAGGTCAATTAAACGTGAAATTCAAAACAAAGAACAAATATATCAGATTGAACTTATGATGTTGAAACTTCTCAATAATCCTTTATCTAATCTTTCCATTAAAGAAAGAAATGCCCGTTGGAGAAAAATTGAACCTAAACTGGCTGAATTTCGAAACAACAAGTTCGAGCTTCAGTTACTTAGGGTCTATGATTTTACAGCATGGATTGAGTCAAAAATCAAAAATATTCCTTTAGACATGATATTGAGAGAAAAAAATTAATCTGATAAAATTACTGTATAGCTTCTACCACATATCCTGCTTTTTGCAATCGATTAATTATGCCGTTTTCACCTACCAGGTGCATGCATCCAACCGCAATAAAACAGGATTTCCGGGGCAGAATTTCTACAAGTTGTTTCATCCAGCTATCATTTCTTTGATCAAGCAAAATCTTATTCTCATCCACAGTCATATCATCATTTTCGAGATATAATGTTTCAAGCAAAGCTAAATCACCAGCAATGTAAGCGTTATTTAATTGATCCATTTCAAATAATGATTCTTTTTTATCTCTCATACCTTCAACAAGTATTTCTGCCTGTCGTTTTAATGAAATGGAATTAAATAATATATCTATCTGTTGTTCAACGGTCTCAAGGCCAACGACTTCTTTTTTTTGTTTTTTTGCTGATTTCTGGAAAATCACATCTATTGCTTCAGGTTGTTTATTCATCTGGTGATATTGCATATATAACATCACAGAATACATTGAGCTTAACATCATAGGTTTCAGTTTCCCAAGTTTGTTCAAACCAACTCCAACAGTAGCTTTCAATTCATTATCAACAAGAACATATTCTTCATCATTCAATAAATCCCGTATAGTATTATTCTTCATCAGAGCTGCCTTCATCATTTTCATTTGTATTTCGGGCATATTACTCATTTTCATTTCACCAATCATTATATCCACCTGCTTTAACTTCTCAAGCACTTCTTCAAAATTGTTAATTTTGTTTTTATCGATCAAATGATGGGTTCCAAAAATAAAGCTTGGTTGAGAAAGTTCATTACCTGATATTTGCCAAAATAACTGTGCCTGAACGGCAGACACAGTTACTATGGCACAACATAAAACAATATACCTTAAAGTTTTCATCCTTTATTACACAAATTGGTTCTCTTTCATTAATTTTCAAGAAAAAAGAACCAATATACTATTTTGAAAATACTTCTTTAAAATCCGGGTGACGTAGCAAATAATCCAGACTCATAGCCACACTTTCAAAAGGAGTAAAATTATACTTTTCTACTTCTACAACAAGCTGTTTAACACCTGCTTCTTTTGCATTTCTGAAAATAGCATCAAAACCTACCATACCACTCTGTCCCAATTCCTTATGATCCTTCAAATGAAGAATTTCAAAACGATTTGGATAATTCTTAAAATATTCGACAGGACTTTGTCCACCTCTAATTACCCAATAAACATCCATTTGAAAGAAGACTTTGGAAGGATCCGTATTTCTTATCATATAATCATACATCATTTCTCCTTCAATTTCAACAAATTCAAAGCTATGATTATGATATCCGAAACGAAGCCCTGCGGCATTGCATCGGTCACCAATCTGATTATAATAATCACAATAGCTCTTTAATTCTGCGAGGGTCTTAACTTTGGGCATTGAGGGCATAACAATATATTTCATACCAGCCATCTTATGTGCCTGAATAGCCATGTCCCACCATTGCCAAATCTCATTCCAATCCGTTTTAGAAATGTCATCATTCAATCTTTTACCTACATGCGATGAAAGCACTGTCATTCCTGCGTTTTCAATTTCCTTTTTGAACTGCTCGGGAGTTAAATCGTAAAATTTACCATCTGCATATCCTGCAGCTTCTATGCCCTTATAGCCCATTTTCCCTAATTCAGCAATAGTTGCCTTAAAATCTTTTTTTATATCAGTTCTTACCGAATATAGCTGAATATAAATATCATTATTTCTGGCTGAGACTTTATTCTTTGGTTTACCGAAAACACCAGATCCAAATAAAACCAAAAATAGAAGAGTTAATCCGATCAATAATTTTTTATTATTCATAATATCTCACTTTTATATACCAAAAAGGTGTCCGTATTTTACGCGGACACCTCTGGATCTTATTATTAATTTTTATTCAAGAATCTTAATCTTAATGTTTCTATACCAAACATCATCACCATGATCCTGAAGGCCTATGAATCCTTCTTTGTTTTCACCGCCCGCATTGATGAAATTATCCCAACCTTTGAACTTACTGTTTTCTACCATTTTTTTCCAATCATCTGTCCATAAATGATATTCAACTACATTTTCTCCGTTTTGCATATGCACTACTGTACCTTTATAAACCATAATACCGCCGGTATTCCATTCTCCATATGGTTTTGCGTTTTGAGGAACTGCTGGAATCAAATCATACAATGAAGCCGACTGACGATTACCGTTCTTTCCCAACTTTGCATCAGGATGGTTGGCATTATCCAGAATCTGGTACTCAGGAGAAGATTTCCATATTTTATCTCCGGGAATTTCCTGTGCCAGATAAAACACTCCACTGTTTCCTCCTTTTGAAACTTTCCATTCAAATGTAAGTTCAAAATTTTTGAATTTGCGGTCAAAAATGATGTCGCCACCATCTTTTGCACCGGCTTCACCCTGACCTGAACCACTTATTTTAATAGCTCCATCTTCAATTGACCAGGCTTTAGGCATATCAGTACGACCATAACCACGCCATCCTTCCATACTTGTTCCATCAAAAAGGGTAATCCACTCGTCCTGAGGCTGCGCAGCTGCAGTAACTTTAGTGTTGTCATTCTTATTTTTGGCATCTTTTTTTGAAGCGTTAGCACATGCACTGATACTCATAATTGCCAGTATTAAAGTTAAATGATAAATTGTTTTTTTCATTTTTGTATATATTTAATGTTAAACAAATTTTTATAGAATAATCATTATAAAGGCATATCAGGTAATTTCCATCCAGTTCTGTACTCATGTTTGATCAATCCTTCAGCATATAACCTGGCATTTACCGGATCTGTTTTTGTTTTATTGAATGTTGGATGTCCATCAGTAATACTGAAACCATCTTCAATCATGGTACGGATAGTTGCATTTTCCGGAATATTTGTAAAACGCATATTAGCACCGTCCCAGTGTAATTCCTGATTAAGTCCCTGCAAACGGACAGCAAGTACACCCATAACCACCATTTCATTGAATGGGCCAGCTTCACTAAATGGAGAAGCAGTTTGAATACGATCTTCCGGATCTTCCTTACAAGCGCGCACCCAATCCATTTGATGCGACTCTGTAACTTCTCTCATTACTTTCGGTACTTCCGGAACTCTGCCAGAGACCAACCATGGATCTTTACCATAGCAACCACAAATCAGCGTGTCTTTTGTTCCATGAAAAATCACTCCACCACCGCTGTCATTTAAATCTTTTCCAGCAGGTACGCCTGCAGGACGGACAGGTTGCAATCCTCCGTCATACCAGTAGACATCTACTTCAGGCATTCCGACTTTTGGCATGTTATCGCGGGCAGGGAAGGTGTATTTTACCATTTGTGCATTAGGAGCAGATTCTGTGAGTAAAGAAGTAGAACTTCCCTGGACCTTAGTTGGATAACCAAGATTTAATCCTTTAAATACAGGATGTAGAATGTGACAAGCCATATCACCCAGTGCACCGGTACCGAAATCCCACCATCCACGGAAGTTCCATGGGGTATAAATATGATTAAACGGACGCATTGGCGCTGGTCCAATAAATAAATCCCAATTGAGGGTATCTGGGATTGGATCTACCTGAGTCGGACGCTGTAATCCCTGAGGCCAGATGGGTCGGTCGGTAAAAGCTTCAACCTTGGTTACTTCACCAATTTCACCATTCCATATCCATTCACAGGTACGGCGAACACCTTCACCGGAAGATCCCTGATTTCCCATCTGAGTGGCTAAGTCATACTTCTTTGCTAACTTAGTCAGTAAACGTGATTCATAAACAGTATGAGTCAATGGTTTTTCTACATATACATGTTTACCCAGTGTCATAGCGTCAGCTGCTACAATAGCATGTGTATGATCTGCTGTAGCTACCATTACAGCATCTATGCTTTTACCTAACTCTTCATACATAACGCGATAGTCATAATACTTTTTTGCGTTAGGGAAGTATTTAAATACCCGGTCACTGTATTTCCAGTCAACATCGCAAAGTCCGATAATATTCTGACTTTCCATGCCCTTAAGGACAGAGAAACCTCTTCCACCAACACCGATGCCGGCAATATTCAATTTATCGCTGGGGGCAACTTTTTTAAATTTTTTACCGAATACCGATGAAGGTACAACGGTCAATCCTACAGCAGAAATTGCTCCTGCTTTCAGAAATTTTCTTCTTGACATTTTTGATGACATAATTCAGTATTAAATTAAGATGATTAATAATTATCCTTTCGTTATTTTCTGTTTATCTTTATCCCAATACATGGTTTTTCCCTCAAGAAAAGCCCTCGTCCCCATATGTGCTGCAATTGCTTCTTCAAAAGCCTCATCAATTCCGCAGGAAGGTTTTAATCCCTGACGTATACATTCCAGCCACTCACGAATATGCAAAAAAGTAGTATTATATCTTTTACCTTCTACATAGGAGAACAAAAGACCTCGTTCTGCAAAATACATCTCAGTGGCTGATGAAAGTGCATCAATGCTTTTGCCTGATGCATAACGATAAAACGGTTCTCCCGGTTTAATAATTCCCTGATCAATTTTGTCCTTATATTGAGTGGAAGCCCTATCAATTATCACATTTAACGTGCTGCCCAGCTCAATAGTAGCATCAGTACCCATAATCTTACGGGGACGGCTAAACTGACTTGCCAGAGTAGCCGTATAAAGCATAGAAAGGTCACGGTCAGGAAATTCAAAAGTAGTCTGTAAAACATCCGGAACGGTTCTTCCATCTTTAAAAAAGTATACTCCACCCGAAGAGGTAGCTGAATGTGGAATACCTAGTTTCAAAATATGGTTCATTGCATCAAACTCATGAGTCAATAAATCTCCACTTAATCCGGTACTATAATCCCACCAGCAACGCCAACGGAAAAATCTCTCCAGACTGAATTTATCACGGGCGTCTGGTCCGACATATTTACCAAGACCATTTTTGATCATATAGTCCATATATTCTTTCACGCGTTGTGGATCTCCCTCAAACTGTTTCCAGTCAATATTCCTGGTGCTGGCTTCCGGATGTATCGGATAAACCCACGCTCCATTCGGATCGTTTCGGTTTGTACTTACTTCAACTAATGAGACTTTTCCAATCAAACCTTTTTCAATGATCTGTTTCGCCCGATGATTTATTTCGATCTGGCGTCCCTGATGACCAAGCTGAAATACCACATTACTATTTCGAACAGCCTCAGCTACTAAATAGGTTTCCGGAACCGTCCAGGTAAGTGGTTTTTCTGCATACACATGTTTCCCCGCTTTCACGGCATCCATGATCATAGTGCCATGCCAGTGATCCGGAGTTGCAATTACAACAGCATCAATATCCTTTGCTGCCAACAACTCTTTATAGTGTTTATAAATAGTAGGTAATTTATCAAATTTACCTTTTGTTCCTTCTTTTTTTACATTGGCACCAGCGAGAGCAGCACTTTTTGCATATACATCAAAAATATCACAAACGCCTGTAACTTTGACATTGAGATTTTCTTGTTCTAAGAAGTCCTGATAACGTGTATTTTGAGGATCTTTCTTCGCCTGATCTTTCAAATCTTCAATATACTCAGGAGTAGCAAAACCTAACGCCTGCATCAAATGTGTACCTCTTATCCCAAATCCTATGATTCCGATACGTATGGTCTTTCCGTCAGGTTGTACATCCATGACAGCAGGTTTTGTCTCAAAATTAAAAATATTACCAGCAAGTTTGTTATAGTGTTCGTTTTTTTTCTTTTGATATACACCATAAGCCATTGCTCCCAACACAGGGATTGTTGCCAAAGCTTTTAAAGCGTCTCTTCTTCCTTCTGAATGTTGTTTTACATTTTTTTTGTCTTCCGGATGATTATTTTGATTTTCTGACATTGCGGTATTAAACAAGTGAGCTATTTATTTTTTACTTTTTTTGTTTTTTGTTTTTTCAAAAGGAGGCGGTCAAGTCCAATTTGCATAGATGTAGGAAAATAAATAAGGACAAAAACAGCACTCAAAATGATCAAATTTTTATCAACCCATAAATATGAACCTTCAGGTCGAAGAATATAACTTACATCAATAAGAGGAGGATGTGATAAATAATATAAACTTAGAAGTGATATGGCCCCTATTCCTGCCACCTTCACAAAACAACCCAGAATTAGGCACAATCCTATAATTATCAACCCATAGATATTTGCAGCATCGACCAGAAGCATCACCATTGAGTTTTCTGTTAACAAATCAAATAATGGGGCAAAAACGCCTTTTGAATCTTTTAAATAGCCAAAAGCCGTCCAGTTTGGGGCCAACACCTTCGATAAACCTTCGTAAAGAAAATACCAGCCAATTAATACCCTCAAAACAACTAACCAGAATAACTGCGGACGACTGTATTGTTGTGTTTTATTCATGTTTTATAATAATAGATTTTATTAATTATAGGTTTTCTAAATTCTGAAACTCATTACCAGAGTAACTAATGCATAAATCAACACCACTGCAATCCAAAGTGTAGTACCATCAAACATCGAATAAGTAGCCAAAGCAAGCATCAAACTGAGCATTAAATTCATTCTCACAAGTCTTCTTTTTCTGAAATCTGAGTCTTTATCTTTGTATGCATTAATCATTTGACTTATTATTACCATTACAGATCCGGCACCAAAAATATATTTAAAAAATGGTATTTCAAAAAAGTGCCCCAAAGAACCTGCAATCACTAATATGATTCCTACCACATAAGCTGCATGTATTAATTTTATATTCTTTTGCGTATTAATGTTAGCTGTCATTGATATAGTTATTTCAGGATAAAAACGTCTTCATTGTCTTTTTTCATATAATATCTTTCCCGGGCAAATTTCTCAAGAAAAATACTGTCATTGTTTAATTGGTTTATTTTTGCTTTGTCAGTTTCAATTTCATCTATATAATATTTATATTCCTGTTCCAATTGCCTGATTTCCTGCTTTGTTCTAAACCGTTTAATAAGATTATGGTCATCAAAAAATATCAGATATACAAAAAACAAAAAAAGAACAAAAAAATATTTGTTCAAAAAAACACGCTGAATGAAGTTATAAAATTTCCGTTGTTTACTCTGCATTTGTAGATCATTATATGGAAAAGTACACAAAGGTAAAAAAAAAACTAATAAAAACTTATCAACAATTATTTTTTAGAACACAAAAAGCTAAGCTAAAATAATTATATTTGCAAAGCAAAGAAGCATTTATCACTCATGGAGAATTTCATCGTATCAGCAAGAAAGTACCGTCCATCGACCTTCAATTCTGTCGTAGGGCAATCCGCATTAACAACTACTCTGAAAAATGCAATTAAAAGTAATCATCTTGCGCATGCTTATTTATTTTGCGGACCAAGAGGTGTCGGCAAAACTACTTGTGCACGTATTTTTGCAAAAACCATTAACTGTCAACACCTTACATCGGAATTTGAAGCCTGTAACGAATGTGAGTCCTGTAAATCATTCAACGAACAACGTTCTTATAATATTCATGAGTTGGACGCTGCATCCAATAACGGGGTTGATGACATTCGTTCACTAATTGACCAAGTGAGAATTCCTCCACAGATTGGAAAATATAGTGTCTATATTATTGATGAAGTACATATGTTGTCTCAGGGGGCATTCAATGCCTTTCTGAAAACACTTGAAGAACCTCCGGCTCATGCAATTTTCATTTTAGCAACTACAGAAAAACATAAGATTATTCCAACGATTCTTTCTCGCTGTCAGATATATGATTTCAATAGAATTACAGTTGCTGACACTGTTCTGCATTTGAAGTACGTAGCTGAAAAAGAAAGTGTCACAATTGATGATAACGCACTTAATATTATTGCCCAAAAAAGTGATGGGGGAATGAGAGATGCTTTGTCTATTTTTGACCAACTGGTAAGTTTCTGCGGCAACACAATTGATTATGCCGGAGTAATTGAGAATCTTAATGTACTCGATTATGATTATTATTTCCGTTTAGTAGTGTCGTTTCTAAAAAATGATGTAACTGAATCACTACTGATATTCAACGAAGTACTCAACAAAGGCTTTGATGCACATCATTTCGTTTCGGGACTAAGTGCACATCTTAGAGATCTGTTAGTAAGCAAGGATCCACAAACTATCGCATTAATGGAAGTCGGTGCGGATATTGGAAAAAAATATCAACAACAAGCACAGGAATGTCCGGTCGATTTTTTATTTAAGGCACTAAAAATCAACAATGATTGCGATTTGAACTACCGGATCAGTAACAACAAACGACTACTTGTAGAACTTACATTAATACGCATTTGTC
Organism: Paludibacter sp.; assembly: GCA_034927265.1. Classification (GTDB taxonomy): domain Bacteria; phylum Bacteroidota; class Bacteroidia; order Bacteroidales; family Paludibacteraceae; genus Paludibacter. The sequence goes on from JAYFQH010000046.1 coordinate 48,942, forward strand.
AACTGACAGATGAAAAAAAAAAACAATAATTGAAGAGGATATATTACCCCCTCTAAAAAAAATTGAAAATAATTCGAACGATAAAGTTATTGACACACCTTCAATAATTCCTATCGTGAATACACCCACAAAACAGACAATAAAAAAAGAAGAAGTCGGATCTGAAATAAAACGACTTACAAAACCTGTTTCAATATCAATATCTCCTATTTTAAACACTAAGAAGGCTGAAACAGTAAAAACTGAAACTAACATTCAAACATCTGAACAACAAAATGAAAGTTATTCAGGAGTTGCTTTTGAAAAAGCCTGGAAAGATTTTGCGCAAACGGTTCCAGAAATAGTCAGTGTTGTAAGTTATATCAATAACACGCTCCCTGAGAAAATTGACGATCATACTTACGAACTTACTTTTAGCAATGTTTTTCAGGAAGGTGAATTTAAAAAATTATTATCAGAACTATGTTTCAGTATAAGAAAAACCTTAAAAAATTCATCCATCAATTTTGTTACAAAAGTTGTTGAAACTATTGAAAAGGACACTAACAGTAATCCTGAAGAAATTCTCAAAAGAATGACAGAACAGAATCCGGCTTTGCAACTATTAAAAAAGAATTTTAATCTGGAGTTAGATTGATATGATATTATCTCTGACAGAAAAAACTTTCTGTCAGAGATTTTTAGCAAACCAACACATTAAACCAACATTAAATAAAAATACATCATAAGGTTTACTTACATAATACTTCAAAATAAATGCTTAATTTATAATTTATAATATATCTTTTTAAATTTTATTTACAATAAAATAAATAATCAATCTTCGTAAATCAAACACTTTTTTGGTACTTAAGATTAATCAAGTTACACGACAAAGTTAAAGCATTATTATTTCACTTACTCTAATTTCTTTCTAATTTTTTTCTAATTAAATTCTCATTTTTTGTACTTATGATGTTAAAATTTTTGGATAAGGACAAACATTCAGTTTTTTTGAAGATTATACAATTATTTTTTTTTAAAATCAGTTTAGGAGCATGAGAACAAAAGTTATAACATATTCATCGATATTTAGTATTTTATTAATATTACTAATTCAAGCATATGTAATATATTGTAACTTTCAACTTACAATCGAATATACTACACGTGAAATTGATTATATATTAAATGAAGCATTAAAAGAGGAATTAGACATCCGACAAGAATCAATAAGTGATAGCACAGAACTAGCAATGAATTCTTATCAAAACAAGAAAGATGAGGATATTGAATTAAATTCCAATGATTTCATTCTTTCAGACGACAGTAAGAATAGCTTTGATAACAATGATATATCTGATATGATCAGCACTGTAATTAATGAATGTATAAGCGAGAAAATTCCTTTAAACTTACATGTTTTAGACAGTATAACAAATGAAATATTAAAACAACATAACATAAATTCAGAATTTTCAATTAATCTATTTGATTATCAATCAAATAAAATCATAAACAGTTCAAAGGAACATTTCTCATCATCCATATTTCTTATTCACTCAAAACATCTCCTACTTGACACCAAAAGTAAAAATTCACTTCAACTTGTTTTGATAAATCCATTAGCTCTCGTTATAAAAAAAATGGGAATCTTGCTCCTCAGTTCATTAATACTCTCACTCTTGGGTTTTTATGGACTATGGTTTTTACACCAGACACTTACCCGTCAGAAAAAACTAATGGAAGTAAAAAATGATTTTTTTGGAAATACAGCTCATGAATTAAAACGTCCTGTAGCACAACTTCACCTTGCTTTGGATGCCCTCTCAAAGCCTGTTACAAAAGAAAATGTTAATATACGGGAACGTTATTTGAAAATATCAAAAGAAGCCACAAAAGATATGTCGGAGAAAATTACCATGATAATGACGCTGGCAATGGCTGAAGAAGGTATTTTTAAACTAAACTATTCAAATTTTAACTTGTTAGATGAAGTTCATAAGGTCAAAGAACAGTTTACCTCGGTGATTGAAAAGAAACCTCAAATAATACTCGAAAGTAACGATCAAAGTTGTTATATTGCTGGTGACAAGGATCATTTGATGCAATGTATAGCAAACCTGTTGGACAATGCAATTAAGTATTCAGGTAATTCTGTAAACATAATTATTAATTTGCAAAGGTTACAAAATTCTTTACGTTTATCCGTTAAAGATGATGGTATCGGCATTGAACCTGATAAAACTGATCGTATCTTTGAAAAGTATATTCGCCTTCAAAACGGAGAAGCTTCTGTTTCAGGTTTTGGAATAGGATTGAGCTATGTAAAGGCAGTCATCGAAAAACATGCAGGAAATATTGAAGTGAAAAGTTCAGTAGGCAAAGGGAGCGAATTTATTATCAATTTGCCTTTAAACAAATAAATTATTCCGCAAAATTTTATCAATGAAAAAGATTCTTTTAATTGAAGACGATATCAATCTGGCATTTATCATTATTGAAGAATTAAAGGTTGAAGGATTTAATATAATCCATCTGATTAATGGAGATAATGCATTATCGATCATTAACGATTTCAAACCTAATATTGTATTACTGGACGTTAACCTTCAAACTACATTAAATGGGTTTGAAATTGCGAGAAGAATAAGATTTCAAAGTAATATACCAATATTATTTACAACATCAAGAACATTGAGTGAAGATCTTAAAACCGGCTTCAGCATTGGAAATGTCGATTATTTAAAAAAACCTTTTGGTATATGTGAACTTGTTTTACGAATTAATGAGCTTTTGTCCAGAAACACAAAACAGTCAGAACCTGCTAAGCAATTTCAAATAGGTAAATTTATTTTTAACCCATTTGAAAAAATATTGCTCTACAATGATAGTAAGAAAATAACACTAAAAATGAACGAAAGCAGTGTTCTTTACCTGTTATGCACTAATATACATAATGTTGTCACAAAAGATGAAATTCTGAAAACTGTATGGGATGACTTTGAGCTAAGGCAAAAAGAAGCCTCACTATATAACATCATATCAGCACTCAGGGATAAGTTGAGTGACGACAATAGTATCATTATTAAAACATATACAAAGACCGGGTGGAAACTGACTCAGCTTACAATTGATTAAGTACCTGTCTAATTTTCTCGTAAGTATTTATAGTATTTGGTACCAGTGGCAAACGCAACTTATTTTGGATAAAGCCCATTAGTGCCAACATACTCTTTACCCCGGCCGGATTTCCTTCAACAAACAACAGTTCAATCAGTTCAGTAAAACGATGATGGATCTTTCTGGCATTGTTATAATCTCCCTGAAGAGCCAGACGTACCATACGACTGAACTCTTTAGGAAAAGCATTGCCTATAACCGAAATCACTCCAACAGCTCCAAGTGTAATTAATGGAAATGTAATTCCGTCATCACCTGAAATTACCATAAAATCTGCTGGTTTATTTTTTATTATATCATCTATCTGAGTGAAGTTCCCTGAAGCTTCCTTGACAGCACAAATATTTTTAAATTCTTTAGCTAAACGCAAAGTCGTTTGAGCAGACATATTTACACCTGTTCTTCCAGGTACGTTATAAAGAATAACAGGAAGTTTGGATACCTTTGCAATCGCGGCATAATGCTGATACAAACCTTCCTGTGATGGTTTATTATAGTATGGAGTGACAGAAAGAATCGCATCTATTCCGGTAAAATCAGTAGAGAGAACTTTTTCCACAATGGCTTTTGTATTATTTCCACCCACACCTAGTACAATAGGCAAACGGCCGCGATTCACACTCACCACAAAATTTTTGATTTCTTCTTTTTCCTGTTCGGTTAAAGTTGGAGTTTCTGCCGTAGTGCCACATACCACGAGATAGTCAGTACCGTTTTTAATCTGGTATTCAATAATACGGGAAAGTGCATCAAAATCAATCGATTCATCATCTTTAAAAGGTGTTATTAAAGCAACACCCATACCTTTCAGTTTGCTATTTATCATTGGGGAAAAGTTCAATTTGACTACAAAAATAAATTAATAATCTTTAGATTGTATATTTTTAAGGTAAAATAATATTTGATCAAATAAAAAAGAAAATTTGAGATCATCAATTGATATCTCATTTTCTATTAAATGACGTTGAATGTCAACAGCAAAATCGTATAAACCTAAATTGCTTTTTTGCATGCCTGCTTTACATTTTGCATTGGCATAGAGGACAACATATTCTAACGGGAGAAAGCTGTTTTTTGTAATATCAATCAATAAATCATACTCACAATTAAGCAGATATTCTAAAATATTTTGATTAGGTTTTTGAAAAATCACAAGATCTTTTTTACATAGAACCCTATACTCCGGATAAGTAGCGGAAAGACAGTTTTTTTTATTAACATATCCGATGGCAACTACTTTTTTACCATCAGTTGTCAGACTTTCAATTATTCTTTTGGTTTCAGAATTTTTTTCAGAATAATTACTTTCAAAAATTAACAAAATTGTTTTTGCCTGTGTATAATTGACAAAAGAACTCTTTCTATCTGAAGTTCTCAGATATCTTTGAACCCGTTTTTTAAAAATATTACAGGAAAGTTTTTCTAACATACGCATTATTTAAAACAAAGTACCTGCTTTCCGGGGAGAAACATCATCATTGATATTTATCATTCTCATGAAAGTTGTTTCATCAACCAGTTCTATTCCCAAATTTGCAGCTTTTTTTAATTTCTCGGGGCCCATGTTTTCTCCGGCAAGAATAAATGACGTTTTAGCCGAAACACTTCCCACATTTTTGCCCCCATTTTGTTCAATTAATTTCTTATACTCCTCTCTTGAATTAAATTTAAATGTACCACTGATAACAACTGATTTACCATCAAGCAAATTGGATTTTAATTCTATCTGTTCCTCCGAAAGAGACATTCTCAATCCGTGGCTTTTTAAACGGTCTAAAATGGCGATATTTCGTTCGTCAGCGAAGTAACCGATCACACTCTGAGCAATACGTTCACCGATCTCATCCACTTGTATTAATTCTTCGAAGCTTGCTTTTTCTAACTGCTCAATAGTTTTAAAAGCACCTGCAAGTTTCTTTGCCACTGTTTCTCCAACAAATCGTATTCCTAATGCAAAAATAACCCTTTCAAATGGAATATCTTTTGATTTTTCACAGGAAACTTTAATATTCTGAGCAGATTTATTGCCTAATCGTTCCAATCTTGCTAAATCAGGGACTTTAAGCGTATATACGTCGGCAATATTCATCAAAAGACCATTCTCATAAAGTAAATTAATCGTTTCACTTCCCAGTCCTTCAATATTCATCGCTTTTCTACTCACAAAATGTTCAATTTTGCCTTTTATCTGTGGCGGACAATCATTATCATTTGGACAGTAATAAGCAGCTTCTCCTTCGTAACGGATTAGATCTGCAGCACATTCCGGACATTTTTTAATAAACTGTACTTTATCTCCAATTAAAATTCTTTCCTCTACAGCAACAGCAGTGATTTTTGGGATTATTTCTCCTCCTTTTTCAACATATACCATATCGCCAATATGTAAATCAAGCGACTCGATAATATCGGCATTATGTAATGAGGCTCTTTTAACCGTAGTTCCGGAAAGTAACACTGGATCTAGGTTTGCCACCGGCGTCACGGCACCTGTTCTACCTACCTGATATGACACTGAATTTAATCGTGTAAGAGCCTTTTCTGCCTGATATTTATAAGCAATTGCCCAGCGTGGCGATTTAGCCGTATAACCTAATAGCTTTTGCTGAGCAAAGTCATTTACTTTAATGACAATTCCATCAGTTGCAACAGGAAGGTTCTTCCGCTCAACATCCCAATAGTGTATGAAATCAAATACTTCCTCCAATGTTTTACAGACTCTTGTAGCATCAGAAATTTTAAATCCCCAAGATTTGGCAGCCTTTAAACTATCAGCATGTGTTGCAAAAGGTAAATTTTCACCAAGTAAACTGTATAAAAAAGCATCAAGATTTCTAGATGCAACAATGGATGAATTCTGAAGTTTTAATGTTCCTGAACCTGCATTTCTCGGGTTGGCAAAAAGAGGTTCCTCTTGTGACTCACGCTCTTTATTTATTTTATCAAAAACAGCCCATGGCATTAATATCTCACCACGTATCTCAAATTTTGGCAAGAAATTTCCTTTAAGTCTGAGCGGAATGCTCCGAATGGTCTTCACATTCGTGGTAACATCATCACCCTTCACTCCGTCACCACGAGTAACAGCTCTTGTTAAAATGCCATCTTCATATATCAAAGAAATTGATGTTCCATCATATTTTAATTCACAAACCAATTCAAAATCATCATTCAGTGCCTTATTAACCCTTTCATGGAAATCCTGCACCTCATTTTCTGAATATGTATTACTCAAAGAAAGCATTGGATATTGATGTTCCACTTGCCTGAAAGTAACCGTGATATCACTTCCAACTCTTTGCGTGGGCGACATAGGATCATAGTATTCAGGATATTGAGATTCAAGATCCAGTAACTCCTTCATCATCAAATCAAATTCCACATCAGAAATTACAGGATTATGCAAAACATAATAATTATAATTATGACGATCCAGTTCCTTTCGAAGCGCTTCAATCCTATCTTTCATTGCAAATATGAGATTTTTTTTGCAAAGATACGATTTTTGGCGGATAAGTAATAGAGAATAAGTAACCTCATAAAAGTTTGAGTTAAGAGTTGAAAGTTGAGAGTTAAGAGTTGATGGAGAGGAGAAGAAGAAAATAAAGGAAGCAAGGAAGCAAGGAGAAGAACAAACAAACAAACAAAAAAAAAAAAAAAAAAAACCCTCAGCAGAACATTATATCTGCTGAGGGTTTTAAAAACGGCGGCTATCTACTCTCCCACATAGTTGCAGTACCATCGACGTGACCGGGCTTAACTTCTCTGTTCGGAATGGGAAGAGGTGGAACCCCGGTGCT
>JAYFQH010000026.1:0-67555 GCA_034927265.1 Paludibacter sp.
ATTTTCATTCATCCTGCTTCAGGTGGTTTGTAGTATAGCAAACCACCTGAAGTTTTTGGTTTATAAATACTTTGTTATACATTTGTTGAATATAATCATATCTTCTTTATTGTTGTTGAAGCTTCTGTTACCCTTTGAAATAAGATACTAATATGAAAAGGTACTACATTTTTTTCCTGATAAATTTACTGTTGCTGAACGTTTGTTTAGGCAATGCTGCAGAAAAGAAAAACATGCATTTTTATCAGCTGTCTTCCAAGCAGGGTTTGTCGCACAGCACTGTTATTTCCATCACACAGGATAAACATGATATCATGTGGTTTGCTACTTTCGACGGGTTGAACCGCTTCGATGGTTATTCTTTCAGGGTATACCGCAATGAGCGGGGAAATGAACATTCAATTATGCACGATGTGTTGCGGACACTCTTTATCGACTCGGAGGGTATTCTTTGGATTGGAAATAAGGGCGGACTTTCGCGTTATGTAGCTGAGAAGGATAATTTTGATAATTATCTTTGTCCTGCTAAGGGTGCACGAACGACTGAAGTGAATGCATTGCTGGAGTTCGATAACTCCCATTTGCTGGTAGGAACAGAGACGGGGTTAAAACTTTTCGACAAGAAAAAAGAACAATTTGTGGAAATGCAGCAACTTACCACACTGAATACACAGGTGCAGTCGCTCGCACGGCAAAATAACAATTATCTCATTGGGACAGTGGATGGTTTGTATGTCTATAACAGCATACGTAAATACCTTAGTCCGGTACACAAAGCTTTCGATGGCAAAATCATTCAGGCTATCCTGCCGCAGTCTGATTCCCGTATTTGGGTGGGTACTGAAGGAGCCGGACTTTTTTTGCTGAATCTTACTACAGGCGAAGTGGAAAATTTCAGGCACAATCCTTCGAATCCCAATAGTTTGAGTTCCGACTATATCCGTTCGCTGGCCTTTGATGCGCAGTTTAATCTCTGGATAGGTACCTTCAATGCCCTCAGCATTATGAGCAACGGTGAGGATAGTTTCAGCAATTATTATCATAATCCGATGCAGGAGAGTTCGATCAGCCAGAATTCCATCCGATCGATTTATCTGGATACGCAGGGAGGAATGTGGCTTGGATCTTATTATGGCGGAATCAACTATTATCATCCACTGAAGAATAAATTTGAACATATTCAGCAAAATCCTTATACCCGTTCGCTCAACGACAAGGTAATCAGCTGCATAGTGGAAGATGAAGAAGGCAAAATGTGGATAGGAGCCAACGATATGGGAATCAATGTATATAATCCTAAAAATGGCCGCTTCGATTATTTCACGCGCAGCAATACTCCTTCACTTACTTCAAATAATATCAAAGCTTTTCTGTTGTCGAAAGATAAAAAATCCATTTATGTGGGTACCCATGGAGGAGGTTTGTTACGCATGAACAAATCCAACGGAAGTTGTACGCGTATCAATGGAGGATCGGGGAGTCCCATCAATGATGTATATGCATTGACTTATGATTCATCGGGGAATATGTGGATTGGAACTTTAGCGGGTTTGTACCGCTATAATGAAAGTACCGGCCGGATTCAGTCCAAAGATATTTCTAAAATGGGTTCGCCTCAGGTACTTTTCCTGAAAACCGATTCTCATAAACGTATCTGGATCGGAGGTGAAAAATCACTGGGATTGATGGACTCACCTGATGCTAAAATAAACGTATTCAGCTCGGAAGATTATAACGGAACCATTATTAACAGTGCGATCAACTGTATTTTCGAGGATTCAAAAAAACGTATCTGGATTGGTACGCGCGGAGGGCTCAACTTATACAATGAAGATGGTACTTTCAAACTTTACAGTAAAGAAAACGGACTTCCCGGAAACATGATTTACGGTATTCTTGAAGATTCTTTTGGCCGGCTCTGGATTAGTACCAATGATGGTATTTCATGTTTTGATCCCGAAGCCAATACTTTCAGAAATTATTCGGAAGCCGATGGACTCCTCTTTCGTCAGTACAATATGTATTCGTTTTGTCAGGCGCGGTCAGGGTTGATGTATTTTGGCGGGATCAACGGGATCACTACTTTTTATCCTGAATTACTGATTGATAATCCGCATAATCCTCAGCCTAAAATAGGCAAAATAATGATTCAGAACAAGGAAGTGCTGCCGTTCGACGAAACAGGCATTCTTTCAGATAATATCCTGCAAACAAAAAAGATCAGACTCAGAGCTGACCAATCAAGTCTTACGATAGAATTCTTTGTGTCGAATTACCTGGCAGGTAAACACAATACTTTTGCGTACAAACTCGACGGACTGGACAAAGACTGGACAATAAGTACCGATAACCGTCAGGTGACTTATACCAATCTGAGTCCCGGTAAATACACTTTTATGGTAAAAGCTGCTAATAACGACGGGAAATGGAATGAGGAGGCAACAAGCCTCGAAATCAGGGTGCTGCCACACTGGTGGCAAACCTGGTGGGCGATATTACTATTTTTAATTACAGCAGGAGTGATTGTCCGCTATATTCTTCGTTTTGTGAACCAACGGCGGGCGATGGACGAACAACTCAGGGCTGAAAGAATTGAAAAGGAAAAGATGGAAGAAGTGAATCAGATGAAAACCCGTTTCTTCATCAATATCTCCCATGAATTCCGTACGCCGCTTACCCTTATTCTTTCCCCTTTACAGGATATCATTGAACGTACAACGGATAAATGGCAACGGTCGCAATTGGTTCACATACAGAAAAATACCAATAAGTTGTTGCATTTGGTTAATCAACTCATGGATTATCGTCGTGCGGAGCTCGGGTTCTTTGAACTCAGGGTAAAAAAGACTGATGCAAAAAATCAAATCCTCGAGATTTGTAATCTGTTCGACAAGTTAGCCAAACGAAAGAAAATAAACTTTAATATTGAAGATCTTGCAGCCGACAAAGAATTCCTGATCGACAGTAATTATCTGGAACTTATACTTACCAACCTGCTTTCGAATGCCTTTAAATTTACTCCCGATGAAGGAAGGATAATTGTGAGGATGGAAGAGGATGTGAACTATTTTATCATTGAAGTGGAAGATACCGGTTGTGGAATCTCCGAAGATAAGCAAACCCTGATTTTCGACCGTTTCTATCAGGTCGACAATGACTATGTGGGTACGGGTATTGGCTTATCTCTTGTAAAAAGGCTGGTCGACCTGCATCACGGAAGAATTGAGGTGAAGAGTCAACCGGGCGAAGGGAGCACCTTTACGGTTTATATTCCACAGAATGAAGAACAATATGATCATCTGGAAATGGAAACACAACCAACTGAAGTTTCGGGGCAGACAAAACATAAAAATCTTGATTTTATTTTGGAAGATGCTGTCGTTGATGAAACGCAGACCGAAGAGGGCACAACAAAAACCGATGCCTTATTGATAGTCGAGGACAATGCGGAAGTTACCGAATATCTTACCGATCGCCTTTCTAAAAATTATCATATCTATACGGCAGCTAATGGGGCAGAAGCGCTGGAGTTGCTAAAAGACAATGAGGTAGATTTGGTACTGACTGATGTAATTATGCCGGTGATGGATGGTATCAAGCTTTGTCGGGCTATCAAGCAAAACATAAAAACCTGTCATATTCCGGTAATTATACTTTCTGCGCGGTCGAATACCGAAGATCAGCTGCAAGGACTGGAAGTAGGAGCCGATGATTATCTGCCCAAACCCTTTACTTATTCTGTGCTGAAAGCAAAAATTCAGAACATGCTCAAATCAAGGCGAAGAAGTCTGGAACACTATTCCAAATCGCTCGAAGTAGAGCCTGAAAAGATCACTTTCAACGTGATGGATGAGGAATTGTTGAAGAAGGCTATGAAGATTGTCATCGACAACCTCGACAATAGCGAATTTTCTACGGATATTTTCTGTTCAGAAATGGGCATGAGCCGTTCCAATCTGCATCTGAAACTAAAAGCCATTACAGGCGAGTCAACCATTGATTTTATTAAGAAAATCAGGTTCAACGAAGCCTGCAAATTATTGCTCGACGGAAGGTATAATGTAGCTGAAGTAAGTACAATGGTTGGATTCAATACTCCTTCGTATTTTGCTACCAGTTTTAAGAAATATTTCGGGTGTTTACCTACTGACTACGTAAAAAGCCGAAGATTGTAACAAAATTGATATTTTTTTCGACAAATTTCAATCATTGTACGCTTGAAATGAAGTTTTTTTGCAATGTGAAAACTATCCTTTAGTTGTTGATGCTGAAAAGATATACAACGCTACTGGAAAATATCAAATGCAAACAAAAATCAGATACAATGACACAGAAATTTTTATTTATTACCATCTTCATTTCTTCCGTTTTGTTCAGTTCATGTAAAAATGATACTGCCTGGGTGGATAAGAGTATTGATACTGCTGCTTATCAGTTGAACCAACTCGCGACTGAAGTCGCTGATTCAGCTAAGTTACCCCGTTCTATCAAAAACGGACAAGTCCGGCTTGAGGATTTGTATGACTGGACAAGTGGTTTCTTCCCGGGAAGTTTATGGTACACCTATGAACTGACAAAAGACGAAAAATTCAAAAATCAGGCAATAAAATATACCAATCTGCTATACAATCTTAAGGACTTTGCAGGAACCCACGATCTGGGTTTTATGGTATATTGCAGTTATGGTAACGGTTTCAGGTTGACTGGTGATACTTCGTATGTACACGTAATGGTACAGACAGCTGATAATCTTATTTCAAGATTTGACAGCACCACTCAGACCATTCGTTCATGGGACTTCGGCGACTGGCAATACCCGGTGATCATTGATAATATGATGAATCTTGAATTGCTTTTCTGGGCAAGTGATTATACTAAAAATCCAATATACAGGGAAATTGCGCTAAGGCATGCTGATACAACCATGAAGAATCATTACCGTGCTGACTATTCTTCTTATCACGTAATCGATTATGATACCATTACCGGCGAAGTTAGGTCAAAAGGAACTTTTCAGGGATATGCCGACGAAAGTGCCTGGGCACGCGGTCAGGCCTGGGGATTGTATGGCTATGTTGTCTGCTACCGTTATACCAAAGATCAGAAATATCTCGATTTTGCAGAGAATATTGCTGATTATATTATGAAAAATGTAAAAACAGAGGACAAAATTCCTTACTGGGATTACAATGCTCCTGATATACCCAATGCACCACGGGATGCTTCGGCTGCTGCAATAACCGCTTCTGCGCTGCTGGAATTGAAAGATATGGTGAAGGACGGTTCAAAGTATTACGCTTATGCCGAAACCATCCTGAAAAATCTGTCGGGCGAACAGTATCTGGCGAAAAAAGGAGAAAACAAAGGTTTTATCCTGATGCACTCAGTTGGACATTTGCCCGCAAATTCCGAAATCGATACACCGCTCAATTATGCAGATTATTATTACCTTGAAGCGTTGAAACGTATTAAAACGGTGAATAAAAAATAATGAATTACCTAGAGACGTTGCATGCAACGTCTCTACAATAATGAAAATTTCTGTCCCTTTTGTGGTTAATGTTTTCTTTAAATCGATAAAAAATGAAACAAAAAATATTTCTTCTGATACTTGCTTTTTCCTCGCTAGCATCAATAAATGCGCAGTCATTCCGAAAAGAAGTCTTTGAATTGCTTGATTTGAAAAAGCCGGGACTTGAAAAAGTAAATGAACTGGTTCAGGCGGGAAAACAGCAGGAAGCTGCTACGGCATTGCTCGATTATTATCGTAACCGCAGCAATGTGAAACATCCGAGTGTAAATCTGAAAAATGTAAAGATAAGTGCTGAAGAGCAGAAATGGGCTGATGATGGGTTGAAACATGTGTTCTTTGTACACAAGGGCTATCAGCCTTCTTACTTCTACGGCGATGATATTAACTGGGAATACTGGCCGGTACAGGACAATGAATTGCGCTGGCAGCTGCATCGTCATAAGTGGTGGACACCCATGGGGAAAGCCTATCGCATTAGTGGCGACGAAAAATATGCCCGCGAATGGACTTTGCAGTACATCGACTGGATCAAAAAGAATCCATTACTGAACCCAACAAAAGAAGAACGCGCTGCCATGAGCAGTGCTGACCTTAAGAAACTGGAGAATGTACGTTATGCATGGCGTCCGCTGGAAGTGAGCAACCGCTTGCAGGATCAAACAGACCAATTCATGTATTTTGTATCCAGCAAATACTTCACTCCTGAATTTCTTTCTGAATTTTTGGTAAATTATTACCTTCACGCGCAGCATATTTTGGGCAACTACTCCGATCAGGGAAATCACCTTCTTTTCGAGGCACAACGCATGATTTATGCCGGCGCATTCTTCCCTGAATTTAAAGCTGCTGAAGGATGGAGAAAAAGCGGTATCAATATTCTCAATCAGGAGATAAAAACTCAGGTGTACGACGATGGTTTCCAGTACGAACTGGATCCTCATTATCATTTGGCATCCATTAATATCTTTATTCAGGGCATTGAAATCGCTGATGTCAATGGTTTTAGAAATGATTTTCCTGTTTCGTATCTCTCAACAGTAGAGAAGATGGTGATGGCAGTAATCAATTATTCATTTCCCAATTATCAGAATCCTTGTTTTAGTGACGCAAAACTTGATTCGAAAGATGAAATGGTAAAGAACTTTAAACGCTGGTCGAAAATCTTCCCCGAAAACAAACAGATATTGTACATGGCTACTGAAGGTAAGAAAGGTGAACTTCCGTCTTATCTCTCCAATCGTCTGGCGACATCAGGATTTTACATTTTCCGTAATGGATGGAAAGAGAATGCTACTGTGATGGTATTGAAAGCCGGCCCTCCAGCCTTTTGGCATAATCAACCAGATAACGGTACTTTTGAACTGTACATCAACGGAAGAAATTTCTTCCCCGATGCCGGAAGTTATGTCTATGCCGGAAGTGAAGAAGTAAACAAGGAACGCAATTGGTTCCGTCAAACCATGGTGCATAAGACACTTACACTCGATAATGCCAATCTTGAAAATACCGATTCAAAATGCCTGCTTTGGGAAACCGGAGCAAAAGTGGAAAAATTAGTGGTGGAGAATCAGAGTTATTCGAATCTGAAACATCGAAGGACTGTTTTCTTTGTCGATAAATCATTCTTTGTTATTGTGGATGAAGCAGCAGGTGATGCTACCGGCAATGTGGCCGTACATTATCAGTTAAGTGAAGGAAAAGTGACCACCGACAATTCAAAACTCAGTGTGCAAACATTGTATGATGATAATAATAATGTTGTGGTAAAAGGTTTCGGAGCAAAAGGTACCAGTCTTATCGAAGAGGAAGGATGGGTATCATATGCCTATCGTCAGAAAAGCAAACGTCCTGCCTTTGCCTATGAACTGGAAAAGAACAACTCCGAACCGGCACGTTTTATCACGGTAATTTATCCTGTTGGCATGGATACGCCTAAGATTGATGCACAGTTTGCCGTAAAAGACATGGAAGAGAAAGCAGTGAAAGTAAATCTTAAAATTAACCGTAAGAAATATGCGTTACAAGCACAATGGTAGAAAACTGACTACAGCTGCGCTGCTTGCTGCGGCAGTAACCGGTTTGAAAGCTGAAGGTCGTCCCAATATCATACTGATTATGACTGATCAGCAGACGGCAGATGCTATGAGTAACCGTGGCAACGGGAATGTGAAAACTCCCGCAATGGATATGCTGGCTGCAGATGGCATCAGTTTTACAAATGCCTATTGTTCCTACCCGCTCAGTGGACCGTCGAGAGCTAGTCTATTTACCGGAAAGATGCCTGTAGAACTCAATGTCCCTGACAACGAAATAGGATTACCTGCCGCTGAAATACCTCAGACACTGGGATTCAAACTGGCAGAAGCGGGTTATGAATGCCTCTATGCTGGCAAATGGCATGTTCCTACTGTCGAAATTCCCGATGGTGAGTTTGGTTTCCGCAAGATCAGCGGAATGAATGATATGACGCTGGTGAACAGTATCAAAGATGAATTATCAGCAAAACGGGATAAACCCTTGTTTCTGGTGACATCGTTTCTGAATCCGCATGAGATTTGCGAATATGCCCGTTCACAAAACTTACATTACGGGGAGGTGGACATTCCGTCCAATGCGAAATTACCATCTTTGCCCGCAAATTTTAATGCGGTGAAACAATTGCCAGAGGGGTTGATGATCCACAAGACTATGTCCCCAAAGCTTTATCCGACGAGTAATTATTCTACGCTCGACTGGCGTAATTATTTGTACACCTACTATCGTCTGGTAGAACGGGTTGATCAGAAGCTTGGAGATCTCATCACTGAACTTAAGAATAATAATCTATATGATAACTCGCTGATTGTTTTTCTTAGTGATCATGGTGATGGGGTAGCAGCACACCACTGGAACCAGAAACGTGCGTTGTTTGAGGAAACCATCAGGATACCGCTGATTGTAAAACCTCCGGTAAATGAGAGAAATAAGTTTGCAGGAAATACCAGTCAGGCATTGATCAATATAGGCATTGATATTTATCCAACCCTGTGTGAATACGCCGGCACAGCTATTCCTGCCGACAGAAACGGTCGCAGCTTGAAGGCCCTGATGGAAGGTACGACTGATATGCATCACAAAAATATCTTTATTGAAACCCTGCTCGACGGAATCAATCTCCGCGGATGGTGTGTTATCGAAGGAAATTATAAATATGTGTACTACCGCATGTTTGCCGGTAAAGAGCAGCTGTTCGACCTGAAAGCCGATAAAGGAGAGAAGAATAATCTGGTAAAAAAAGCGGCCTATGCTGAAATACGGAAAAATATGCGTCGCACCATGCTGGAGTATGCTTTGAAGACCAAAGATGTAATGCTACAGAAAGAAATGCAGCATTGATGAAGGATTAACTAAACAGACTAAATCTAATATTCACATGAGACGATATATTGCCTTGATTTTTATTCTTCTCTTTTTTACAGGCTTTTCTGTCTTCGCCGGTACCATCTATTCTTTCGAGGATGGGTTTGTTCCATCGGTATTCAAGGCGAAACGCGGCACTTTGTCTGTTAGCTCCGAAAAAGCTAAATTGGGGAGCTGTTCGTTGCAATGGAACTGGGTTGCCAATGATACTTTGGTGGCTGCACCTGTCTCGATGAATACTGCCAGCGTACAAACGAACGGAGGCATTACCACCTGGATTTATAATGAAAATCCTTCAACGCAAAAACTCATTCTCTGGTTTTATGAATACGAAACTTCCACCACACGTCGGTGCAGTCTGCAGGTCAACCTAAATTTTAAGGGTTGGCGCTGTATCTGGGCACGTTTCCGTGCTGATATGGGTCATACCGGATATACGCTGCGAAGCATGAAATGGGAGAGTCCCAAATCAGGTTCTGGAAAGATACTGATCGATTATCTTGAGTTTGTAAATGAAGTGTCGTGGGAACGTATCTCCGACATGCAGTACTCGGTGAATAACGTTTCTACAGAACTGGAGGATTTTGTGGCGATTCGCAATACAACTCCGGTTACTCCTCCTGCTTCGGTTACAGAAACGCAGTGTAATGCTGTTCAGACAATCAAACAAAGGATGGACGAATGGCATCTGGGTTCGGGGAAATACGACAGTAATACATTAATGATTTACAGAAAGAATGCCATCAACAGTTATGTACAATCGGCACTTAACAAAACCGGTGATATCGTTCTGACGACACTGGCTGATGGCACAGTAAAAGGAGAGGGTTTGTTCCCAATGGATTATTATGGATTAACTATTGATGGTATTGCAACAAAGGCTTTCCGTGAAATCAACGAGAAATTTCTGATACAACTGGCCTATGATGCTCGTAAAAACAATAAGACAAATTCCCGCGATCTGATACTGAAAATATTTGATTGGTATTACGATCAGGGTTGGGCCGACGGCAGTGCGTTGGGCCGCTTGCGTTTTGAGATGTTACGCAGTGCCGGATTCTTCCATTCAGCCTATCTCATGCGTGATGCTATGTCTGCTGCTCAATTCACAAGGGTAATGGACGCGATGAACTGGTACACCATGTTTGGAAAGGTATATCAAACCCCTGAGGAAAAAGGTGCTTCGGCCGATCAGATCAGAACGTTATTGCTACCGAAGCTGTTCTATGCCGTATCCATAAAAGATGAATTGCAACGGGCAGCTGCTATGGAAAGTCTTGTGCGTTATGCGAATAATGCACTGACACCTGCTCCGGGTTTTCTCGATTGTATTAAACCTGATTATTCGGGCTATCATCATCGCGGACCGTATTTCAATGCCTATTACCCTGATGCTCTTTACGCAGGTTCTTTGCTGTGTTACTTCCTTTCGGGGACACCTTATGCTTTGAGTGAGGAGACATTTACACATTTGAAGAATGCTTTGCTGACCTTCGGTTTTTTATGTGCGGGTTATGATACTCCGGGAGCTATTACCGGACGTTTTCCGGCACAAACGGAAATACTGGAACAGATGTTACCGGCTTTTGCCTATGTGGCTTTGTCGCGCCCGACACCTGACCCCGAACTGACAGCTTTCTTTAAAAACAGATGGAAGCCAACTGTGGAGCCTCTGAAATCGTTGATATCGAGAGCACGTACGGATATTGGTTTTAAAAATACCCCGGGAGAAGTGGAGAAAATGATTGAACTGGCAGAAACCACCATATCGGCGGCTCCTAATCCGGTTGGCACCAAATTTATGCCTTATTCGGGATTACTGGTTTCCCGTCAACCTGACTGGGTGCTTACTGCAAAAGGCTACAGTAAGTACATCTGGGATTTTGAAAGTTCAAGTACCGAAAATCTCTATGGCCGTTACCTGAGTTCTGGACATGTAGAGTTGACTAAACTAAGTCAGAATCTTAAAAGCTATCGACCATCGAATGCCGATTGGGACTGGAGTCATGTCCCCGGAACGACAGCCAAATACCTGACAAAAACAGAACTGAATTATCAAAACAATCCTGCTTTGCACCGCAATTTCTCTGATGAACCTTTTCTGGGAGGAGTTGCTTTCAGTAAGAATGTGTCGGTTTTTGCCAACCTCTTGCACGATAATACTTTTGATAAAAGCTTCTATGCCCGTAAATCCGTTTTCCAGTTCGATAGCATTTATACTTGTCTGGGTAGTGGTATTAAAAATGCTGATCAGAATTATTTTGTACATACAACTTTGTTTCAGAATCAGAAAATCAACAGTGCCGATGTGATAAATGTTAATGGCAATACGGTGAATACTACCATAAATTCACTCATTAATCCGGTTTTGAAAGATAACTACGGCAATGCTTATATTGTAAAGGATGGAACGGTGAATCTTGATTTTACAAACTCATTCATTACAGGATACATCAATCACGGTAAGGTGTTGACAGCAGGCAAATATGCTTATCAGATGGTTACTGGAGTTTCGGACAATGATCTGAATACGATTAGCTCAACAACAAACGCACCGGTGGAAATAGTACGAAATGATGACGCGGCACAGATCGTTTACCATTCATCGACGAAAACTATGGCTGCTGTGGTATATGATGCATCGGCCATGATTAATAACGGAAAACTCAATCGGGTGAATATTCCTTCCATTATTGTGATGCAGGAAAGAGGTGATACGCTCGAAGTTGCTTTTACTGACCCGGACATGCATCGTCCCAGCGCGACAAATATATCGACACTCAGTTCCTCGGTTATCAGTGCCGATGGTGAATTGTCGACCCTGCAAATTGAACTGAATGGTGCTTATGAATTGATTTCAGCAGAAAACGGAAGTTCTATTACCACCAACGGAAACGGAACCACCACTATTCAATGTTCAAAAATGAAGGATGGTCAGACTTTCCGGGTGCTTCTTTATATGCCTTCTACTGCTACTCAAAAACCTCTGACAAGTGAAAGGTCAGCTTTCAGGATATTCAATCATGGAATCAACAGTTATCGCATCGAAACGCTTGAAGATACTTTGTTTAATTACAAAATTTTCAGTCTGGCGGGAAACCTGATGAAAGAGCAGAAAAATCTTCTGGCATCGGTGGACCTCAATCTGACACCTTATCCTGAAGGGGTTTATTTCTTGCAATTAAGATCGGAAAAGGAAGAAAAATGTGTGAAACTGTTCAGACAATGCGCATCTTTTTAAATTAGAATGTAAAAATGAAGAATTATTTTCTGGCTTCGGCCGCCGTATTGAGTCTGACTGCCTGCCATCAGCAGAAGATTAATAAACAGCCCAACATCATTTTTATGATGACGGACGACCATACCACTCAGGCCATGACCTGTTACGGAGGCACTTTGTTGCAAACACCCAACCTCGACAGAATTGCCAATGAGGGAATCCGCTTCGATCATTGTTATGTTACCAACGCACTTTCCGGTCCGTCGAGGGCTTGCATCCTTACCGGTAAATTCAGTCATGTAAATGGCTTCAAAGATAATGCTTCGGTGTTTGATGGCAGTCAGCAGACTTTCCCGAAACTCTTGCAAAAAGCCGGTTACCAGACAGCAATGATAGGGAAGTGGCATCTTATTTCAAAGCCTGAAGGGTTTGATTACTGGAGCATTCTTACCGGCGATCATGAACAGGGACATTATTACCAGCCTGAATTTAATGAAAATGGTAAGGTCATTACTGAAAAAGGTTATGTGACCGATATCGTAACTGATAAAACAATCCGTTTCCTTGAAAAAAGAGATAGGTCGAAGCCCTTTTGCATCATGTACCATCAGAAAGCACCGCATCGCAACTGGATGCCTGCCCAGCGACATCTTGGAAAATTTAACGATGTGGTTTTTAAAGAACCGGTGAATCTGTTCGATAATTATGAAACCCGTTCAAGAGCTGCATCGGAACAGGATATGAATATCGAAAATACGATGAAGGAACGTTGGGATCTGAAAATTGCCACTCCCGAAGAACTCCGCGATACGACCCTGAAAGATAAGTTTTACGAGGCATATCACCGTATGACACCTGAGGAACAGAAGAGATGGGATGAAGCCTATGCTCCGAGAATCAAAGAGTACAGGGAAAACAAACTTACCGGCAAAGATCTGGTGCGCTGGAAATATCAACAGTATATGCGCGATTATCTTGCTACTACTCTGGCGGTGGATGATAATGTGGGACGCCTGCTTAAATATCTGGAAGATATAGGCGAACTGGATAATACCATCATCGTATATACTTCAGATCAGGGCTTTTTCCTCGGTGAACATGGCTGGTTCGATAAACGCTTTATGTATGAGGAATGTCAGCGCATGCCTTTACTGATTCGTTATCCCAAGCTGATACAACCTGGTTCAAAAAGCGATGCACTTTGTATGAATGTTGATTTTGCACCTACTCTGCTCGATATGGCAGGTGTGAAAGTGCCCGGTGATATGCAGGGAAAATCTTTGCTGTCTGTTTTGAAGAATAAGGGTGAAATACCCGAGAACTGGCGAAAGGCGGTATATTATCATTATTATGAATATCCTGCCGAACACAGTGTGAAAAGACATTACGGTATCCGTACGCGCGACTATAAACTCATCCATTTTTATAATGATATTGACGAATGGGAAATGTATGACCTGCAGAAAGATCCGCTGGAGATGAATAATATATATAACAATCAGCTATATTTAACAAAAAGAGAGGAGCTGGTGCAGCTGCTGAAACAGATGCGAGCTTCTTATAATGATACAACCGAATAATAATTAATCCAACATGACAAATATGAAAACAATTTTCGTTCGACTGAATGTCTTACTTGCCATGGTGACATTCCTTTCAGCCTGTGGTGAAAAAAAAAATGCGCCTGCGGCTGAAACTTCCCTGGCCAACGATTCCATGAATATCTATTTTGGAGATATACATAACCACTGTAACCTGACTTATGGTCATGGTGATATGCGTGACGCTTTTGAAGCGGCCCGTCAGCAACTCGATTTTGTGTCGGTTACTCCTCATGCGGCATGGCCCGACATACCCGGTAAGGACGATGCCCGTCTATCATGGGTCATCGATTACCATACCTCTGCTTTTAAGCGTTTGCGTGAAACCGGATGGAAGGAATATGTGAAGATGACTAATGAGTATAACAAAGAAGGTGAATTCCTGACTTTCCTGAGTTATGAGTATCATAGCATGAAATATGGTGATCATGTAGCGTTGACTTATCGCCTCGATGCGCCACTGGTAGAAGCAACTTCCATTCCTGATCTGAAGGATAAGCTGAAAGGAGAAAAGGCTTTTGTAACTCCACATCATATGGGTTATCAGGAAGGATTCAGAGGTTATAACTGGAATTTCTTCAAAGAAAGTAAAACACCTTTTGTTGAAATATTTTCCCGTCACGGACTGGCGGAAGAAGATCTTGGTGATTTTCCTAATCTGCATGACATGGGACCACGCAATTATGAAGGTACCATGCTTTACGGACTGAATAAAGGATATAAGTTCGGGGTTATCGGCTCCACCGACCAACATGCGGGCTATCCCGGAAGTTATGGCGACGGACTTATTGCTGTTGTAGCACCGACCAACAGTCGCGCCGATATTTGGGAAGCGATGGAAAAACGTCATGTATATTGCGTTACAGGTGATAAGATTAAACTTGATTTCAGAATAAATAACGCCATCATGGGCGACGAAATCAATGGAAACAAACGTAACATCAGCGTAAAGGTAGAAGGACAGAATTTTATCGATTATGTGGATATCATCAAGAATGGAAAAAGACTGACCCGCATCAATGTGCCTTTTAGCAGCACAGAACCGAAGACTGATATGGTACGAGCCAAAATAAAGGTGGAATTCGGTTGGAACCGCTTTGAGGAACCGGTACATTGGCTGGGTAACCTAAGCATCAACGAAGGCGAAATTCACAGCGTGACTCCCTGTTTCAGGGGAGCAGCGTACACATCCCCACAGAAAGATAAGATTGGCAAAACAGATTTGCATGGCACACTGGTCAATCGTATTACCGGTCGCAGCGATAAAAAAGTAGAGCTGGATATGTTCACCACCAAAAACCCGAATACGCTGACTGCGGCAACACAAGCGGTTATCCTCGATGTTACCATGCCCCGAAATACCAAACTGACGGCGAACTTCAACGGAAAAACTTTCAGCTATACCATGGATCAATTGTTACGTGGCACTTATTCAAACTTTATGATTGGCTGGTTGAGTGAAGCCATACAGTTCCATCGCGCTGCCACTGAAGAAGTGTATAAGATTGAATACACTATGACCGATGATGCACCCGAGAAAGATACCGATTACTATTATGTGCGTGTCCGTCAGAGGGATAATAACTGGGCATTCAGTTCCGCAATCTGGGTAAATAAAGAATAATAATACGAATCAGTAGTAGAAAGGTTATTATCAAAAGTATTTGAAAAAAGAGCAAATGTGTTATTGCTTCGTTTACGAAGCAAAGTTTTGTAACTAGTAAGCTTGCTTACTGGGATATGGATAATACTCAACTTTTTATCTTTCTGCTTCCGTAGGAAGCAAACTTCATACGCTATGAGTTCGCTGCCTATGGCAGCAGAGTGTTGTGTGGGTTTGCTCTTTCCAGTAAGCAAGCTTACTGGTTACAAAGCTTTTCTTCCTACGGAAGCAGGAAGAAAAAACAATTTTAAGTCCTGATTCACATTAATAATTAAGATTTCCTGTGTTTTTTTAAACAATATCATTACTCTTTGGGTTAATAATATTGTTTAAATAATACAGCAATGGGAAATACAAAAGAATTATCGCCCGAACATCGCGAAGAACTTATCAAGGTTCTAAAAAACCGTTTTGAAAAAAACATGCCCCGTCATAAAGGTATCGATTGGGCAAAAGTACAGGCAAAGCTCGAAGCGAAGGCCGAAAAGTTGTGGTCGCTCGATGAAATGGAAAGCACCGGTGGAGAACCGGATGTGATCGGTTATGATGAAAAAACAGGTGAATACCTTTTCTGCGACTGTGCGCCTGAAAGTCCGAAAGGCCGGCGGAGTCTCTGCTACGACCGCGATGCCTGGGAGTCGAGAAAAGAATTCAAACCTGAGAATAATGTCGTGGATGTAGCTGCAGAAATGGGCATTGAACTTTTGACGGAAGATCAATACCGGGCTTTACAGGAATTAGGCAAGTTTGACCTGAAAACCTCCAGTTGGGTGAAAACCCCGGCAGAGATCAGAAAACATGGAGGCGCTATCTTTTGTGATCGCCGCTACGAACATGTTTTCATGTATCACAACGGAGCCGAATCTTATTATGCAGCCCGAGGTTTCCGCGGTTTGCTGAGGGTCTGATTTTCAATGGAGAATGATAGCGGCTCTTACATACTTCTTTTTGATGGCGTGTGCAATTTATGCACTGGCATCGTGAAATTCGTCATCAAAAGAGACAGAAGGAAAGTGTTCCGATTTGCTGCCCTGCAATCTCAGAGCGGTCAGGCTTTACTCAAAAAGTTTGATTTGCCGGTTGCTGATTTCGATACTTTCGTTCTTATCATTGGAGATAAATACTACACCAAATCAACAGCGGTGCTTCATGTGCTGAAAGCATTGGGAGGAGGTTGGAAAATGCTTTATATCCTGTATCAAATTATTCCTCAATCACTGAGGAATTTCATCTACAACAAGGTTGCCGGAACGCGCTATCGTATCTTTGGAAAAAAAGAAACCTGCCTTGTTCCGTCGCAGGAAATCAAAGACAGGTTTTTAGAATAAATGTTTTCAAAGTGAATTGTTTGAAACTAAATAAATTATTGTTAGACTACTCCTATGGAGTAAACCTACTGATATTGTATATAAATAGGCTTCGGAACCAGTTTCATCAGTTCTTCGGGTTTTAGCATCCGGTTGGGCGATTGCTTCAGATCGTTCTTGTAAAAAAGCTTGAATCCGGTGAACTGCACAGGTTCGCGATAAACATAGCGTTTGTAAGTGTTGTTCTTCAGCGCCGGAGCACCCCATCCATCCATATTGATCACGATTTGTACTTCGGGATGCAGTTTGATTTGATGGTAATTTTTGATCATTCCCTGCGTAAAACGGTGAACAATAAGAATCTTTGGTGGTAGTTTGTGTGTGCGTACCAGTTTTGCCAGATAGTCGCTGCAATAGTTGATGTCCGAAGCATCCATCCAACCGATCTTTGTTCCCGGTTTGTTACCTTCTTTCATCGAAAATTCAGGGTCGATGCCCAGATGAACCTGTGGCATCATCAGGTATTTCTCTAACAGCGGTACCTCATTTTGTACCTTACTCAATGCTACCTGAATATCCAGAAATACAATTGCATCTCCCATGCGGGCGATACTGATTGCCGAGTCAATCTGCGCCTGAGGCATCCGGGTGCGGTACATCCCGTCTTTGAGTGGACTGCCCTGAGCTACCACTGCAATATAATGAATGGCCGGTTGTACAGGTGTAGCAGGGTCGGCGAGTTTCCATGCTTCGAGTTCGGCATTCAGTCTATGCCATAATTCAGCAGGCGGATATTCTCCAAGGATTCCCATCCGGTTTGAATACAGATTCCCGTAGTAAGCAACGATTCTTTTATAAGGAAGAATGGCTCCTGCGTAGGGATATGGCTGTTTTTTTACCGGCCACAAACCGGTGGTGTCGCCATTGGCCAGGGCCTGAATTTTTTGTTGATACACAAGAGTGTCGACAATGGAAATCTCTTCCTTCTCCTCAATAACTTCTGTCAACTCTTTAATAAATGTTTTGACAGTTTTCTTTTTATTTTCATCGGAGGAACATCCTGTTATCATCAGTAGGATGCAAACTGAAAACAGAGCAAAGTGTTTTCTTGTCATAGTACTAAATAAGTTATTTCCTGAGTTCCACTATTTGTACCTGAGCTGCTCCATCAGTTGATTTTATTTTTTGATATTTTGCTTTACTTTCAACTACTATCCATGTTTTGACAAAGTCAGATTCTTGTCCGTTGATAGTAAGCAGGTTGTCTTTCAGTGTCCAGCTGAAAGGAGTTTTGTCTTCTTTTTGAGCCCCGAGAATGGAAAATGAAAGATCTTTTACACCGGTTCCGTTTTTCTGAAAAGTAATGGTGCCAATATTTTTAGCTGACATTGTTTCGTTACCCTGTGTTATTGTCTGAAAACTTTCAACTTTCCAAACGCCAACAATTTTAGGTGAGCAAGAAGAGAAAATAGCCATAATACTCAATAAAACAAAGAAGTTCATTGTTACTTTTTTCATATGATTATAACTTTTAGTCATTCCTACTCTCAGGGTTTTC
The DNA here is from genome assembly GCA_034927265.1 of Paludibacter sp. Classification (GTDB taxonomy): domain Bacteria; phylum Bacteroidota; class Bacteroidia; order Bacteroidales; family Paludibacteraceae; genus Paludibacter. The sequence continues at coordinate 18,282 of JAYFQH010000026.1, forward strand.
GGACTTTCCCCCTTTTATAGATGTGTGGTCATCATTACACTATTATAAATCACTTAATAAACTACAAAAATATATAAAAACATGTAGGATGCAAATTTTATTTTAAAACGGATATCCTATGGCGATATTCAGCATCAGATTTTCTCTTCTCCAATCGGCTTTGAAAGGATTGATTTCATTAACCACCCAACGATCGGCAGATGGCAACCAGGGCTTACGCAGCGGTGTTGCCAGATCGAAGCGCAACACAAAGAAGGATACATCCAGTCGTAGTCCGATGCCGGAACCCACTGCCATTTCGCTCAGAAAACTGTTAAGCCGGAACGGATTGCCCAGATTTACCGGATTGGAAGCCTGTAGCCATACATTGCCCGCATCCACAAAGAGAGCTCCTTTCAGAAAACTGTAGATGTCGAAACGGTATTCAGCATTAATTTCTATTTTTATATCACCACCTGTTTGCAGAAATCCCCCAGTAGTCTGCTGCTGATAATCGCCAGGTCCAAGAGAATTAATTGCAAAGGCTCTTACACTGTTGGGACCACCGCTGAAGAATTGCCGGCTGTAGGGTAGGGAGGCCGAATTGCCAAAGGCTTTCCCTGCTCCGGCGTAGAAACGCATTGCCAGCTTATCTTTGTTGCCAATATTTATGTAGGTTCTGGCATCGGCATCCAGCCGTACAAACTGTGAATACACCATTCCGAGGATAGTGCCGGGATGATCCGGTGACGGATGGTTGCCGCTAATGCTGTTGATCAGCGAAAAGAGCCCTCCTGCCGATTCGGCACGCAACTGAAGAAAATGCTGAGCAACTTTCTCTGTTGTTGATGGATCATTATACGTGAATGAATAGCTCTCGCCCGCTACAAATTGTTCATCATAGCTTTTTTTCAGGTAAGGATTTGCTACCAGCAAGGCCTTAAAATCATCCGATTCGTTACTCAGCGATGTGTTGCTGATATTTATCGGTGTCAGTTCATGGGTTATCCGGGCATTTTTCTTCCATTTATATCCATAACTGAACAACAAAGAGTTCATGTCGAAATAGTTGACTCTTTTGATGTAATTATAGGCAAAAGCAAAACGCGTTTGAGGAGTGTATATATTGTGTGATGGTTTCAGTTGGAAAGGAACCAATAGCCGGGGGAAGGTGAGTTCCAGCTGGGGATTGAAGGTGTAGGAGAACAGACCTTTGTTGATTGCATTAAGCTGTGCCTCGAACGATCCGGCCATGTTGAGTTTCAGTTGTTCAGAACCGCCGAAGGTGTTGCGGTTCAGCAGACTCACATTCATCCGCGGACCTGTATAGTTATTTGATTTTGTTACGAGTTCCATTTCTGCCCTGAAAGTGTTGATGGGGAGTGGGGTCAGTAGGATGGCAACATCCAGCAAACCTGTGCTGTCGTTGTCGGTGAACTTCATCTGTACAAATTTGAAATTACCCATCGACATCAGGCGATTCAGGGTGATGTTGTGGTCGCGGCGGTTGTAGAGCTCATCTTTTTTAAGATAAACTGCCCGCAGAATGACTTCGGGACGAATAACCGGTTTGTTTTTATTCCTCAGGAAAATCACGTCGTCAAATAGAGTGGTATCCTGACTTGTGTTTACATTATCAAGTGAGTAATGCTGGTCGATTGTGATCCGTCCGATACGCTGTGTATGTAGCGCATTGGCATGTGTTTCTGTTTTCAGGCCAAGTCGCAATGTCATCTCTTCGTTAGTCGTGTCGGCTTCAAAGATCAGATAATCAGGGTTGAAATAGAAATATCCGCTGTCTTTCAATATCTCATCGATGCGGTTTCTTTCGTTTTGCAGGTTTTCGAGCCGGTAAACATCACCTTTTTTAATCACAGCGTTTTTCTTCTCCGATAGAATGAGTCCGTTGAGAGTACTGTCAGCAATTACAATCTGATAATTTTTTATTTTATATGGTTGATGAATGTGCGAAGTGTAAATAATTTTTGCGGTATGCTCTTTTTCCTTAATCTCATAGGTCGTTTTACTGTTAAAGATTCCGAGGTTGAATAATTTTGCATCAATAATAGCAGCAGTAACCGATGGTTTCACATCGCTTAATAACACCGGGGCTTCCCCGTTTTTCCTCATCCATTGCCTGATTTTTCCCTTTGGATTTTCTCCGGTACTCATATACAACCATAACCTGGGCCGCATGCCTAATACACTGCTGTTGGGTTGCGGTCGTACAGCCTCATCAACCACCGGTTTGATTTGCCGGGCATCCACTTTCTCATCACTCACAAGATTCGTCACTGCACCAACATACAACTTTTCGTCCGCAGGCAGGTGTTTCGTTCCGCTGCAACCGGATAGGAGGAGCAGGAGAACAAATAGTTGAGAGTTGAAAGTTGAGAGTTGAGAGTTATTTTTTTTCAACATTATTTTTTGATGTTTTTACAATACTTGCTAATAAGCGGATGAGTTCATCGCAATTATTATGTATTGAAGTATATGTTTTATCATTTAAATAATCACTGTCTTTTAAAAGCATTAGCCAATATTCTGTTTCGTTTGCTTCCTTCAGAGCTATATTCATTTTGCTGATAAAATCAGCTTTCGATTGAGCATGTTCAGCCTCCTTTATCAAGGCACCAATAGCCGTTCCACTCCGCAACATTTGTTTCGATAAAATAAATTCATGTTGCTCTTTTGTCAAATACTTGTATGCCTTTACTATCCGTAGTGCAAATGCATACGATTTCTCTCCAACAATACTCTTCATAATTATAGGTTTTAAATATTAATTCTCAACTTTCAACTTTCAACTTTCAACTTTCAACTCTCCACTCTCCACTCCCCACTATTCCGGTTTCCTGAACAACTCCTTCCACCAGTTAAAATCCCGCACATACACTATTCCTGCACCTGTTTCAACCAATTGCCCTTCAATAACCCCTTCATACTGATTATTTCTGAACCCTTTCAGGCGATAACGTCCATCCTCAGTGAGTTTATATTCTACGGTTACATCCCCCGCAATGTTGCCCGCCGAATTTTGCTTTGCTTTTTCTCCTTCCACATCCACCGATCCTCCAATTTCTACTGTCAAACGGTTGTTGAACAATTCTTTTTTCAGTCCGACTTCTACCTGTGTCCTGCCTTCGGCATTTCCGCTCTGATAATCTTCGTAGGATTGAACATCGAAATTCAATTCGACACCCGGCACAAAACCCGAACTGAAACGGTTCAGTTGTTCTGTCAGGAAACTGCTCACTGTGGAACGCAGCAGTGCTGAAGTACCTGCCGACTCCGATTGAAGTGGGTTTTCCTGTACAAACCTGCCCAGCACTAACAGGGCAAAAACCTGCTTGTTCAGTGCCGAGGGATCTTCGTTGAGCAAATTCAGCTTTTGTTGCATGGCGCCTGATAAGATGCCTTTGTCCTCAGGCAGTAACTGAATTTCGAAACTGATTTCCGGCTGCATCATTTCACCCCGCATTTTCAGTAACACAACAAAAGGATATTGTTGCTTGTATCCTGCCTGCTCAGCATTGGTGAGTCCAGCCATCTGTTCTGCCACCAGATTATAGGGCGCTGTGCGGACCATGTAACTTGCATTGATATTGATGTTGGCATCCATCGGATCGCCATTCCATACAATGGTACTGCCGGGAACTATCCCGAATTTCTTTTTGATGATGGATTCCAGCGAAACGAGATAACTGCCTTCGTTTACTTCATAAGTGCCGGTCAGACTCATCTTTCCGCTTCTGTCCATGGTCAGACTCAGCGCGGCATTTCCTTTTACCACCAGCGAATCGGAGGATGCGGGATCCATGAATAAGCGCAGGGTGGCATCCTTGTCGACTTCAATAACCGACGACAGATCGAAACCGCTGAAACCTGCGACAGCTGTTTCTTGCTGTAAATATTCCTTTTTAGTGCTGTCGGTAAAAACGACGATGTCTTCTCCCTTATAGGTGGTGAGTTGTTCTTCGGGCACCACGAAACTGAAACGGGAGCCCGCCTTCATCTTTAAACGGGCACGTACAACCGGCACCGAAAGCGGACCGCTGATGTCAATGTCACTATCGATGATCATTTTTCCGTAGAACAAATCATTATCTTTTGCTGTGGTGTTGAACAAAAGGAAATCTTTTGAATTTACATTCAGATCAAAACGAAAATCAGAGAATTCTTTCATCTTTATTGATCCGTCAACCACAGCTTTTTGTTGATTGACATCCCGGATGGTAAAGGCGTTGAAATAAATCCCGTCAGTTCTCAGCGTGATACTTTCATCTTTCAGAAAGATGGTATTATTCAGGAAAGCAGGTTTCATCTCTGCGTTTTTGAAAGTCAGGTTTCCGTTGATCTTCGGATGATTCGTATTTCCTTCCACCACAAATTTTCCACCGACAAGACCTGATGCCTGCGAAAGTTGTCCCATCGAAAATGCTTCGATGGTTTTCATTGAGAGGGAGTGCAATACGGCATCAACTTTAATGGCATTGTCTTCGCCATTCAGGAGATAATAACCGTTGGCTGACAAATCGTTTCCTTCGCCGGTCAGACTCAGGTCTATATCGACTCTGTCGGTAACGGGGTTTGAAGCTTTTAAACTCAGATTGCCGACAGGGATACCCTGCACTGCTAACTGCGCGATTTCAGCATCAGCAGTGATACTGTAACCGCTACTCATTTTTTTTAGCAGGGCATTCGCTTCCAACCGACCTTTCAGCAGGTCATTGTTCTTAAAATGCGAGTCGTCAATGGAGGATAGATGTGCGCTAAGCTGATTGTCGGCCACTTTTCCTTTCAGGCGAATGTTATCCACCTGCATTTGTCCAAAGGAAAACGATGAAGTGAAAAGTTGATAATTAAGTGCACCGGCATCGGATTTTAATTCAAATCCGATGTCTTTTATCTCATTGTTGCCATAAATGAGCTTTTGAATGCCTGCATTTATGTTGAGTGCTTCTTTCGAACCGTCATAATTTCCATGGATAACCCCGGGAATAAATTCATGTAAGTCAGGTAAAAATTCAGCAATAAAGGGATGGTTGTATGGTTGTATATCGAACTGAAATACTATATTGGTATATTTCTTTGCCACCGGTTGAGTGTCGGTCAATGCAAAATACCGGTTGATAAACTGAGTGCCCCATTCTGCCAGTGCCAACGGTGAAAGATTCCCGCTATAGCTGAGAGCAAGCAAATCGCTGCGGAGTTTCAGTTCGTTTTTTTGCTTCTGCTGGGTGAGGTCCACAATGATGGAGTCGAGCAGATATGCTTTCCCATTTAAGCCCAGATTTAGTTCGTTGATTTCCGCATGTAGCATATTCAGGTCAAAGCCCTTTCCCTCTGCACTGGCATTGAGCGACAGCTGACCATAGGATTTGTCTTTCATCAAACTTCCCAGATCAAAGGGTGTCAGTTGTAGATCAACATTATATCTTTCACCTTTAGCCAGCGAGGCTGTCATCAGCGCATTACCATAAGAGCTAAATAAGCCTGCCGAACTTTCAAAATCACTGATACCTCCATAAAAATCAACATTCAGGCGGATGTTATCCGGTAGTTCGATGCTTTCAGGAATGAGGTTTCCGGCCATCATCAGCAAATCCTTTTTATTCGACTGTATGGTAAGATTCGGAAAATCAAAATGTGCCTTTTCCATATCAGGCAGGCCAGAGATGTGAAAGCTCGTATTTAATACAGTATTACGACCTGCTTTTACGATAAGGTTTTTTCCTTTCAGATTATTTATTTGTCCGTCAATACTACCTTTCAGGGTCGTAATATGCGCTTTGTTTTTGAAGAAACCAATGGTTGCCGGCATCGGACTGAAATATACAATATCAGCATTGCTAAAACCCGATTGCCTGATGTAGGCTTTGATTTTTAGTTGTCCTAATGAATCCGCAATCGATGACAAAGAAGCAAATTGCAGTTGCACCTCACCATCAATAAAGGAGGTTGAGGTATTTGCCTTCAACGGTGCCAGAGTAATCGAATGGGCATCCATTTTAAAGATTGTTTCAAAACGGGTAATGGTGAAATTGTTTTGATCAGTGGCACTGAACTGCTTAACCGTGAATTCCTTCTTTTCAGTACTGTACAAGATATCCCTGAGTTCTAAATTTAGCTTCCTGAATTGTAGATTGCCTGCATCAAAAACTTTTTTGTTCGCAGGATTTCTCTCCGTTTGATAAGTGATAGCATTATCTTTCAACGATATTTCATTCAATTTAATACAGAACTCACGGGTGTTGATGGAAATTCCCTTCACTCCGAGCCGATAGATGGTTGCTGAGGTATATAGCTGGTTATAAACATCTTCATACAATATGCGCGAGTTCCTTATATTAAGTTGATCCAGATTAAATGCCCATGGGTTTGACTGGGCATTTGTGCTAGTGTCGCTACTGAAAGCTGTGAGCAGAAACTGATAGTTAAACAGCGAATCTGTTGGGGTATTGTACACTTTAACAATCGCCTTATCCAAATAGAGATGACGAACATTGATATGATTATTGAAAACATCTTTCAGTGAGAAGTTCAATCTGGCTTCACCGGCATAAAGCAGCGTATCCTTCTGAAGGTCTTCGATAAAAACACCCTCAAGCGACAATGCATTTGGAAATGAAATACCCAGGTGCTCAATTTCAACGCGGGTGTGGGTTTTGTTGCTGATGTATCCTGTAGCGAAACTAACCAAAGCATTCTGAACAGATGGAAGTTGAATAATACCGGCAAGGAGAATGAAAAAAAACACGAAAACTGCAACAACCCAAAGGATTGCTTTGAAAATTCTTTTAAATATTTGAAGCGCTTTATGCATATTGGCGTTCCATGATTCATAGCAAATATCCGAAAATTCTTTGAATAATCCGATTATATTTGATATAAATTCTTGATTCGCTTTAATTCCAAATTATTATCTTTGTAATTTGATGAAATAAATACAAATCCAGTTTATCCAAATATCATGAAACGAATTTTAATTTTATCACTGTTCTCAATTATCTTCATACAATTTCATGCCCAGTCAACCGAATACCGCCTCCTCATCGGCACCTACACCAGCAATGGTAAAAGCGAGGGCATCTACAGTTACAAAATAAATGTGGAAAGAGGAATCTTCGAAAAGCAATCGGTAGCGAAGGAAATAAAGAACCCGAGCTTTCTGGCACTAACTGCCGATAAGAAATTCCTTTATGTGGTGGGAGAATCGGACAAAGCCAGTAGGGCAGGAGCTTTTGCTTTCAACCCTAAAGATGCAACTTTCCGGTTTATCAACAGTTCGGAAACAAAAAGTAAAGGTCCCTGCTACATTTCGGCAAGTAATAAGCATGTTTTTACGGCCAATTATGGTGGTGGTAGTATCTCGGTATTCGGTCGCCAGTCTGATGGAGCACTGAGCGAACTTCAGCAGTTAATTGTACACACCGGTAGCAGTATTCATCCCGAACGTCAGACCAAACCCTATGTGCACCAGGTGTTGCTGACACCCGACAAGAAATACCTGATTGCGAATGATCTGGGTACGGACATAGTTACGGTATACCGTTATGATGAAAATGCCACAACGCAGGTACTCACACCTCATGACAGTATTAAGGTGAAATTGGGCAGTGGTCCGCGTCACATGGCTATCAGTAAAGATGGTAAATTTGCTTATCTGATGCAGGAAGTGGATGGTACGGTAACTGCCTTTTCATTAAAAAACGGTAAACTGACTATTTTGCAGGAAACCACAGTGATCACACCGCAATCGGGCGATGAGGCACGTGCTGCCGATATTCATCTCTCTCCCGATGGGAAATTCGTGTATGCTACCAACCGCGGAACGGCCAGCAATATTACCTGTTTCGCAGTGGGAAAGGACGGAAAACTAACTTTCGTTCAACAAATATCCTCAGGAGGAGTTGGTCCACGCAATTTTAACCTGACGCCTGATGGAAAATATGTATTTGTGGCCAATCAGAATTCTGATAATATAGTGGTTTTTCAAAGAGATAAGAAAACCGGAGCATTAACAAATACCGGAAAAATGATGCAGGTTGGCGCTCCTGTCTGCTTAGTATTCTATTAAATTTTTGTACCTTTGTGTCTTTAAAAATAACACAGTAAAACTATCAATTATGAGATTAATTATTCAGAAAAATTACGATTTGGTTTCAAAATGGACAGCACTTTACATTGCCGGTAAAATTAACGATGCTAAACCAACTGCTGCCAAACCTTTTGTACTTGGTTTACCTACCGGATCAACACCGCTTGGTACCTACAAAAACCTGATTGACCTTTACAAGCAGGGTAAAGTTTCGTTTAAAAATGTGGTTACTTTTAACATGGATGAATATGTGGGAATACCACAAAGCCATGAACAAAGCTATTACACCTTCATGTGGAATAATTTTTTCAGTCATATTGATGTGCAAAAGGAAAATGTAAACATTCTGAATGGCAATGCTCCTGATCTGAATGCTGAATGTGCTGCTTATGAGGCTAAAATCGCTTCTTACGGAGGTATCGATTTGTTCCTTGGAGGTATTGGTCCCGACGGACATATCGCTTTCAACGAACCAGCATCGTCCTTATCTTCCAGAACACGTATCAAAACATTGACACAGGATACAATTATTGCCAACTCCCGTTTCTTTGATAATGATGTAAACAAAGTGCCTAAAAATGCCCTGACCGTGGGTGTGGGAACGGTTTGTGATGCTAAGGAAGTGGTGATCATAGTTAATGGTCATAATAAGGCCCGTGCATTACGCCATGCCGTTGAAGAACCAGTTAATCATATGTGGACCATCAGTGCGCTGCAACTGCATCCTAAAGCAATTATCGCTTGCGATGATGCTGCCTGCGCTGAATTGAAAGTAGGAACATATAAGTATTTCCTGGATATTGAAAAAGAAGCAATAATGTAAGATCGTTTCGATATTTTCAGCCCCGGAAACTACCAAACGGTTTCCGGGGCTGATTGTTGATACAAGGTATCTTTCATATTTTCTCCTCAACTTTTACGAGTGTACTTTCTTAATCTTTCAACGCCTTATCTGCATTCAAATCGACACCGTCCCATGCTTTTTTTGATGTCCATCTGGTCGGTGGATTACTCCAGAACGGATCGCTTTCGGGTAATCCGAGAGCGATGAACACGGCTGAGCACAGGTAAAGACTTCCGGTAGATATATATGTCTCACCGATAGCGGGTTGATAACCGACCATACCGACTCTTAACCAACCATTCGGATTGAAAGTTCCGGGTGCATTGATCTGCCGGTTGATAATGGCAGAAAGACCGCATCTTACCTGGGCGGGATCTATGCTCCCGGGCAACAGTTTGCGGTAGGCTGCATCGGAAAGCGCCTGAAATGCCCCGAAACGATACGCTAACGAGCGTCCGACAACAGGATAAGTACCTTCGGGAGAGATCAGCCGTTCCTGAAGTTCGGCATAACGGGCATATCGTGAAATTTCAACATTATAAAAATCCGCATCTTCGGCGTCATGTTTTTTCATGACGGAAAGAATCTCCACCATCATGGGTTGTATGACAAAACTGTTGTAGTAGTCTAAGTGAAAGTTAGGTCCGTCTCCGTACCATCCGTCGCCTTTATACCATTGTTTATGCCTTTCCATGGCATACTTTATACGATCGAATTTCCATTCGCCGGTGAATTCTTTCAGGGCAGCCTCCACCATGGCCGAGAAAAATAACCAGTTGCTTTCAGATGGTTTAATAACCCGGGATGATTTCAATTCCTGAATAACCCGTTGTTGTGTAACCGGATCCAGTTTATCCCATAACTGAGTACGTGCCCGAAGCAGGCCATGTGCCAGAAAAGCCGCATCGACCAAAGGCTGACGTCCGTTTTTAAAATTCAGGTAATCGGGAGATGAAGGATCTACGCCCTGAGTAATGGACCGAAGCGCCAGGTCGATATATTTTGCTCTCAAACGACCTTCTACAGTTTGATCAGGTCCTAACTCCAACCAGGGAGAGATGCCTGTTATAAGGCGTCCCAAAGCTTCCAGATGGGTTACTTCTTTTCTTTTTTCCATATCGGCGGCATTGGACTCCACAGGCATGTTTTTCCGCAGTTCTCCTTTGCTCATATTGGTCAGCAGGGGATTGGAAATTCGATCCAAAGCACTCAACCACAAGGCTCTGTCTTTGTTTTCGGAATAAACGGTGATCAGGTCAGTAACGGGTTTTCCTGCTTTCAGTTTTTTATACCTGATCAAGGCTTCTACAAAATAATAATCGGCATAAGTGAGCGGAGCGTCTATTTCATAATTTTTAGCGACAAAGCCGGTTGAATGCTGAAGGATAAAATGATGATTATCCCCTATCTTTTTAGCTCTGTATGCTGATGAAGCCAGTGATTTCAACTGTTGTTCACCGATTTTCAGAAAATCCTGCGATAATTTACCATCTAAATAAGTACTCATTTCGATAAAAGCAGAGGCCATAATGGCTCCTGCAGAAGCATCTCTGTATTCTTTAGGGATATTTGGAGCATCAAAATCCCAATAAGGAATTTTATCTTTAGGTAGATTCGGATGGTTCATAATAAATCGACCTATTTTTACGGCCTGATCCAGATAAGCTTTTTTACCTGTTTGCCTGTACATCATGGTGAATCCATATAATCCCCAGGCTTGTCCGCGTGACCACGAAGATCCGTCGTTCACACCTTGATGCGTTATCTGATTCAATACTTTACCGGTAACAGAATCATAGCTCACTACCTGAAAAGAACTTCCGTCGGGCCTGAAATGATTCTTCATGGTTTTGTCGGCATGCGATTTAGCCATATCATAGTAGGTATTATCGCCTAAGTAAGAAGAAGCTACCGTTAGCAGTTCCAGGTTCATCATATTATCTATAATGACTGAAAACTGATATTTCCGGCTGTTCCACGAACGGATGGAACCTACTTCGGGAAGAAATCGTTTGGACAAGGAACGCGCTGCTGTAGTGATCACCTCGCGATAGGCTTCATTTCCCGTGATCCTGTATGCATTTCCGAAGCTGCAATTGATAGTAAAACCCACATCATGACTGGAAGTAGTATATTGCTCTCCTTTTACCCGGGCCAACATCTGTTCTGCGGCTTTCCTGACGGATTCATCCCGGCTGTATTCATACAAATACCACAGAGTTCCGGGATAAAAACCGGAAGTCCACCAGTTCGACCGGCAGGTGATCAGCTTTCCGTTTTCGACGGTACGGGGCAATATTCCTGGTTCATCCTTGATTGTTTCATACATTTTCATCGATTGCCTGAGGGAAAAGTCGAGCGCTTCGTCTACCGTTTTTTCCATTGAACTCCGTTGTGAAGATAAGGCAGGTATTGAAACGCACACCATCAATACCATCAAAATACATTGATTCTTTTTGTTCTTTGTCATAAATAATTTAATTAAATATCATATCATTTTATATTACCAGGTCATTAAAACAGGCTTATCCGCAGATTCGCGTGAGGAGATAATGAACTGCTCTCCGTTATCGGCATCATCTCCCAATTGCCTGAGCTCGCGAATAAAAATGAAAGTTATGCTTTTCCCTTTTATCCGGCGTAGAATGTCGGTAACATCGATTGCGCAATCGGTTTGTTCCATTCCGGCAACCATTTCTCCGGCCAGAAAAGTATCCGAACCGGTACTTACCCAACTGCACGTTACATCTCCGCTGAGTTGAGGCGCGTTGTCCCGGTTGATTCTATCTTCTTTCCAGCCGGTATTTTCCGTAGCGTATACATGCAGCCTGAAAGGAGCGGAGGAAGTAGTATGAGCAGATATTTTCAGAATAGCTGCCTGAAGTTTGTCCCTGTCGATCCGATTCAGGTCGAAACGCATGTAACCGATTCTGTTGTCTTCTGGCCTGGCGGCATGCATTTCTACTTGTACTTCCGGTAGGTTGCCGTAATTTTCTTTTGCAAAGCGGCCGCCTTGCACAGTCGCGTCCGCCGCAGATGTTATTTCCCTATAGTTTTGACTTCCTTTCGCCGGAATGGTGAGGAGCATTACACTTTGAGCCGGTAGTTTCAGTGAAACGGACCGGTTGTTGTCTATGGACTTCACCATGGTAACGTTTCCGTAATTTTTCCCACTGACTTCTTCGGCAATGACGCGGGCATCTTTCCCTATATTCAGGCGACTCAGATCGATTGTTACCGTGTCGCAGACAATTTTTCTTTGTACTAACCAGATATAATACACCCCGGATAAGTTGTCGTACGATACCATTACGTCGGTATCCCGGTTGCCTGGCGAACTAACGGTTGTTTTTAACAAGGGACGTTCATCCTTGAAACCTTTGGCGAACAAGCGGATGACTTCTCCCGTGCGGTGTATGCCGCTGATGCTGTACGACGGCTGGATATTTTTCATGGAAGCAGCATCGAACAGTTTAATTTCACGTATCTTGATGCTTCCGGCATCCGTTGAAACAAATCGAACTTTGTCGGTTTCTACGCGAGTATTAAATATGAAAAACGATTGTACATATTTTGCTCCTTTCTGAACGGTTTCTTCTATGTCGATCCATTCGTTTTCCTTCATATATTGTAATTTGAAATTTTTCACCCTATCGGGACCTGTGAATACGCCGTATGCAGAACCGGTATAAACTACGGCACCACCTATGGAATACATTTTCCCCAGGTCTATTTCCAGATATTTATCATTATTGGTTAACGGCGACAGCCAGGCGGAGCTGTCACTTTTATCTCCGTCACATATTCCGGCTATTTTTACAGGTGTTCCGGATGTCCGATCGAAAACAGGCTTATCTTTTGCGATATTCAGATAAGCGTCTTCCACAATTCGTTGTCCCTGCCAGGTCAGGTGATGCCCCGATTTGATACCGCGGGGATAAGTTCCGCTTGCGGTATTCGCCATTTTAAATGCCCACATACCGTAACATCCGTTCAGTGTATTATTGGTATATTCTCCCGCCCATTCGGTAAATAAGGAGGGAGAGTCCATGGTTTCGTATTTATCGATCAGGTGAGCATTCATCCAGCGCCCGGTTTCGGTAAAAACAATTGGCAACGACTTTTTCTGCGGATGATTTTCTGTAATAAGTTCCCTGATCTCCGATACTTTGGTTGCATAACCGGAGGCCGGGAGATTATAGGCATGGGTGGAGAATATGTCTATCAGGTCGCGGTTTCCCGGTTTACCGCTGTAATGCGTGCGGATATTTTTCATAACTTCAACCCACCAGTCGATGTTGGTTCCTGCTGTTATTGGAGATAATATCTTTGCTGTCAGTTTTTTACCGTATCGTTTGTTGACATCTTCCACAGCACAATGCACGGCATCCGATACGATTTGTAAACCGGAAATGTATGTTTCGATTTTCATCGGACCTGCAGCGTGGTGATTCGGTTCGTTTTGCATGGCAAACATGCTCACATCACCTGTTTTGGCGGCATAATAGGCTAAAGCGTAAAAACGCTGCCACTGTTGCCATTTGTTCGACCAGTTATTATTGAAGTTCCGGTCGTTTATCTGTAGAACAACATCAATTCCGAGCCGCTTCGTTTCTTCCAATGCATACCTCAGTTCCGTGGCATTGGTTCCGTACATGATTGTTTCGCAGACCGGAATGATTTGTTCCCAGCGAATGAAGGTGTTGTGTTCCGGATTATTTCTCAGCATTTGTTTGTTGACTTCGAAGCGGGATAGTGAATTTACCTGTTCATCCGCGGATATGCATGAGACCGGTACGTAATCGTTCAGAGAAGCCCATACACGCAGACTGTTTACGTTCGAATACCGTAACCAGTCGCTCGCATTACATCCAGGCACGAAATATCCTTGATTATAGGCAACGTACTTCATTGATTTGCCGGTAGTTTCCGGATAAACAGAAATCCGTATGTTTTCACCGGCCTGCTCGGCATAGGGTTGCTCTTTTGCTTCGGGTGCATCAGGTAACGGCATATTTTTTTTGACCGTACCAAATATCTCTATTTCGTTAATACGGATGGGTTCGCCGTCGGTTGAAATCAGACGAAACTGAAAAGTAGTCAGCGCCGGCTTGAAACGGAATAAAATAGTATCTTTTCTGTTTTCATATATTTCAGTCTGTGGAAGATCGGTCCAGTTAGCATCGTCCCAATATTGCATTCTCATGTTTTTGACAGACCAGAAGCCGGGCGCCTGGCCTTTTTCAGCATTTTTTTTTTCTGTTTCCGGTATACCGCTATAGATAACTACACGGTTTACATCGCAATATTGTTTGAGATTGATTGTTACCTGATGCGGAGGACGGACAGAAGCATGGCTCATCCATGCATGGTTCCGGGATATTCTACCATCCGTAATGTTGAACGCCGGAGAATTCCCGTCTTCGGAAGAAACGGCAACAGGTTTGTGCAAAGCGACGTTTATTTCCTGCGCAAACAGGCTTGACGCAGCAATTAAAAAGTATAAGAGACACAGGAACAATCTGAAATTCGGCATGATCTTTTTTATAAATATAAACGTAATAAGTACATAGGGCACAAAAGAAAGTGATGAGTGATAAGTGATAAGTGATGTCACTTATCACTTATCGTCAATCTTAATGGCCTTATATGATTTATTTAATAACTGTTTTTATCATTTCCGTACTACGATCCGGCGACGAAATTTTAATGATATTGAAACCCTGAGGCAAGGTAACAGATGCCCCGTTTGACAATACATTATTTCGCACAATTGCTCCTACCTGGTTATATACGGTTATAGATATGTTATCTTTAGCAATCAGTTCATTACCGGTAATTTGAGCTACAGAAGTCGGGGATGCGGGTTTAAGACCAGTGCTGGTCCTGATGCCGGTAACGGTTACATTGTCAACGCGGGAAATTCCTCCACTTCCCAATGGACCTCCACCTACGGCAATATCATTCACACACCATCTGAAAGCAACTTTTACCTGATTATTGCATGCAGCCGGTAAAACATGCGTCCACAAATCAGCCGGGTTGCTTCCGATTTTAGAACTAGACGAGGCACCTGTACGAACATCTTTAAATACGTCGTCCACCCATGCACCATCTCCTACTTTATATCCAAACCGGAATTGTGTCATTCCCACAGTTCCTACACTTACCAGATACAGGCTTACCTCTATATTTTCCTTATTTAGCGTAGTAAGACTATCCAACAACCAATACCTTGTTGTTCTACCCAATGCGTCATCTTTTTGCCAGGCAGACTGACTGATGCAATTTGTACCAAAATTTGTTGTTGTAACCAGAGTATGATTATTTTCATAAAAGCTAACAGCCTCTTCTCCGTTCATTCCTTCTCTGAAAGCGCCGAAAGTAGCATCTTTTTTATTCTTATACTCATTATACGCATAGAGCCTTGTCCCTCCTGTTTCTTCATCGGATCCCCAGTAAAGATAATCAGCAGTACCGGCATTAAATCCCCAATACGCCAAAGTGTCACGTTGTGCAAACATTGCGCCTGCACATAATGTAAAGACCAAAGTCCATACGATTTGTAATTTTTGTTTCATAATACAATAAAATTTAATGATTAATAAATTATTAGAAATTAGAAATTAAATTATATAAGCTATGTAAATAATATTTACTCTTCGTTATTCACTATTATTTTCCACTATTCACTTGATAACAATCTTTCGATTTATATTCTGTAAACCGTCAAACAACCTGACTACATAGATGCCTGCCGGAAAACCTGCATCAATCCGTTTGCTCGGCGCTATTTCTCCTTTCCACACACAAACGCCTGAGATATTATAAATACTGCCTTGTAATATTTCCTGAAAACCGGAAAAACAGATTTGATCACCCTGCTGGTAAATTTTTGTTTCCGGCTGTCCCGGCAATTGTGTGCCAGAGGTCTGATTTGCGCGGATATTCAATATCAACTGTGGTGATAAGGTTCCGTTTTCTTTGGAATACCATGCAGAAGGTTGTGTGGCATCGCTGTTGTCCGTAATCCTGAATGTAACGTATTCCGGTCTGTCAACACCTTTTATCAGCCAGTTGCGTACGTTCAGGTCGATATAATTCTTACCGGCTGATATACGGCTTTTCTTTGCCCGTAACTTGCCGAATGAATTACGCATTTCAGGAATAGAGGCGGCAATGGCAGCATTGAATGTTGTTTCATCCCAATCCGTATTCGCGACGCCGAAAATCTTGAGATCCCTGTCGGTATAGTTTCCTGAAGCATCGTACAACCTGAGCACGGCATTTTCTATGTATTGCAACGAATCTTTGTAATTTCCCAAAGCAAATTTCAGAAAAGCCTCGCTTTCGCCGGTAGCCGCGGCAGCATTGCCAATCTGCAGGGTTGTTTCCAGTCCTTTAACGGCAGAATTTTCCGGTAAACTGATGTATGTATCACCTGCAGGATACAACACGATTTCTTTGGTTGTTAAAGGAGCATAGACGCGATCATCAATAAAATCCACTATGCGGTAAACCTGGTTATTCAATTCCTTCATGTAAGCAATCATTTCCGTCCATGGTTCATTATTGACCGAAACAATCCCTTTATTGGAGGTTCCGTCGTCGATCCAGCGGAAATATTGCCAACCTATGAAATATCCGGACTGAAGCACTTCCAGACAAGTATTCTGATAGAACACCCCTCTGTCGTTTTGCGTCCTGACCATGTAACCGGCGCCATCCTGAAGATCAATGTTGCTGGGTTCCAATCCTTTTACATAAAACTCGGTAATCAGACAAGGTTTGTCGTGCGTCCATTCTGTCCATTTTTTCGGATGCGTGATCTCTTCGTTGGGTGTGGGATAGTTGTAGAAATTGACGGAGATTACATCGCACCAGCGGGCAGAAGCTTCCACCACCTGCCGGATACCGCGCGGCCGTCCGTGCAGACGGCTGCCCAGATACAAATGATTGGGCATATGTTTTTTCAGTGCAGCCGACACCTTACTGAAATACCATTCGGCTAA
The DNA here is from genome assembly GCA_034927265.1 of Paludibacter sp. Lineage (GTDB taxonomy): Bacteria > Bacteroidota > Bacteroidia > Bacteroidales > Paludibacteraceae > Paludibacter. The sequence goes on from JAYFQH010000026.1 coordinate 35,218, forward strand.
TATACCGGCATATTCTTCTTTCACGGCATTCGGTACCGATCCATAATTACTGATAACCGTGGCTTTGGATATTCCTTTGGACGTAATGAAATTTAATGCCGAAATATAATTAGGATCCGTTTCAGGCAGGTCTTTGAGAAAGTTCTGTATCTGATCCTGATTGAAATTGATCTCATTATCGGAAAATACGCCCATCAGGTTCCGTTCATTGGCCGAAGGGGCAAAATAGTTTTTCGCATGCGTGTCGCAAAACTCTTCAAATTCGGGATCCATGATGGTGATGTAGTTTCCATTGTCCAAATTAGATGGGAAAGTATATCCTTTAGTCAGACGGTAAGCCCTGTAACGTTGGAAAAATCCTCCCGATGAGGATGGCCCTACATTCCCCCTGTCGCCCAATCCGCGACGGGTGTAAGAAAACGGTTCGAAAGATTTATTGTTATATTGCGTAACAGGCAGATTCTCAGGAGTAATAAAATTTCCTGCTCCATTGTATCCCAATCCTTTCATCAGATCGTAAGCCCAGTCAGCCACGTTAGCAGCTGTGTTGATGGTAGTAACCGCCATATTCAGACCGGCGTATCCGTCCGGGTCGACGAGCCACCAGCGACCATCTATTTTCTTTACATAGAAAAATCCTGTTGAATCAGTACGGATATTGAAATTACTTCCGTACCAGTTGAAATCGTCTGTTGCATCAGGATCGGACTGAAAACCCGACATCCGTGAAACAAGTTGCGCATTGCGCGTATAACGATTGGAAGCCGAACTCCATAAATTGAGTTCCACCGTCGTACTTCCCGTATTTTCGTCTTTCTTTTCAAAAACAACGGTATAGGTTTTCTTTGTAACATTATCCAAAGCGGTAACCTCAATTATTGCCGTACGTTCCGCTAATTCTCCGTCGATAGATTGCGCCTGAGTGATTGTTACCGAAGCGCCTGACCGGGAAGGCGTTGCAGTCAATACCGGTACATTGACAGCCTGCAACGGCAGGTAGCAGATATATTCCGAATGCTGATCATTATAATCGGAAAAAGGTTGAAAATTACCGTCGCCTTCTTTATCGATTGAGATCGAGGACAGGTTCGCATTGGATGATGCTTCCGAAATTACCAATTGCGGTTTGTTGGTAGCGCTTTCTTTGGAAAGGAAATACATATCACTGGAACCTTGTCCGCCGGAGGTAGCTGATTCATAGACGATGATGGAGAATGTCATCTGTCCGGCTGCTTTTTTGGCTTTTACAAAATCAGTCAGATCCCATTCCCAGTACACGCCTGTGGTAAAGGTGGAACGTTTGGTGGAACTGATGTCGACACGAGCGCCCTCTGTTAAAGCAACATAACCTGAAAACTGACTGTTTTGGGCTGTTGCCGGGTTAGGTACGCTATAGGGAGTCAATGTGGCTTCCGTCCACGTCCATTCCGGTAATTCAGCGACAATCAACTGACGTTGGATATCATTGTAAACCAATGAACTGCCGCTTCGTTCTTCCTTAAAATACAACCGAAACAATACATCACCAGTAATATTCCCTGTATAAGACGATACATCGAATTTGAAGATCGCGTAGCGGTTATACAAAGGCTCGTCAATTCCGCGGCGAACCGGTAAGTTAGTAGCGGAACCTGTCTCCGGAATTGTTTTCAGACGTTGAAGAAAAGTATCGTCCGTCGGAATCAGAACAACATTTTCCGCACAAACCGGCATTGCTCCGGAGAAAACCATCAATATAACTGAAATGAAAAATATCTGTTTCATAAATAGATTTTTTTATTTGTACACGTCATGTTGCGGAAAATTATCCGCTCCCATCTGGTCTATTTCACTTTGAGGGATCGGCCAGTTCTCGTATCCTTCCTTGAAATAAAATCTCCGGTCGGCCGCAGCAGCCGGGGCAGGGTAGGACTGGCGATAAGATGTAGGGATATTGACTCCTTTGTTTCTGCCGGCAGCAGAGGCATTGGATGTGTATTCTCCGCCATAATTCCGTACCTGGTCGTACAATTTACCGATCCGTTTCAGAAATGAGAAGCGATGTCCTTCCATACAAAGTTCGCGGGCATGTTCGTCCATGATCATTTGGAGGGTGATGTCTCTGGTTTCTTCATTATTTCCGGCACGCATCCAGGTTTTGTTATAATACTTCCGGGCATTTACCTGGTCACCCTTGTTCATATAAGCTTCCGCAGCGATCAGGTAAGTTTCGGCCAGACGGTACATAATCACATCTTTGAAACTATTGGTTTGATCGGGAGTCAGAAGCGTCCATTTATCCACAAACTTGGTACACTGCGGATGGAAATTTTCCCAATACTGACCCGAGCTGGCCGGGAAGATGGTATCGCCCAGTTCTTTTCCGACAGGAACCTTATCTGTTACATTGTAAGTGAAATAATGTCTGAAATATTGTTGAAAACGTTTATCTTTCACCTTATCATAAAGGCTGAATAAATAATTATTCGGCATTAAACGTCCCCATCCGTAGGCGCCGAGTTCCAGATCGCAATAACCCATGATCAAACGGTATTGTGCAACAGTAATAATGCCCAGCCGGTGTCCGACAAATTTACCGCTTGATAAACCGCCTCCACCTCCGATGTCGTCTTTGAACTGATAAGCAAATAAGGTTTCCATATGATTCAGGTTAGCACCTTCGAACACATCTTTCGGATTGGGTAACAGATCATATCGATGCGATTCGAAAATGTCTTCGGTTTGTGCGATTGCTTCATCCCAGTCCTGTTGCCACATGGCTGCTTTTGCCTTGATATGTTTTGCTACTGCTTTATTATACCGCCCCCACATGGTTATTCCTGCGCCTGTGGCAGGTGTATTCCAATCTAAGTTGGCAATGGCGGTATCGAGATCGTCATTGATCAGTTTCCATACATCTTCTTCTTTGGCCGGTGTATAAACGGCTTTATCAATGGTTTCGAAAGTTGTCGGTTCGGTTGTCAGATAGATTCTTCCAAACTTGATCTGTAACCAGTAGTAGGCATGTGCCCTGAACAGGGAGGCTTCACCTGTAATTCTTATAACCAGTTCATTTTCCTGGTCCATCGTTTTGGCGGCAGCCAGTATTTCATTACATTTTCCGATGATCAGGTACTGATGCACCCAAAATTCCTTTACATTACTATTTCTCGTGTTGATGTTGTTGTAAGCGGCGAAAGTAGAACCTCCGCCTCCCCGGAACCAGTCGATATCGGTGCCGATATCCAGCATATAAGCATAAACACTAACCTGTTCGTCCTTTTTAAAGTAAGATCGATCGATTGAATACAATGCGATGACAGCCCGTTCCAGCGCTTCCGGATCGGAATATAAAAATTCAGAAGTTATTTTGGTCTTATGTTCTTCTTCCAGCCAATCGGTACATGCAGCGGACAACAGAAGAAAAACGCATGAAATCAAGATATATATAGTTTTTTTCATTATATAAACGTATTAAAATTGAACATTTAATCCAAAGATAAATTGACGGGCTTCAGGATAAGCATTGAGACTCAATTCAGGGCTATAGGATAAGTATTTCGTACTTGTCCACAGATTCGTCGCAGTAAAATAGAATCTCAGTTTATCTACAAAAAATGCTGAAGTCAGTGCATGTGGAAGCGTATAACCTAAGGATAGGGTTCTCAGACGTACATAGGAAGCATCCTGGTAGCCCAGCGCGTCGTCGTAGGTATCCTGTTTTCCGTAATTAGGCCGCGGATATTCATTGGAAGGATTTTCCGGCGTCCAGTAATTCACTTTAACGGCATTCAGTTTTCCCTGCAGGTTTCCGTTTTTCAGATAGGTGTTATTTTTCAGGATTCCCTGTACCGTATAAAGTTCGGCATATAAATCAAATCCTTTGAAAAACAAAGTAGAACTTAAGGAACCTGTCCAGTCCGGTTCTCTCGAACGAATATCCTGATCGTCCACCGTGATATATCCGTTTCCGTCCATATCCTTTACTTTCACATCACCGGGTTTGGCATTTTCCATTATTTGCCTGTCGGGTACACCATCGCCGTCTGTATCGACTGTTTTGTCAATAAACCCGTCTCCGTCGGTATCATCGCTTTTTTGCCAGATACCATCAAAAATATACGACCGGAAAACACTGATAGGCTTGCCGATGTACCATCTGTTATCAATGTCATCCATTGGTTTTCCTTCGGCATCGATCTTATCATTCACCCTGACGATTTCGGATCTTGCAGTAGCAAATGTGGCATTGATCTGCCAGTCAAAATCTTTTTGATGGAAGATAACTCCACCCAGTGTAGCCTCCCAGCCCCGGGTTTTGGTTTCGGCAAGATTATCCCAGAGATAGGTATAGCCGGAAGTGGATGTAATGTATCTTTTCACGAGCAGGTCGGTCGTTCTTGTGTTGTAACTTTCCACGCTCCCGGTAATTCTGCCGTTGAAGAATCCGAAATCGAGTCCAATATTGGTTGATGCGGTGGATTCCCATTTCAGATTGGGATTTTTCAATTCGTCCGTCGGAGAATAGCCCATGAACAGCAGGTCATCGCCGAAACGCATTTCATAACTGTTAGTAATACCTAATGTACGATAGGATGGAATTGCCTTGTTTCCCACCATACCGTAACTCAACCTGAGTTTCAGGTTAGATATCCATTCGATGGGTTTGATGAACGCTTCTTCGGAGATTCTCCAGGCCAAAGCTGCAGAAGGAAAATAGCCCCATTTGTTATTTTTTCCGAATACCGACGAGGCGTCAGCTCTCATGGAGGCGGTTAATAAATACTTTTCGAACAGTGAATAGTTTACTCTTCCCAGATATGAAAGAAAAGTTTCGTCCGATATTGTCCTTGTTGTGCTGTTGATGTTGATTGCATCGCCCAGACCGTCCCATTTAAAAAAGTCTACCGGAACCTGGCTACCTCCGAATCCGGTTGTTTTGGTTTCCTCTTTTTCGGCACTTTGAACGAAGGTGAACGTCAGCCGGTGATTTTTCCCAAAAGCCTGTTCGTATGTTACAATATTTTCCAACAGGATATTGCTGTAATAGGAATCGGATATGGTACCGGAGTTTACGGTTTTGGGATAATTGTTGGTTTTATAATCACCCGATTCGGTAAACCGGGTTTTATAAGCGGCATTAATCCGGTAAGTGAATCCTTTAAATGGTTTTAAATCCACGTAAAGGTTCAGGTTCATCCGGTCAGCTACAGAACGCTGATCCGATTCCTGTATTTTATATAAAGGATTTTCAACACCTTCCGAATTGATGGTGGATGTATAACTGCCGTCGTCCTCAAATACTTTGGCGATCGGAGGCCGGGTAATAAATTCTTCGAAAGAGCCGTCTTCAGTTTGCGACCAGGATTTGATAAAGGAAAAATTAGTTCCGATGGTTAAAAACTTATTGACGTCATAATCTGTATTTAACCGGAAATTTGCCCGGTTGTAATTTGATTTTGCAACCATACCATCCTGATCGAAATATCCGAACACCAAAGCATATTTCATTTTATCCGTGGCTCCGCGTACACTCAGGTCGTGTTTTTGTTCCCATGCATTTTTAAACATGAGATTGTTCCAGTTCACAAATTCACGTTTTTCCCACATTTCCTGCATCATTGGATCTGAGAGAACTCTGTCCGGCGTCCGTTCGTCATCGGCTAATCCTTCGTAGTTTCTTTTGCCCTGCCAGCGGAGTTCATAAAATTCATCTGCATTATAAAATTCAAAGTTTTTCCACAGGCTTTGGGTGCCCACATACGCATCATAGGTAACCAATGGCTTTCCGGATACGCCTTTTTTCGTCGTTATAAGGACAACCCCGTTGGCAGCTCTGGCACCGTAAATGGCCTGTGATGAAGCATCCTTGAGCACATCTACTGATGCTATTTCCGTAGGATTGATCACATTGATGGATTCAACCTGAACTCCGTCCACTATATATAAAGGAGTATTGGAGGCGGTAAGGGAGCGGTTGCCACGTATCCGGATATCGGAACCCGCACCTGGGCGTCCCGACGATAGCGTTACCTGTACCCCGGCAGCTTTCCCACGCAACATTTCTGATAAACCCGACGTGGGGAAACTCAGGTCTGCTGCCTGGATGGAAGATACTGCGCCTGTGAGATCACTTTTTCTGACACTACCGTAACCGACTACTACCACTTCATCCAGTTGTTCCGAACTTTCCTTCATAATGACACGGAAAGTTTGCCGGTTATTCACAGGAATTTCCTGGGGAATGTAACCGATAAAAGAAAATTTCAGGGTTGCTGTTGCATCGGCCTGCAGGGAGAATTCTCCATTCATGTTTGTGACCGTACCTGTTGTTGCGCCTTTAACAGTGACGCTTACGCCTGTCAACGGACCAAATTCATCGGAAACGGTACCCGACACGCGGATGTTCTGTGCATATGCAACTGAAAAGAACATCATGCAGAGCATACCGGTCAATAGATGTTTTGTTAGTTTTGTGGTTTTCATTCAATTAATTAGATTTAAGGGATATTAATAAATGCGTTTCAAAAGTATAAAAGAAAATTATGGACGTGTAACTCAATCATACGGATTTATCTCAAAATCGTACTGCATGCTATAAAACATATTTTACGTGGAAATTATATTTCACCGGTAACGTTACCCGGGGTGATACCGCTGTCGTTATAAGTATCTACCCGGTAATAGTATGGTGTGCCTTTAGTGAGAATGTGTACTAACAGGGAGACGGTATCATTCCCTTTCACCTGAATACACTGGTTCAGAAAATCGGGAGCGTAACCAAAACGTACCAAGTATCCGTCAGCATTATTTACTTTTTCCCACGACAAAGAGGCGTATCGTTCGTCTTCTCTGTCTCTTGTGACCAACAATTTTTTTACCTGTGCTGGAGCCTTTGCTTTTCCAAAACCAAAGACACGCAAATCTAATAATGCGAATTTGCCATTTCTTGGGGTGTACACATTTTCTATTTTGACGTACAAAACGTTCATTGGCCGTGCAAGTTCAATGTAATCATGCGGAACGGGTTTTTTGTTCAGGCTTTTATCAGCTATCATTTTCCATTTTTCACCATCTGCCGAAACATATAATTTATAGGCATGATAATCCATGTCCAACGATGTTCCGTAATCTACGTCCTGTTCTGCAAAATTAATCTGGATGGCATTTACGCGTACCTTTTTTCCTAAATCCATTATCAGCGATTCGCCCGGATTTCCTGTAGCAGCCGACCACCATGTCCTGATATTTTCATCGCTTGCCTTGTAAGCCTCAAAACCAGATAATTCGGAAGAACCTACACATTTCTTCCGGTACGATTGTACCATCCATCCAGCGATGTTAATATCTTTTGGTGTAAAGCTGCGTTGGGGCAGCGGAAGAGGATAATCACCCAATACCGTGTGTGTACGCATGCGTCCCTGCTTGTCGAAAGAAACGGGAAAAAGTCCGATACGCCGCTCAAATGCATCGTGATTACCCACCCACATCGTGGTTGCCTGCCACCAGTTTTGATATTTGTCCTGAAATACGCTGCTATGTCCTGCTCCTCCGATAAAACCTCCTACTTTAAGGGAAACGGGGTTATAGGGTTTTTCTTCAAAGGGACCTGTAGGAGAGTCGCTTTCTGTTACCACATCACAATACCAGGGATGTATCGTTCCTGGTGTGGCGTATTGCAGGTAATATTTATCGTTATGCCTGACGATCCAGGCGCCTTCGGGACAAGGCAGGTTTTTGAACTTTCCTTTCCATGCGGAGGCGTCCAGTTCATCCGAAAGTTCCCTTCTTCCGAAATGATAACCGGCTTTGCAATCGTTGACATCGGTAATATATTCCCGCAATAGTTTGGCCGATCCCGGAATTTCGGTCAAAGTAACCGGATCCAATTCATAACAGGTAGTTTGCTGGTTGGCTCCCAGTCCGTAATAAACGAAGTAACGACCTTTGTCGATAAATAAGCTGGGGTCGGCCATGCGTCTTACTTTTCCGCAAACTTCCCATTTACCGCTCATCGGGTCGGAGGAACGAATCAGGTCGATTTCTTTCAGACTTCTGTTTCTGTTGAAGTTGATGAAATAGAGATACTGATCGTCGGCGGCGACCGCCGGAGCTACGTAATGGTCGATATCTAAAGCCGAAGCATGGATAGCCGGATCGAAATAAATGTTTTGCCAGTGCATCAGGTCGTCCGATACCCGGTATCCGCCGATGTCCTGCGTAGTGAAAAGATAATATTTCCCTTTGAACAGTACGATGACCGGATCGGCGGATGTCCGGGCGTTCCGTATGGGACTGCTGAGGTTTCCCCAACCGTAATCCAGATTTAAGGGATTGCAGTAAGTACGGGGTGGGGTGCTGCGCAGATTTCCGTTGCAGGAAAAAATGATTGTTGTAGTCAGAATGAATAGTTGTGTGATGTGTTTCATAATAATATGTGATGAGTGATTTGTTTGTATTTACTTATGTGTCCTCATGTGACTAATGTGGTTCAATATTTATATATATCTTTTGTGTTCCCTTAGTCTTTTTGTTTGATTTTGAATGTTAAGTATGTTTTTGAAATTAGTTTATACTATTTTCAAATGAATAACAATCGGACAAATTATTCCGAAATCATTAAAAATAATATAAACTAATTTCAAATACGTACTTATGCAATTTTAATTGATATAATGTTTATTGAACGATTCTCATTTCTTTTGGAACTGTATCGGAGTCATTCCATATAATTCTTTGAAACGCTTGATAAAATAACTGGGTGAGTTGAATCCGACTTCGTAAGCTATTTCCGAAACGGTTTTTTCACTGCCTTCTTCCAGCAGTTGTCTGGATTTTTTCAACCGCACATTCAGAATAAATCCATTGGGCGTCTGACCGGTTATTCCTTTGATCTTGAGGAAGAGCTTTGTCCTGCCCAGCCCGATTTCACGTGCGAAACGGTTTACGTCGAAATCGGCGTCACCGATATTGTTTTCGATGAGCTCCACGCATCGTGTCAGAAATTGCTGGTCGAAGTTGTTGGTAGTCAGAATATCTACACCTGTGTCGGTACGACCTGCATATTTTGATTGTAGCAACCGTCGGTTGTTCACTAAGTTGTTGCACCGGGTGAACAGGTGCTTTACACTGAACGGTTTGGTGATGTAGTCGTCAGCGCTCATTTTCAGTCCTTGTATGAGATACTCTTCCGAGTTTTGTGCGGTCAGTAAAATAACCGGGATGTGCGAGGTGTCGAAATTTTCTTTGATTTTGCGGCACATTTCTATTCCCGACATTCTGGGCATCATGATGTCGCTTAAAATGATGTCCGGTTGTTTTTCCAACGCTTTTTCCATGCCATCAATACCATCTACGGCTGTAAATACCTGATATACTGAAGAAAATAAACGTTCCAGCAATTCCAGCAGTTCCAGATTATCTTCAACGATCAGAATAGACGGTTTGTTCCCGTTTCCATTTCCATTACTTTCCACGAAAACCAGCTGTTCGTCATCTTCCTGTAATTGAATATTTCCATGTGTGTTTAATTCTTCTATGCACGACATATCCACATTCCTGGCCGGTGCTTTTTGCGTATTTAAAATGTGTGAATCGTTTAATGGCAGCCGGATCACAAACGAAGTCCCTTTGCCGATTTTGCTGTCCGCCCGGATATCTCCCTGGTGTGCATAAATAATCTCCCGGGTAATCGCTAGTCCCAGACCAGTTCCCGTTGCACCTTCCATTTCATCAATCTGGTAAAAACGATCGAAAATACGCTCCAGCTTGTCTGCCGGAATGCCGATGCCGGTATCAGTAATCCGGATATACACATTATATGCGTCCACTTCCACCGAAATAGTGACGGAACCATTTGGATGCGTATACTTGAATGCATTGGATAACAGGTTGTTCACCGCTTTTTCCATTTGTTCTACATCGAACCAGACTTCCAGAAACGCATCATCAGTGCGCAGGAATATCAGACTGATATCTTTGAAACGGGAATATTCTTTGAACGACAAATATATTTCTTCCAAAAAACGGTAAATATCCTGTTTGCTGAATTTCAATTCTTTGTAGCCTTGTTCTTGTTTTCTGAAATCGAGCAGTTCCGTAACCAAACGTTTCATCCTGATCCCATTCCGGTGTACATGAACTAATTTATTATATACCTGTGGTTTGATGTCGGTTCGTTCAATGAGCATTTCCAGTTGACTTATTATCAATGTTAAAGGAGTTCTGAATTCATGGGATATATTTGTGAAGAAGCGTAATTTTGACTGGTTCAGGCGTTCAATCTGTGCTTTTTCCCTCTTTTCAAGTTCCAGCGAAGCACTTAATTTTAATTTGGACGAGTAAAAAGAAGCAATCAGGTAGATGACAATGATGAGTATCACTACATACAATATATAGGCCCATACTGTTCTGTAGAAAGGAGGCATCACGATGATATCCAGTTCTTTAAAAATACTCTTACCTTCATTTGAAGCATCGACGCTTTTGATCCGCAGCTTATATTTTCCTGGATTCAGGTTCGTGTACGTTATACTGTTCCTGAAATTCATATCAATCCAGGAATCATCAAAACCTTCTAATTTATAATAGATTTTGTTTTTGAGTACCGATACATAATTGGATAAGGAAATATGGATGGTCAGTACTGAGTAATTGTGTTTTATCCGGATTCCGGACTGGTACAACAGCGATTCCTGCAAAATTCCTGAATCGTCGTTCGGAAGTACCTGTTTGTTGTTGACCTCCAGAGAAGTAAAATTCAACTGATAAGGCTTTACATACGAGTTTAATTCTTTCTCGTAGAATGAGATCATCATTTTAGGACCCGCAAGGAATATTTCATCATCGTTCGTTACAAATATGCCGAAAGCGTTTACGGAAGTAAGAGGAAAACCATTTTGCTCGTTATAGTTGTAAAACTGTTGATTCTCAGTGTCAAAACGGGAGAAACCCTGGTTGGAAGCTATCAGCAGATATCCCAACAGCGACTCTTTGATGTCTAATATAAAATCATTGACCAAACCGGAATTTTGGGAATTGTAAACTTTGAATGAATCGCTTGTCGCTTCATATAAAAAGATACCCGAACCGGAAGTCCCGATCCAGATACGACCTTTTTTATCCTGGAAGATCACATTGACTAAGTTATGTTCGATCGGCATATTGCCGGAAGTATATTCTTTCAACGCGTTTGTCTCAAGGTTATACTTTGTCAGCCCTGCCGAATGGGAAAACCACAGATTTCCGTTTTTGTCCAATATCATATCAATTATGAACCGTTGGTTGAGAAGGACATCTTGCTGCAAGCGTGAACAGCTTCCGGTAAGCGGATCAAAAATACAAATACCGTCATGCGTCATCAGGATCAGATGGTTTTTGAAAGGAAGTATTTTCCGTATACTATTGTTTATCAGTGATTTCTTATCTCGTTTATCGTTTCTGTAATTCCTGATGTGTTTGGTCTTAATATCCATTCTATCCAATCCGCCCGATACTGAGCCTATCCACAAAATATCTTGTTGTTCATCTAAATATAAACCCTGCGTGGTGTTGGATGCAATGGAATTCTTATCAGGATGATGTTTGTAAACGGTGAAAACTTTTGTCTTTCTGTCTAAATAGTTCAGTCCGCCACCTTCAGTAGCTAACCAGATGTTGCTGTTTTTGTCTTCGAGCATTCTTCCGGCAAAAGGAGAACTCATTCTTCCCGGAGTGGAATCATCGGCATAGTAATATTTATATATTTCATACTCAGGATTGAACATGTTGATGCCCCCGTAGTAAGTGCCTATCCACAACGTCCCCTGCTGATCTTTCGATATGCAAACGACTGAAGAATTGCTCAGACTGTAAAGCCTCTTGTCTTTCTGATACAACGTGAATTGTCCGGTAGAAATATCTAATTTGTTCAATCCTTTGAACGTTCCGATCCAATAATTGCCGAAATTATCCTCACAAACAGAGCGGACATAATTGTCGGCAATGGAATTTTTATTGTAAGGGTCATATTTATACTGTACCATCCTGCCGTTCCTGTCCATTCTGATCAATCCGTCGCTACGGGTGGATACCCAGATATTCATTTTTGAATCTTCGTATATACTGATAACATGCACATCAGGGAAATAATTCATACACTTGATGTTTTCATCAATGACGTATAATCCCTCGTGTTGCGTTCCGATGTATATTTTTTTATTGCTGCTTTCCAGTATGGAGGTAATTTTTGGATTTGTTTCTGTAAAGCCATAATGAAGTTTCAGTTTTTTTCCTTTATTGTCGTATGTATAAACCGAATCGGACGCGCACACCCAAAGCTTATCCGAACCATAAGCAATAGCTTGTACGTGATTATCGCGTATGGTGTAGAATCTGTTCAGCCGCATATCGTATTCGGCCACGGCATATTTGCAACGCACGTAAATATGACCGTTCCGGTCGCCGCATACCGACCCCACATTATTGTTAAATAAGCTGTTGGGGGCACCGGTTTTAGGTCTGAATACCTGTATGTTACTGCCGTTATAGACATTCAGTCCGTCTTTAGTGGCAATCCAGATAAGGCCGAATTCATCCTGATAAATGGAATTTATCGTGGGTTGCGACAGCCCGTCCTCTACGTTGAGGGTTTGAAAATGAATTTCCTGCGAAAAAGAGACTACGGAAATAAGCAGGAAAAAATATAGCGGGATATTTCGAAGCATATATTATGTGTTCTTTCAATCGATTAGATAAACAAAAGTAATAGCAATTTCCAACAAACCTTACAATGAATCGTCGGAATTATATCATTTTTGTACAAAACAAGATCTTTATGAAAATCACGGACAATAGTAATATGTCTATTTCGAAGAATAACAGTATTTTTGTAATAGTTGAAAGTTGAGAGTTGAAAATTTCATTCATCATTCAGTTGTCATTCTCCATTTTCAACTTTTTTCAACTTTCAATTATTATAATCATGAAAATCAGGTTATTTCTTTTTTTTGCGTTCATATGTAACGCTTTGTTCTCTCAAACTGTTTATTGGAACGAAAACACCCGGCTTATTCCGTGGCGTTTGCCCCTTGTGAACAACAGGTCGTCCGTCACTTACGAAGACATCAACGGCGACGGTAAACCCGATATCATCCGCACGACCATACTCGATGGGATACCTGTCATCTGGATTGATGACGACCAGGACATGAAGGAAGGCGATATGGAAGGCGACACAGACAACGATTGTTTGCTTATCGACAGAAATAAAGATGGTGTTTTCGGCGGGCCGGAAGATCTTTCGGTCGACTGGCTTGATACGGATGGCGACGGCATAGCAGATATTCAGCTCGTGATCAGCAACGGAAGCCTCGACGCTCGTTATGGCTATGATTTCACGTCCGATTATATGTGTGTGATTGATACGGAAAAAGATGATATCAAAAACTTTGTCGACTGGAATCAGTTAGTCCTGCGTTGCTGGGAACATAACGGACATTCCAATTTTTTTCAGGATTATCATGGAAATACCTTGTTTTTGAAAATGCACGCTTCCAGTTTCCGCATCAATGATACACGGTACAACTGGGAAAATCCTTTTATTTTCTACGACCACGATCAGGATCAGTTATCGGAGATGGCCATCCGTATGCTTGATATTCCATATTTCAGGCCTAAGCCCGGTAAAAAACCGGACGAACGTTTTAAAAACGTAAACGAAAATATCGATGTTATTTACAGCCAGCGGATCAGTTGGGTAAGCATTGCATGGGATATGGACAACGACAACGGACAGGGAAACGAATTCGATCTGGATATGACCTTGCATTTCAGAGGAAAAGGATTCGACTATTCCGATCAAATACATGCTTTTAAAAATCTCCGGGGACTTCCGGAAGCTGATAGGTTCCTTTACGATCCGCGTTGGCGACAAATGAACGAATTGATTTATCCTGATGAAAAAGTATCGTACGATATGACTTTTCAAAAGGGAGAATGGGATTATTGCTGGTTTACATTTGATGAGGACGATGACTGTAACCGCTGGGAACGTGTGGAATTGTACCAGCCTCTGAATCTGTTCAAAGCTGGCAGCCGGAATAACGGATTAGATAACAACCAACAGGCCGATGCCGTGGGGGATCGGGGTGAGTTTGATAGCGACAATTCAGGCAAAGGAAAACTTTATTTCTCGCCTTTCGACGGCCGGATACACCTCTACGGCGCTGAATGGGGAGCCTGGAGAATAGATCAGAATGCTGCTTATTTTCAGGGTTACGGCGGCTTATATCCTCCGATGAAAGTCAAAGAAAGACTATATGCCAGCCCTGATTCATGGGCTACGATCAAATACGAAGATACCGATAACAACGGGTTCTTCGACCTGATACGTTACGATTTAGATGGAGACACGATTTTTGAAGAAACCGTTTCACTCATCGAACTGGGCATCGACGATCAAGCTCCTTTGTATGATCCGGCAAACATGAATTACAACGATTTTACAAAACTTTTTGATAAAGCTACGAAAGAAATACAACAACGGGCAATAGATGTACAGGCCGTAGCCAGGAAATACGGATTGAACACGTCCTGGTATGCTTTTTGGAAACAACCGCGTACAAAATTCGAACAATATTCCTACGGTTACTGGCTGACATTTTATATCTACCGGGATTTGAGGCACATGGCGAATGTGAATAAGAACGAAGAATTAGTTCGGAAACTAGATGTTGCGTATTATTCGGGAAACTGGAAGACGTTGTATTAGGAATCTTTTTTCCGTTTTTTCGACTTTATGAAGAATTAAACTACAAGTAGAATTGTATTTTAATTTTAAAATACATTTTTGTATATTTGAAAGTTCTAAAATTAAATATCTCTCATGAAAAAGTTTTTAAATTATTTACCGGCCTTAGTGCTGATTGCGGTATTGTTTTCTTCCTGTCTGCCGGAAGAGAATTTCGATGAAGCATTGCTGATAGGCAAATGGCAATCAGGAACTTTATTTTATCGTTATGATACGGGTGGTACCGGTGTGAGTTGGGATACTTCTGATGATATTACTGAAGCGGAAGCACAAGCATTTACCTGGACGTTGGTAAAGGCAGAACTTACTCATATTCATGTGATTGAAATGATTGGAAATGTGCCAAAAGTTTATACCGTAACTAAACTGACAGAAACTATACTTGAATATAAAGATGACTTTGACAATCAATTCTCGTTTACAAAAGTCGTTCAGTAACTGATTTTCTCTCTGCTCAATCAAATATATAATCTTCTGGTCCTATGAAAGTATTAAAAACCAGTTTATTCGTATTGTTATCCCTGATTGCTGTTTTTGCAATAGCTGCAGGTATCCTTATATGGGTGGTTTTTACTCCTGAAAAACTTACTCCCATAGTAAAAAATGAATTGGCCAAAATGCTTACCTGCGAAGTGCAGGTTAATCAGGTGGAGCTGACTTTCTTCAGCACCTTCCCTGAGTTTGGATTGCAGATTGATAATTTTCTGTTGAAAAACCCGATGCCGGGTGCTCCATCTGATACGCTGCTGAGTGCTGAAAAGATGGTGGCTTCAGTGGATATTGCTGCCTTGTGGAAAAATAATCAGGTGATAGTGCATGAGTTGCTTCTTGAAAAGCCGGATATCTCGGTTTATGTGGATAGTACGGGGCGTGCCAACTATAATATCATGCCTCCGACTCCCGAAGATACCACTGCTTTTGAACTGCCTTTCGATTTGCTGCATCTGGATAAAATCAGACTCGAAAATGCCAATATGAGCTATAAGGATGATGGTATGAACATGTTACTGACATTGAACGATCTGAAAGCCAAAATACAAATGAGCATGAAGGGAGATTTGGTGGAAGGAAATCTGACCGGTACATCAAAGGCATTTTCGTTTAACTGGGACAAAACCGATTATTTGAAAAACGTACCACTGGAGGTAGAAACACCTTTTACCTTTGGTGTCAATGAACAGAAACTTCAGCTTGAAAAAGGAAGTCTGGCCCTGAATCAACTGGGTTTTAGGGTGGATGCCTTTATTCATAATAAACCGGAAGAAATTTATACGGATATCGCTTTTAATTCGGATGAACTGGAAATCAAACCGGTACTTGACTTGCTTTCATTGCCTTTCGGCGAATATCTTGAAGGGATTACCATGAATGGAAAAACTTTGGTCGATGGTACACTGAAAGGTACTATCAGCGATACGCAATTGCCGGTATTTAATTTAAAACTCGGTTTCAAAGAAGGTGATTTTGCCTATGAAGGCTTGCCGTATAAACTTTTTGATATGTCAGGAAAGGCTGAAGTGGCAATGGACCTGAATGATGACAAGCTCTGGTTTGTTAAGGTGGATGAGTTTGATGGCAAGACCGGAAAATCTCATCTGTTAGGGACAGCCTTTATCGATCAACTGATGGGTGATATGCGCTTCGATATCAATGCGAATGGGAGTCTTAACCTGGAGGATGCCAAGCCCATGCTGCCTGAGGATATGCCGCTGGATATTCAGGGACTGGCTATTGGAAACGCCAGTATAAAATTCCTGTATTCACAGTTCGAGTTGAATCAGTTCGATAAAATGTCGATAGGAGGTAAGTTCAAGGTGAAGGATCTGGTGGCTGATTATGATACCATCAGCATGCGTTCGAAGACTGCTGATTTGGCTTTCACCATGCCGAATATCAAAAACAAACAGACCTCTTTCATTGCAATGGATGTTGCTACAGGGCATCTGGATGTATTGATGGGTAAAGATATAAGAGCCGGCTTACAGGGGCTTGATCTCCAGTTGTCGACATCCAATATGATGACTGATCTACCGCTTGCCATGAGCGGTACCTTCAACGGAAATGCAGTCTCGGCAAATATGGGGGAAATGTCTGCATTTATCAATCAACCGAAAGGCAATTTTACCATGGTAATGGATATGGTGGATTCAACAGCGATACCCGTTTTTGATGTTAATTTTGATGTCAAGCAACTTATTGCAGCAATGGACACTATTGCCGTGGATATCACGCAACCATCGGGTGTGTTTATGTATCATCCTGATCCTCTCAATGTGAAACAACCGAAAATTCAGCTGGATTACCGAAGCGATCGTCTGGCTGCCCGAATGGGACAGAAAAAGATTGATACCAAAAAGATCAGCGTGAATGCGGATGTGGCCTATGACGGTACTCAAAAGAGTATGTTGCTGCAATGGATTCCCAAAGGTTATGTGAAGATGGAGGAAGGTCATATTAATATGCCTGACCTGACTTCTGAGATTCAAATTCCTGCTATCGATTTTGATTTTACACCTGATGAGTACCTGATACGTGACAGTCGCGTAATCATTGATCGTTCTGATTTTCAACTGACTGGAAAACTTACTAACGTAAATGCCTATCTGAAAGATGAAGGTTTGCTGAAAGGTGATTTCAACTTCCGTTCACATACCACCGACGTGAATCAGTTGATGAATCTCACCAGCGGTGTCGGTTATGAAGCTGAGCCAAAGGATACGACCTCTTTGCAAACTTCATCAGGACCTTATATGGTTCCGAAAGGAATGGATATTAATTTGTATGCAAGTATTAATCAGGCGCTTTTTGCTAATGATACAGCCAGAAATGTTCAGGGGAATATCACGGTCAAAGATGGGGTACTTGTGTTGGAAAGTATGCTGTTTACTACCTCAGCGGCTAAAATGCAGCTTACTGGCATGTATCGTACACCACGTAAAAATCATTTATTTATGGGCATTGACCTGCACCTGCTCGAAATTGAAATTGCCGAACTGCTTGACCTGATTCCAGACGTGGATTCCATCATGCCGATGCTGAAATCTTTCGGAGGAAAAGGGGAATTCCATATTGCTGCCGAGACTTACCTGGATTCACTTTATAATCTGAAGAAATCGACGCTAAGGGGAGCTGCTTCCGTGAAGGGACAGAATCTTGTGCTGATGGACGGTCAGACATTCTCTGAGATAGCAAAAACTTTACGCTTCAATAAGAAAACTGAAAATAAAGTGGATAGCCTGTCGGCCGAATTTACCATCTTCCGTAATGAAGTGGATGTGTATCCTTTCCTGATTGTGATGGATAAATACAAAGCAGTAGTAGAGGGAAAACACAACCTTGATATGACTTTCGATTATCATATTTCGCTTACTGATAGTCCTTTGCCAATTCAATTGGGAGTGGATGTCAAAGGGAGTCTGGATGACATGAAGATTCGTCCTGCCAAATGTAAGTATGCCAACATGTACCGTCCTGCACAACGTAATGAGGTAGACGTGAAAAAGCTTCAATTGAGAAAAATGATCCGAGATGCACTGACAGCCAAAGTGAAAGAAGAATAAAATATTATTCGTACCGGATGATCGTTGCCGGAAGTATCTTTGTAATGAGATATGAAGGTCCGATCATCATCAGGACGGAAGCAAGTAGTGTCCCTGCGTTTAACAAGAGTATCAACGGCCAGTTGAACAATATGGGAACTGTGGAGATATAATAAGCTTCAGGATCCAAAGGAATGATACCTGTAAAATACTGTATGGCACAGAGTATCAAACCCACTGCATTACCCCATATCATCCCTTTTCCAATGAGGAAAAACGAATGATAGAGGAAAATCTTCCGTACCGACCAGTTGGTAGCTCCTACCGATTTAAGAATACCGATCATATTAGTGCGCTCAAGAATCAGTATTAATAAGCCTGATATCATGTTGAAGCCTGCCACAGCCAGCATCAGGAAAAGAATGACCCAAACATTCATGTCGAGCAGGTCCAGCCACGAAAATATCTGAGGATTGATATCCTTTATGGTTTGCGTATAGTAAGCACTTCCATCAGGTTGCAGTTTATTGGCTGTTTTAAAATATACTTCATTACCAATAGCATCAATATCGTCAAAATCATTGATCAGCACTTCATAACCACTTACGAGCGAATCGCTCCATTGATTCAGATTTCTTACCTGCCTTATGTCGGTAAGTACAAATAATTTATCATATTCAACGAAGTTGGTGGAATAGATGCCTGAGATAGTGAATTTTCTGGCTCTTATTTTATCCTGAATAAAATAGGTGAAAAAGCTGTCGCCGGTTTTCAGTTTAAATAAATTAGCCAAATGCTTTGATATTACGACATTATTTTGCAAACTGTCGTTTACATTCAGGGTATCGCCATCCACCATATTGGCTTTAAAGAAATTCCAGTCAAAACTGCGGTCGATACCTTTGAGTACTATGCCCTGAAACTGGTCATTGGTTTTAATAATTCCTGGTTTGGTAGCAAAAGGCTGGATATGGCGAACTCCTTTAATCGAGGCAATTTCATGTTTCAGACTGTCGTTAATCGAGATGGGGGCCATCTCGTAGGTGTTGTTGCTGTCGAAGTTGGTGATTTGAATGTGTCCACCAAATCCTATGGTTTTATTCCTGATTTCCTGTTTGAATCCCAGTACTATACTCAAAGCAATCAGCATCACAGCAAGGCCTATGGCTATTCCGAGGATGGCTATACGCACAGCAGGACGGGAAACATTTTTCCTGTCCTGCCTGAAGTGAATACGTTTTGCTATGAAATACTCAAGATTCATTGGTTTTCATAGATTTATTTATACGTTGCTCCGGGATAAACCTCCAAAGCCTTTCTTAATACGATCAGGGCTTGTTTCAAATCCTCCTTGTCGAGCACATAGGCGATTCTGACCTCATCGCGTCCGATACCGGGAGTGGTATAGAAACCTGAAGCAGGAGCCATCATAACTGTCTGACCTTCGAAGTCGAAGTCTGAAAGTAACCATGCGCAGAACTTGTCGGCATCATCCACCGGCAGACGGGCAACGGTATAAAATGCACCCATCGGGATAGGAGAGTAAACGCCCGGAATGCGGTTCAGTCCGTCGATCAGGTATTTACGGCGTTCCACATACTCGTTGTACATCTCCAGCATATAATCTTCAGGAGTATCGATGGATGCTTCTGCAGCAATCTGTCCGATAAGCGGCGGACTTAGACGTGCCTGACAGAATTTCATTACATTGCGCAATACATCTTTGTTTTTCGTAACCAGAGCACCCACACGGATACCGCACTCACTATATCTTTTTGAAACTGAATCAAACAGGATAACATTGTCTTCAATACCATCAAGATGAAAAGCTGAGATATAAGGAGCGCCTGTATAGCAGAACTCACGGTATACTTCATCAGAAAACAGGTACAAGTCATGTTTCTTAACAAGTTTTTTGATGCTGTTCATTTCCGCACGGGTATAGAGATAGCCGGTGGGGTTGTTCGGGTTACAGATCAGAATTCCTTTGGTGCGTGGAGTGATCAGTTCCTCAAATTTTTCAACGGGCGGAAGGGCGAAGCCGTCTTCAATACTGCAAAAAATAGGCTTGATGATAGCGCCGGCAGCAATGGCAAAAGCAGTATAGTTGGCATAAGCAGGTTCCGGCACGATGATTTCATCACCCGGATCCAGACAGCTCATGAAAGCAAAGTTTACTGCTTCGGAACCTCCTGTGGTAATGATGATGTTTTCTTCCGTTACGTCGATATTGAAACGGTGGTAATATCCCGCCAGTTTGGTGCGCAGACTCTTTATTCCGTCACTCGGGCTGTATTCCAGTATCTTTCTGTCAATATTGCGTATCGCGTCAATCGCCACCTGTGGAGTTTTCAAATCGGGCTGACCGATGTTCAGGTGATACACTTTAACACCACGGGCTTTGGCTTTATCAGCAAGTGGTACTAATTTACGGATGGGCGATTCGGGCATGGCATTGCCCCGTTGCGAAGTTTGTGGCATGGTTATTTTGTTTTGCGTGCAAAATTAGTGAAATTATTTAAAATCCACGATTAATTTTACATTAAATTGTCGGCCGGTAAGATAATTGGGAACAGCCATTTGTTGTCCGTAAATATCTGTCACCCAATAATATGAATTTACATTCTTGAAATCCATCAGATTAAATACCTCTAAATTGAGCCAAATACTTTGTACGTGTTTCAGCCACGATTTGTTTAAAAGAGCATCTTTTCCGCTGACCAAGACCCTTGAACCACCCAGATCGACACGTTTATATGCCGGAGCACGCATCGCACCACGGTATAGGTTATTTCTCGGCGGACCAAAAGGCATACCGTCGGAATAGATGAATTTAAGCTGCACTTTGTATTTGGGATTGTTGGGTAAATAGTCCTGGAACATCATGGAGAAAGCGTAGCGTTGTTCGTTGGGGCGCGAAACCCATCCCGGGCTGATAAGTTCGGTGGAAGTAACATTTCTGTTTTCGTCGTAAGTGTTTTTTATATAACTGTCACCGATAATGTCTTCCTTTGAATTCATCAGCGAAAAATTGATCCAGGAATCGGTTCCCGGCACCAGTTCTCCGAAAAGCTTGAAGTCAACTCCTGCGGTGTAAGCTTTGGCGTTGTTAACACCTGAATAGGTGATCTGCACATTGTCGACGTCATAAGTGATAACACGGTCGGCCAGCTTGAGATAAGCTTCGGTGGTGAATTTGAAAGGACGACCGAAAGCTCTGAAATAATGATCGCCTCCGAGTACAAACTGCATGGAGCGCTGTGCCCTGATATCTTTATTCAATGAGATATTTACATTACTAAGTGCATCGGTAACTGTATCCCTGATTTCTTTGTAAAAGGGAGCCTGATAATACAAACCCGTGGCAAATCTGAAACTGAAGTCCTTTTTCCAGTTGGGTACATAAGCGATGGATGCCCGCGGACTGACAAACAATTCGTTGTTGAAATTCCAGAAGTTGGCGCGTACACCACCTGTCAGCGTGTAATTACCATGTGTATCTTTCCATTTATAAGTATCCTGTAAATAAGCTGTTGTACGCCACGTGTTGAGGGTGTTCGACGACTTGATGTTGTAATACAGGTTTACCGTTTGATTGTTATACGGCAGGGAGTAACCCGCTGAATCGCGCCATTCCCATTCGCTGATATTGTCTTTAATGATTTCGTACTGAAAATTGGCTCCCCACTTCAGCTTGTGCGACAGAGCATTGAACTCTCCTGCGTGGGAAATATTGGCAACTGTTGCTCTGAGGATGTTGCGGGCATGTTCCTGATACTTGCCTATCCCCAGCGATGCTCCTTTGCGGTTTTCCTCATTGAGTTCCATTTTAACTTCACTCAGGATATATTCTCCTAAAATATCATAATTTTCACTTTCATTAGTGTTGAAGGCGGAAGCAGAAAAACTCAGTTTTACATTCTGCTTTGGCTTATAGTGATAACCTAAGGCACCGAAAGCTGTTCTGAAAATATCCTTTTCCTGTCCTTCAAAGAAGATCTTCAGGTTACGTCCCATATTATAGGTTCCGAATGAAGTGGAACGGGTTTGCGGAATAAAGTTGAAAAGATTCTGTGAGAAATTTCCAAGGAAGGTCAATTCTGATTTTTCCGATAATTTGTAAGTAAAATATCCCTGATAATCAATGAAAGAGGGATTATATTCTCCTTGTGTATCTAATCCTCCAAGAAGATAAGCCGACGTTTTGTAACGTATGCCGTGAATCTGGGTAAATTTGTTTTTTGAGGTTCCGAGATAAGCAGTACCCCCCAGAAGACTTGCCGATACCGACGACTCAAATTCTGTAGGTTTCTTGTACTCAATGTCCAGTACCGACGACATCTTATCACCATATTCAGCATTAAAGGCACCGGAAGAAAATCCGACTTTTTGCACCATGTCCTGATTGATGAAACTCAGACCTTCCTGCTGACCGGCACGTACCAGCAAGGGACGATAAACCTCAGTTCCGTTTACATAGACAATGTTCTCGTCAAAATTACCTCCGCGCACATTGTATTGTGAACTTAATTCATTATTGGAAGTCACGCCTGCAAATGTAATAAGAATAGATTCGAAATTTCCCGAAGCATTCGGTATCATTTTGTATTTCGACGGATCGATAAAGTCCATGGAAGATGTTTGTCGGCGTTGCGCCACAACGTTCAGGTCTTTCATCTGGGTATTTGTGGCGCGCAGTGCAACGGATATCTGAACCACAGGCTGTGTAGGATGGAGTGTATGCCGGATGGTTTCATAACCTACCATAGAGTATACGATGGTGATGGAGTCTTTTACCTCTGTCATCAATTCATAATATCCGTTGGGATTGGTTGAAGTTCCTATCGGGGTTTTTTCAAAGTAGACGTTGGCCAGCTCTATGCCTCGATTGTTCGTGTCAATGACATAACCATACACCCTGAGTTTTGTTTGAGCGGCGACTGAAGAAACAAGTATCAACAGAGAAAGATAGATAAACGTTTTTTTGATCATGCAGTACAATACTTATTTCCCGTGGTTAGATTTTTTAATTACGGCCCAAATTTACTAATTATTCTTCGAAGAATTTCTTTCGACTTTAGGAAAACGAAACAACTTAAGAATTATTATTTAAAAGAAGAACAAACTGACCCCGATGATACTGACGATGGCGCCAATAACATGATGAGGGGTGATTTTCTCTTTGAACATAATGGCAGAAGGAATGATGATGAAGACCGGTACCAATGCCATAAATGTGGATGCAATACCTGTCTGTGTGTTCTGAATGGCAAACAACGAAAGCGTAATTCCAAGAAAGGGTCCGAAAAAGGCTCCGATTGAAACCGACTTGAAACCGTTTCTGTCTCTGAGTGCTTCCATCACTTTCGGCCATCTTCCTATTATGGTGATCAAAATGATAAAACAGACCATTCCGAAAACTATTCTGATCTGAGTTGCCGAAATCGGATCATAGTCGCCGATGCCTTTTTTACTTAAGATGAGTCCCACAGCTTGTCCCACAGCTCCACCAAAAGCATACAACAGACCTTTAAGTGGTACGCGGATCTTCAATCGACGGTCGGCTATGGCAATCACAATTCCGGAGATGCTGACGATGATGGCGAGAATACTTTTGAGAGAAAGAATCTCTTCGAGGAAAAACCATCCTATGGTAGCAGTGATGACAGGCACTGTACTCATAATCAGTGTGGCAGTTCGTGATCCTATCAGTAAATATGATTTGAATAGTAATAAATCGCCAATAAATAATCCAACTACACCTGATAACCCCAACCAAAACCATTGGTATGCCGTGGCATCAGTAGGAAAAAATGTGTGTTTGGTAAAAAGCAGGGTGACTCCCAATAGCAGGAATGCCCATACCAACCGGATGATATTTACCGACAAAGAGCCAATCTTCCGGCCAGCCTTTTCAAAGAATAAAGCACTGAGAGTCCAGCAGATGGCTACAACAAGCGCGGAGATTTCACCAAGGAAGTTCATTATATAGTGATAAGTGATTTTAGCCTGCAAATGTAATACATTTCTGAATGTTATATGCCGTGAACAAAAAAATAAAGTTTTGTTATCTGACCAGTGAAGTATGCTGTATAATTCTATCATTATTATTTTCATGAACTTTATTACAATTTATTTCTTTAAAATAAAGTCTTATCTTTGCAAAAAATATCGCTATTACCTATTCGCTATTCATTATTCACTAAATAAAATGATTCCCCACTACCAAAAGAAAGCCCGTCCCGAAAAGGACATGATATTTGGCATACGTGCTGTAATTGAAGCCATTCAGGCCGGAAAAGACATTGATAAGATACTGCTTCGCAGGGATATGTCGAGCGAACTGGCACGCGAGCTTTTTGCTATACTCGAAGGAATGAACGTTCCTGTACAAAAAGTTCCGCTCGAAAAGCTCAATCGCATCACCATGAAAAACCATCAGGGAGTGATTGCCTTTATTTCGCCGGTGACTTATCAACGTATTGAGGACATCATTCCCGGAATATATGAGGAAGGGCGTGTCCCGTTTATTGTGGTGCTCGACAACGTAACTGATGTCCGAAACTTCGGAGCTATTGCCCGTACCTGCGAATGTGCGGGTGTAGATGCTATCGTGGTTCCCATGAAAGGTGGTGCCGCTTTGAATGCTGATGCTGTGAAAACCTCTGCCGGAGCTTTGTTGAAAATACCCGTTTGTCGTGAAGAAAGCATTTCTAATGCTCTGAAATTTCTCTCTTTTTCAGGCATAAAGCTCATCGCTGCTACTGAGAAAACAGATCAGAACTATACGAAGGTGGATATGAAAGATCCGGTGGCTATTGTCATGGGTTCAGAGGATGAAGGCATTGCCCCGGAGCACTTACGTCTTTGTAATGAACTGGTGAGTATACCTCTTGCCGGAACCATTGAATCGCTCAATGTGTCGGTTGCGGCAGGAGTGCTGATTTATGAAGTGATCAGACAACGTTTAATCGTTTAATCGTTGAACTGTTTAATCGATTCAACAATTCAACAATTCAACAGTTCAACATCAATCATGACCATTCTCTACGAAGACAACCACATCATAGCCGTCAATAAATCTACTTCGGAGATTGTACAGGGCGACAAAACAGGCGATGAGCCGCTTTCGGATACCATTAAGAAGTATCTGAAAGAAAAATACAACAAGCCCGGAGATGTATTTCTCGGTGTAACCCATCGACTCGACCGCCCGGTGAGCGGGGTGGTGTTATTTGCCAAAACAGGCAAAGCGCTTACCCGCCTCAATGATATGTTTCGCAATCAGGAGGTAAAAAAGACCTATTGGGCAATTGTGAAACAACAGCCAGAAAAACATGAAGGACGCCTCGAACATTATATGGTGCGCAATGAAAAGCAAAACAAATCAATGGCTTATGATAAAATGGTGCCTAATGCAAAAAAAGCTGCCCTTACCTATAAGTTGATTGCCAAATCAGATACTTTCTTTTTGCTTGAAGTGCATCTCGAAACCGGACGTCATCATCAGATCCGGTGTCAACTGGCTAAAATGGGTTGTCCCATCAAAGGAGACCTCAAGTATGGTTTTCCACGTTCCAACGCTAATGGAGGTATTTCTTTACATGCACGAAATGTTGAGTTTATTCATCCGGTTTCAAAAGAACTGATTCAGATTACTGCTCCTGTGCCGGAAGATGATAAGTTGTGGGGAGCTATGGAGAAAATGGTGTGAGATACCTGAATTATTTTTACGGACATTCATCCCGGAATTCTATTATAGAGTTTCGGGATTTTAGTTTTTTTATGATTGAGTGCTTTGATAATAATTGTATTTTTGTGTCTGTATAAACCTCAAAACCTGAATCATCTTAACTATATTCTTATGGATAATTTAGCTGTTTTACCTTCTGATTTTAATATTGATAACAAGATTTACACAATTCGTGGAGTACAGGTGATGATTGATAGTCACTTGGCTGAATTATATGGAGTTGATGTCAAAAGAATCAACGAACAGGTAAAAAGAAATATTGAACGGTTCCCTAAAATGTTTATGTTTCAACTGACTGAGAATGAATGGGAGTATCTGAAGAATCTGTTGGTTGAAAACAAAAGTAATAAACAGAATATTTCTCTAAGGTCGCAATTTGCGACCTTAGAAAAACAACAAGGAAAACATAGAAAATATCTTCCATATGTATTTACGGAACAGGGTGTTGCGATGCTGTCTGCGGTTCTTAAAAGTCAAACAGCCGTTAAAGTAAGTGTTCAGATTATCCATGCTTTTGTTGAAATGAGAAGGTACCTGTCTGATAATGCTTATGTTTTTGCCAGACTTGACAGCATTGAAAAACATCAGATAGAAAATGATCTTAAATTTAATGAGATATTTAAGGCTTTAGAACAAACAGATATTCAACCTGAAAAAGGTATTTTTTTTGACGGTCAGATCTTCGATGCGTATAAATTCATCTCCGATCTGATCCGTAAAGCTACAAAATCGATTATATTGATCGATAATTATATTGATGATAATATGCTGACAATGTTTTCTAAAAGAAATGAAGGCGTAAAACTGACTATCTACACAAAGCAGCTAAACAAACAGATGATTTTGGATGTTCAAAAATTCAATCAGCAATATGCGCCTGTGGAAATCATTGAAATGAAACTGGCACACGACCGGTTTCTCATCATTGATCACACAGAGCTATATCACATAGGTGCATCACTAAAAGATCTTGGGAGAAAATGGTTTGCTTTTTCAAAAATGAATTCGGAAATACTACCTTTATTAAACAAATTAAATATGGGGTAATAATTCATTCAATATTGAATTTTAGAGTTTAGTTTTACCCAAAACCTAACAATCTTTCACTTCAAAACATTTTAAAATCTGGCTTTTAAGGTCAATCCTACTGAAGCCGATGTGTTAAAGTTCTGAATTGAAGCCGGTTGAATATACGGACTGAGTTTTAATTCAAAGGAGGAAAGGTTCTGAAGATCCCGCATATACATATTCTTTACTTTCGCTACACGTACAGCATCGACTATACTATAAATGTCAACAGTTATCAAACCGATAAGTCCACCAATAGCTAATACGGTTCCCATTCCCATAACGGAGGTATTTACGTCACCACTATAAGGGTCCATACTTCCCAGTACCATTGCTCCTCCAATTCCGTAAATAAGGGCACATCCTACTGAACCACCCAAAAAGCTGAAACCTCTTCCTACTTCGCCGGATATCATTTGTCCTAAACCGGGAATGAAGAATGAACATAATCCGGCAGCAAAAAGGTTATGTGGATCGCTATAATGTGGCGTATAGAGGTTGTAATCGTATTTTTCCTTAAGTTCTTTGTACATCATTCCCGGACGAATTCCTTCCGGAAAGCT
Source organism: Paludibacter sp. (assembly GCA_034927265.1). GTDB lineage: Bacteria > Bacteroidota > Bacteroidia > Bacteroidales > Paludibacteraceae > Paludibacter. The sequence goes on from JAYFQH010000026.1 coordinate 62,908, forward strand.
CTTTTGGGCTTTGTCGTTTTGAGTAAATACCTCTTTGTTACCATTTTCATATTTAATCAAAAAAACATCGTTAATAGGTAGTGTATAAATAGGTCCTTCCAGATTATCGAATTTCTTGTACTTGATTTCAGTCTGGGTTATCTCGATGATCTTAGCGTTGATGTCGTCTCCGTTTAACTTCGTGATAACGTCCTGAGAATAAACGCCGGAGATGAAGAAGAGTCCCGAAAGGACAGCATACATTACTTTTTTCATTTTAAATAAGTTTTAATGGTTTGCGATGATTATGGCTTGTATTAAGATTTTAATAAAATCACACAAAATTAAAATAAAATTTATTAAATACAAGCATGTCCTCTGAAAAATGCCATCAGTAATGAATATAATTGCAAAAAAATAGATTTATCTTTGCAGCCAATATGCTATATCCTAAGAATTTCGAACATAAAACAGATTTTACTTCTATTCGCCTTATCCTTCTGGAGAAATGTATTTCGACATTAGGGAAAGAAAAGGTGGATGATATTGCTTTTTCCTCCGATTATAGTTTAGTGACGAAATGGCTCAGTGAGACGGATGAAATGCTGCGTTTGATGAACAATGCCGATGAAGCGCTTCCGATGGGTGATTTCTTTGATGTCCGTGAGGGCTTGTCGAGGGTGAGGGTGGAAGGACTATTTCTGGATGAACGTGAGGTGTTTGAACTTCGCAGGGCTTTGGAGGCGGTACGTAGGATGGTGGATTACATTGCCAAACAGGAAGTGTCACTTTATCCGCATTTGCACGAATTATTGGTTGGTGTCAATCTTTTTCCCGAAATCATCCGGCAGATAGATAGTATTCTTGATAAATTCGGAAAAATAAAGGACCATGCTACACACGAACTGACACGCATCCGCAGGGAAATGCTGCAGGTGCAGAGTTCTGTCTCGCGTTCGCTGAATGCGATACTGCGTCAGGCACAGGTGGATGGTTATGTTGAAAAGGATGTGACGCCTACGGTGCGCGAAGGCCGTTTGGTGATTCCTGTTTCTCCTGCCTTCAAAAGAAAAATTTCAGGGATTGTGCATGATGAATCGGCAAGTGGCAAGACCGTTTTTATTGAACCGGCACAGGTGGTAGAAGCGAATAACCGCATTCGTGAACTGGAAGGAGAGGAGCGAAGGGAAATCATCCGCATCCTGATTGAATTCACGAATTTTGTGCGTCCTTACACTGAGCAAATTGTACAATCCCAGTATTTCCTGGGCGAAATTGATTTTTTACGCAGTAAAGCTTTGTTTGCCGAACAGATTCATGCCATCAAACCAAGACTTGATGATGTATGTCAGCTGGAATGGAACAAAGCGATACATCCCCTGCTTTTTCTTTCTTTACAGAAACAAAACAAGCAGATAGTTCCTCTGGATATTGTATTAAATGAAAAGCAAAGAATCCTGCTGATTTCGGGTCCGAATGCCGGCGGTAAATCTGTGTGTCTGAAAACAGTGGTGTTGTTGCAATACATGCTGCAATGCGGATTACTGATTCCGGTACACGATAGCAGCCGTTGCGGTATCTTCGAACGTTTATTTATTGATATAGGCGATGAACAGTCTATCGAAAATGATCTTTCAACCTATAGTTCGCATCTGCTCAACATGAAGTTCTTTGTCCGTAACAGTCAGGAAAAAACCTTGCTGCTGATTGATGAGTTCGGAACAGGAACTGAACCGATGATAGGTGGTGCCATTGCCGAAGCAACGCTGGAAAGATTCAACCTTAATAAAGCCTTTGGGGTGATTACCACACATTACACCAACCTCAAGCATTTTGCGGAAGATGCTGAAGGCATTGTAAACGGCGCCATGTTGTACGATCGTCAGCACTTGCAACCCTTGTTCCAGTTGCAAATTGGCAATCCCGGCTCCTCATTTGCCATTGAGATTGCCCGTAAAATAGGTTTACCTGAAGATCTGATTGCTGATGCCGCAGATAAAGTTGGTTCGGAGCATCTCGATTATGATAAACACTTGCAGGACATTGTGCGTGACAAACGTTACTGGGAAAACAAACGTCAGCAAATTCGTATCAAAGAAAAGAAACTGGAAGAATTGGTATTGAAGTACGAATCGGACATGGCGGAGATCAATCGACAGAAGAAAGAGATTACGCAGAAAGCCAAAGTGGAAGCTCAGCAGTTGCTGGCAGATGCTAATGCTAAGATAGAAAATACCATCCGTCAGATCAAAGAAACGCAGGCAGACAAAGAAAAAACAAAAATCATCCGTAAAGAATTACAGGATTTCAAAGAAAAGATCAATATTCAGCCGGAGCTTGAGGCTCGTAAACCGAAAATTATCCTTCAAAACAGGCAAAAACCTCATACAGTAAAAGAAGAGAAACCTTTATTTGCTGTCGGGATGCAGGTGCGTCTGAAAAATCAATCGGCTACGGGTACTATTCTTGAATTGCAGGATAAAAATGCGTTGGTGGCTTTCGGGCAATTAAAGTCGACCGTAAAGCTATCGCAACTGGAAGCAATCAGCAATAATCAGTTGAAGAAGGAAAATCGAAAACATCAAGCTGCCGATACAGTAACAGAAGAAGTAAGGCAGCGAAAACTCAATTTTAAATCGGAGATTGATGTGCGTGGTATGCGTGGCGAAGAAGCCCTTCAGGCAGTAATGTATTTCGTCGATGATGCCCTGATGGTGGGAGTTTCTTCCGTACGTATTTTGCATGGTACCGGTACCGGAGCATTGCGTCAGCTTATCCGTCAATATCTTGGAACTGTGCATGGCGTAAAAAGTACACGCGATGAACATGTACAGTTTGGCGGAGCAGGAATAACCATCGTGGAACTCGACTAATAATTTTACCCTGTTTCATTGAAATTTTATTTTCACTCATCAAAAAAAAATCCTATCTTTGTGCCCGGAAAAAAGGTTGACGTTTAATGCGTGTAATCCTTATCAGATAAGAAGAACAATTAATAATTTCATAATCATCAGACATGAGTAAAATTGAAAAAATCGTTGCCCGTGAAGTATTGGACTCACGCGGTAACCCTACTGTAGAAGTAGATGTTTTGTTGGAATCAGGTGTGATCGGTCGTGCTGCCGTTCCATCAGGTGCTTCAACCGGCGAAAACGAAGCTATCGAATTGCGCGATGGTGACAAAGGTCGCTATTTGGGTAAAGGTGTTTTGAAAGCTGTTGCTAATGTTAATAATGTGATCGCTCCTGCTTTGGTAGGTGTTGACGCTTTGCAACAACGTGCCATCGACAAAATGATGATCGCGATGGACGGAACCAAAACAAAATCGAAACTCGGTGCTAACGCTATCCTTGGCGTTTCTCTGGCTGTTGCTAAAGCTGCTGCTGAATACCTGGGCCTGCCTTTGTATCGTTACATCGGTGGAACCAACGCTTTCACTTTGCCTGTTCCGATGATGAACATCATCAACGGTGGTTCTCACTCTGATGCTCCTATCGCTTTTCAGGAATTCATGATCCGTCCGGTGGGCGCTGCTTCTTTCCGCGAAGGTCTGCGTATGGGTGCCGAAGTTTTCCACTCACTGAAAAAAGTATTGCACGACCGTAACCTGAGCACTGCTGTAGGCGACGAAGGTGGTTTTGCTCCTAATCTTGCAGGTGGTACTGAAGATGCTTTGGAATCTATCCTGAAAGCTATCGAACTGGCTGGCTACAAACCCGGAAAAGATGTAATGATCGGTCTCGACTGTGCTTCTTCTGAATTCTACAAAAACGGCGTATACGACTATTCAAAATTTGAAGGTCCTAACGGCAAAAAACGTACTTCTGCCGAACAAGCTGATTACCTGGCTGAACTGATTGCTAAATATCCTATCGATTCAATCGAAGACGGTATGGCTGAAGGCGACTGGGATGGCTGGAAACTGTTGACCGACAAAATCGGTTCAAAATGTCAGCTGGTAGGCGACGACTTGTTCGTAACCAATGTCGAATACCTGAAAAAAGGTATCGAACTGGGTTGTGCCAACTCTATCCTTATCAAAGTAAACCAGATCGGTTCTTTGACCGAAACTTTGGATGCTATCGAAATGGCTCACCGTGCAGGTTATACTTCAGTAACTTCTCACCGTTCAGGCGAAACTGAAGATGCTACCATCGCCGACATCGCCGTAGCTACCAATTCAGGTCAGATCAAAACCGGTTCATTGAGCCGTTCCGACAGGATGGCTAAATACAACCAGTTGCTCCGCATCGAAGAAGAACTGGGCGACTTAGCTGTTTATGGCTACAAAAAATAAGCTGTAACAACAGTTTTTAGATGATAAATGAAAGCTGCCGAATCGAAATGATTTGGCAGCTTTTTTATTACACCCGATCGAACAGAGTTATTCGATTGATTCGAATATAAGAAAGATTACCAATCTGATTATTGATTAAATGTATATCCGTATGATGATTATTTTGTAATTTTGATGCCGAAAAATTATTTGTTTACAATTTACCTCAAACCTATGAAAGCAACAAAGATTACTTTGCAGCAAGAGCTGCGCATCCGGGTCGATTTCCCTTACGATTCATTAAAAGTTCAACAAATCAAAACCATTCCCGATGCCCGATGGAGCAATAGTCTCAAAGCCTGGCATATTCCTTATACCAAAGAAGCATTCAAT
>JAYFQH010000020.1:0-58778 GCA_034927265.1 Paludibacter sp.
TTGAAAACAACTTCGCCGGCTACCGCTTTTTCGTAACCAAAGGATTTACCCTTTAAAACGGTCCCATCTTCTAAAACAAGATGAAAAGGTTTGTGCTTTTGCATAAAATTTACAGAGATTTTTTTTGTGAGTCCAAAATTCTTGCAAAGTTACAAAAAAGATTGGGAATTGAAATATTATCAGAGCAACTTGTTAGATAAAATTGAAAGAAATTTACTTTAAACTCCAATTTAGTCTTATATACTTACAATTTGAACAAAAAATCAGATTATGTTGAATAGATTTAAACTCAAAAACCTTATAAATATTTTGATATAAGTTTGAAAATTATTCTCCCAAAACAAATATAGGTATTAAATAGCAGTCAAGTGAAAGCTATTAATAAGAGAATATTTTTAAAATTCAGATGTAAAATGAAACTTAATATTTTTAAAATCATTCTGCGCCATTTGCAATACATACCCTGAATCAGCCAGAAAAACATCCCTACCTTCTTTGTCCACAGCCATATATTGAGCTTTTCTTTTCTTAAAATTATCAAGCTCGGTAGGATCATCACTTTCTATCCAACAGGCTTTGTGCAGATTCACAGTTTCCCAGCGGCATTGAGCCCCGTATTCGTGCAATAGCCTGTACTGTATCACTTCAAACTGAAGTTGTCCTACAGTACCAATGATTTTACGGTTGTTGTATTGATTAATAAATAACTGGGCCACACCTTCATCCATCAACTGATTAATGCCTTTCTCAAGTTGTTTGGTCTTCATAGGGTCAGCATTCTCAATGTATTTAAACATTTCCGGAGAAAAACTGGGAAGACCTTTAAAATGAAGATTTTCTCCAGAAGTCAACGTATCACCAATTTTAAATGTACCAGTATCGGGTAATCCCACAATGTCTCCTGCATAAGCTTCATCAACGGTCTCTTTTTTCTGGGCCATGAAAGCGGTCGGAGCGGAGAAGCGCATTAATTTACCGTGACGGACATGTCTGTAGTTCACGTTTCGTTCGAATTTTCCTGAACAAACTTTTACGAAAGCAATGCAACTTCTGTGGTTGGGATCCATATTCGCATGGATTTTAAAAATAAATCCTGAGAAGTTTTCTTCGTAAGGATCTACTGCACGTTCAAGGGTGTGGACGGGTCGGGGAGAAGGAGCAATTTCGATAAAACAGTCCAGTAATTCCTTTACTCCAAAGGTGTTTAAAGCTGAACCGAAGAAAACCGGAGCCAGTTCCCCTGCAAGATATTTTTTTACATCAAAGGTGGAATAAACTCCCTCAATAAGTTCCAGATCTTCCCTTAATTTCTGGGCATCTTTATCTCCAACGAGTTTGTCCAGTTCAGGACTATTCAGGTCGCTTAATTTGACTGATTCGCTGATGGTCTGTTTGTTGGGAGTAAACAATTCAAGGTCATCTTTATAAATATTATAGACTCCTTTGAAGGAAAATCCCTGATTAATCGGCCAACTCAGTGGACGAACATGAATTCCCAGTTCAGCTTCGAGTTCATCAAGCAAATCAAAAGGATCTTTTCCCTCGCGATCCATTTTGTTTACGAAAATCATCACCGGAGTATTGCGCATGCGGCATACATTCATCAATTTACGGGTCTGGGCTTCAACACCTTTTGCTGTGTCAACAACGATGATTACTGAATCTACTGCTGTTAGTGTTCTGTAGGTGTCTTCGGCAAAATCCTGGTGACCGGGAGTGTCCAGAATGTTGATTTTATGTTTTTTATACTCAAAACCCATCACGGAAGTTGCAACCGAGATTCCACGTTGCTTTTCGATTTCCATCCAGTCGGAGGTGGCTGTTTTTTTTATTTTGTTTGATTTGACAGCTCCGGCAACATGTATGGCTCCACCAAATAACAGCAATTTTTCGGTGAGTGTCGTTTTTCCCGCATCCGGGTGTGAAATGATGGCAAAAGTTCTGCGACGTTTGATTTCAGCGTGTAGACTCATTATTTGTGAGAAATAGGATTGATTGTAAAACCTGTTTTAAAATTGGAGCGCAAATTTACGAAAAATGAATGAAAGAAAAATATTTGACTCCAAATAAACAAATTTCCCAATCCCAAAAAATGAAAATCAGAGCACATGTTTTTCGGCTCTGTAGGATGACCTTACAAACGGGCCGCTTTCAACAATTCTGAATCCTTTTTCTAATCCAATCTGCTTATATTCCCTGAATTTGTCTGGATGAATATAGGCTGTTACAGGAGCGTGCTTTCTGGAGGGTTGCATGTATTGTCCTATGGTTAGTACCGAGCAGCCTGTAGCTAATGCGTCATCCATTAATTGGAGGACTTCCTCTTCCGTTTCGCCTAAACCCAACATAATACCGGTTTTTGCTACCACCCCTTTTGATGCAATGTAAGAAAGGACTTTCAGACTGGTGTCATATTTTGCTTTTGTCCGTATTTGCGGGGTAATCCGTCTGACTGTTTCAAGATTGTGAGATATCACGTTCGGTTTTTCAGCAATAATCAAGTCAATCAGTTCAGGTTTTCCTTCAAAATCAGGAATTAAAACCTCTAAAGTAGTTTCGGGATTTACTTTTTTTATTGTTCTGATTGTTTCGGCCCAAAAACCAGCACCGCCATCTTTCAGATCATCACGATCGACAGAAGTAATTACCGCATGCTTTAAATTCAGTTCGCGGATTGTATCTGCCACTTTTTGCGGTTCGTAAGGGTTAGGTGGCAGGGGCTTTCCAGTAATTGTATTGCAAAACTTGCAGGAGCGGGTACAAATATCCCCTAAAATCATCAGAGTTGCTGTCCCTCTGCTCCAACATTCACTTTGATTAGGACATTTCCCACTGGTGCAAATAGTATTGAGTCCATGTCCTTTAATTAGTGTATGAACATTTGAATATTTAGCGTCACTGTATAATTTATTGCGTAACCAATCAGGTTTACGGGTATATTCCATTTTGTTATTATTCTTTAATAAGTTTCTTTTTTAATTCTGTCACAGATAAACCGGATATATTTTTCACAACACGTTTCATAGAATCCGCCGAACTAAAACCACACTTTTCTGCTAAAATTTGATTTGTACATGTGGGATCTTCCAAAATGCATTTTTTTATTTCTTCAATCCTGAATGTGTTAACAAACGTACAGAAATTCTGATGATAATGATTGTTGATTAGTTGCGAGATATAGGTGCGATTCGTTCCTGTAAGGTTTGCAAGGTCGATTATGTTCAGATTCTCTTTTAAATATAATTTTTGATCTTCAAATAAATATAGAATTTTGGACATTAGAACACTTTGTGATTGAAAATTGTTCTCATCTGCTTCTTCTTTTATGTCAGTGGTGTTACAAATTTCAATAGCAGTATTCACTGATTTTTGTTTGAATCCCATCCAGCCAATAATAAAAAGTAAGATGCTGAAAATGATTGATGCAATGGCAGTTATGATAAATTCATTCACAAAGAAATCGCGACCAAGTGAAGCAAGTATTACCGAACTAATTCCTGTGAATATCATTAAATTATTAATGATTCTTACATTCGAATTTTTACTGTCTTCAATATCAGAATAATATTGTTCGGCTTTATCAGCGTATCTTTTAAGTAATTTTGAACTTTGAATCATTAAAAAGATAGCCTGAGCAACAAAGACAAAACGCATAAAAAAGAAGATAACCTTTAAATATACTATTTCAATTGAATTAACTGTGGTATTTCTGTTGAAGAGCCATATTCTCAAATCCTCAGGATGGCTGAAGGTATAACCGATAAGATACAATAGAAATAAAGAAAATGGTAAAATTAAATATTTAAAATGTATTTTTATTGAGAACATATTGTCTATCGTAAGCAGTCTTAGATAAATAAAATACATCGGATATACCATTAATGAAGCAAACTGGTAAATTGGATCAATGAATAGATAAAGATTTTTGAAAGGGTAAAAAAAGATAAGATGAGAGAAGTAGACAAAAAATGCAAAAATCATAAATTTTCCTAGGAACTTTTTTGCGTAGGTGGCAAATTGTCCCCCAAGATTAAGCAATATCGACCAAAATAATGTTACGTAAACCGGACTTAACAATAAAATAGTTTTAATCATGCCTGTAATTTTGTGCAAATTTACAATAAAAACAATATATCAAACAAATATAAAAAATGAAATTTTTTACCAATTGTCCTCTTTTTTTTACCAATTGTCCTCACGGATTAATCATAAGTAATTACTTTTGTTCAAAATAAAATTAAATAGAAATCATATAAAGAAATAATAATAATTTTTGTTCAAGAATAAGTAGCGTATTAACGCAAAAAGATATCACAACCGAGAATTTTTCTGATAGTTTATTGTTTACCGGGAAGCTTTGTTTAAAACTTCCCGGTTTTTTATGAGCTTGTTTCATATACAATTTGTATTTTTGCGACCTACTTTCTTACAATTATACTTTCTTTAATTTGCTCAATTATGAGGTTTTATCCCAATGCAAAAATAAATATAGGATTGAACATCACAGAAAAAAGATCTGATGGTTACCACAATATCCAAACTGTGTTTTATCCTATACCATTGTCAGATGAACTTGATGTAAACATATTGGATGTTTCTTCGAATGCTGATCTCCAATCTGATTACAAGTTTCAGATTTCGGGAATAAATATTAACACTGATCCTGAAAAGAATCTTATAATCAGGGCATATCGCTTATTGCAACAAAACTATCATCTTCAGCCTGTCGATATTCATCTAAAAAAGCTTATTCCTTTTGGTGCAGGTTTAGGTGGAGGGTCTTCAGATGCAGCTTATATGTTGAAAGCTTTGAACCAGCTGTTCGAACTTAATTTGTCCGGTGCAGAATTAGAGAGGTTTGCAGTAAAATTAGGAGCAGATTGTCCTGTGTTTATTAATAATCAGGCTGTTTTTGCAGAAGGAATAGGAAATGTTTTTCAACCTGTGGATTTCTCTTTAGAAGGGTATTATATATTATTAATCAAGCCGGATGTTTTTGTGTCGACTCCAGATGCGTATGCGTCAGTTATACCTGCAAAGCCAAAGTATTCACTATTGGAAAGTATTAAAAAACCAGTTGCTGATTGGAAGGATTGCATTATAAATGATTTTGAAAATTCAGTATTCAGAAAGTATCCAATAGTTGGGGAAATTAAACGTCAGCTATATGAAAAGGGTGCTTTGTTTGCGTTAATGTCAGGTTCTGGTTCTTCAGTATATGGTATTTTTGATCATTACCCAACTGATATGAGCGGCTTTGATAATTGCTTTAAGTATGTAGGCCGCTTTTAATCACAAATACTTTGATTCTCTTCGAAAAAGTGTAAATTTGTATCTCAATTTTTTAAATAATTATATTGATGCCGGAAAAACGAAGCTATAATAACAATAAACGGACACAAAATTCCCCACAAGTAAGTGCCAATGAGTATGGAAAACTTCCTCCACAGGCGCCGGAACTCGAAGAAGCGGTGTTGGGTGCAATTATGCTGGAAACGGATGCATATTCAATTGTCTCTGAAATTTTAAAGCCCGAATGTTTTTATAAAATTGCACATCAAAAAATATATGAAGCAATTCAGGAATTAGTGGTGCACCAGCAACCTGTAGATTTACATACAGTTACAGAACAGCTGCGTAAAAACGGTACGATAGATGAAGTAGGAGGTCCGTATTATATAACGCTCCTTACAGCTAAAGTTAATTCAGCTGCTCATCTTGAATATCATGCCAGAATTATCGTTCAGAAATACCTGGCAAGGGAATTGATACGTATTTCTTCTGAAATTCAAACTAAAGCTTTTGATGACAAAACGGATGTTGATGATTTGATGCAGGAAGCTGAAGGGATGCTTTTTGAAGTGACTCAGCGAAATCTAAAGAAAGATGTGACACAGATTAATCCTGTGATTGAGGAGGCCCGCAACCGTATGATACAGGCAGCTCAGAAACAGGGTGCGAGTGGTGTGCCGAGTGGATTTCACAGTTTGGATAAAATTACCTCCGGTTGGCAAAAGTCGGATTTGATCATTATTGCTGCTCGTCCTGCCATGGGTAAGACGGCCTTTATTTTGTCTATGGCAAAAAACATGGCAGTTGATTACAATACGCCGATTGCAGTGTTCTCTCTTGAAATGTCAAATGTTCAGTTGGTTAACCGTTTGATAATGAATGTGTGTCAACTTGAAGGAGAGAAAATTAAAAACGGACAACTTGATGCATACGAATGGGATAAGTTTGATAAGGATATCACACAACTTATGGATGCGCCTGTTTTCATTGACGATACTCCCAGTTTGTCAATTTTCGAATTGAGAAGTAAAGCGCGCAGATTGGTTAAGGAACATAAGATTCAGTGTATAGTAATTGACTACCTGCAATTGATGAATGCTTCCGGAATGAGTTTTGGAAGCCGTGAACAGGAAGTGAGTATCATTTCAAGATCATTAAAAGGGTTGGCAAAAGAACTTGACATCCCTATCATTGCACTTTCACAGTTGAATCGTGGGGTTGAAGGACGTTCCGGCCCGGAGGGAAAACGTCCGCAGTTATCCGATCTTCGTGAATCGGGAGCTATTGAGCAGGATGCTGACATGGTATGTTTTATACATCGTCCTGAATATTACAAAATTACAGAAGATGCACAGGGCAACTCTCTGCTTGGTATTGCTGAAATTATTGTGGCAAAGCACAGAAACGGTGCTACCGGTGATGTTCAGCTCAAGTTTAAAAATATTTATGCTAAGTTCATGAATAAAGATGATTCTGATGCTGAGGATAATCCTTTTGCTGCAGGCGGTGGTTATCAAACAATTTCGTCTAAAATTAATGGCAACTTTGATAATAATACTACTACCTTTTCGCCAACACAACAATCAGGATCTCCATTTGGAAACGCTGGCAAATCTGATGAGAATCCATTTTAAAAGTTAAAAATTGAGAGTTGTGAGTTAAAAGTTAAAAGAATTGATAAGCATTCTAATTTTCAACTCTCAATTTTCAACTGATTCGTGTTTGTATTTAAATATTATTGCAAACAAAACCGCAACAACCAATGCATAACCGGCAAAAACAAACCATATGTTTTGCCAGTCCTTTACATGCGTTACCGGATTCTCAAACCATTTAGCGATAACCACTCCTGCAACAATATTGCCAAGAACGGCACCTATTCCATTGGTCATTAGCATGAATACACCCTGTGCCGAAGATTGAATTTTTGAGTCGGTATTTTTTTCAACAAATAATGCTCCTGATATATTGAAGAAGTCAAATGCCATACCGTAAACAATACATGAACTGATAATTAATACAAAACCCAGAGTAGTATTCTCTGCAAAACCAAATAATGCAAAACGGAGAACCCAGGCTACCATGCTAAACAGCATGACATTCTTAATCCCGAATTTTTTCATAAAGAAAGGAATGGCAAGAATAAAGAGGGTTTCAGAAATTTGGGAAATAGAAAGTATTATAGTTGAAAAATTATTAATTAATCCTCCCTTTTCAAAAACAGTTGCATCCTGTAAGAAACTGTCGCCATAAGCGTTTGTGAGTTGTAAAGCACCCCCCAACAATAAACTGAAAATAAAGAAAATGGCCATTTTCTTTTGTTTGAACAGGACGAAAGCTTCCAATCCTAGTTTTTCAGTAAGAGATCTTTGTTTTGATGGTATTTCATCTTCGCTTTTCTTAATAACCGGCAACAATATAAATGAAAATATTGAAAGACAAAGCGCACCAATTGCTGATATGATAAAAGAAACTTTTATGCTCTGTCCCAATCCCCAATCTTTTGTGAAGAAGTTGGTCAACCACATAGCAACAATAAAGCCAATCGTTCCCCAAACCCTGATAGGAGGAAAATATTTTGTTGGATCTTTACCTTCGTTCTTCAGTATTTTAAAACCGATAGAATTATTCAAACCGATAGTTGGCATGTAAAAACACATAGCAACCAATAATACCCAGAAAAAGGGCATAGGTGCATCAATAAGCGGTAAAAAACACATAGTTGCTCCGAAGAGTAAATGCAAAACTGCATAGACATAATTAGCTTTCCATTTGTCGGCGATGATGCCAAAAAGTGTAGGCATAATGAGCGAGGCAAAGCCCATCGTCGAGAATACCAACCCAAATTCTGCTCCATTCCACTGTTTCTCAACAAATCCATAATGACCTAGTGTCATCATCCATGCTCCCCAAATGAAGAATTGCATGAAATTCATAATGGTCAGTCTCAACTTAAATTCCATAGTATTTTCATTATTATAATTATATTTTCGATAAAAAATCAGGTGATTAATATGCCATCATCTGCATATTCATATTAAATTTATAAAAAAACCGGACGCAAATTTAAACAATTCTTTGTTAATTCAAAATAATCATTTACCTTTGTGGCATATTTCTGTTCTATTATAAAGCAAGCCTGCTTTTATATCAACCGATATTAATTTCAATTTTAAAAATTATTATTTCAAGCGTTTATAACATCGTTCGATTATTTCCGTCCTGATAAACGTATCAAAAAATTTATGAGTAATTACAATCTCACTCAGCTTGAGTCAAAAGATATGACTGAGCTTAAAAAAATTGCGGCCGAATTAGATTTAAAGGTTTCTAATTCAACACAACAACAGCAACTAGTGTATGACATTCTGGATCGCCAGGCAGTCGTAAATTCACAACAAAAAGCTGCAAAAGAGAAAAATAATCCTTCAAAAGGTAAAAGATCCCGCGTTGCATTGAAAAAGAATCCTGAACAAAAGGTAATGACTGCCAACGGTAAAAACACCATTCATACTGATGAATTGCAAAAGAAAAACGATGCAGAAGAAAAAGTTGTCCAGGAAAAACAGAAGATCAAAGAAGAAATAAAAATTATTCAGGTGAACCAACCTGTTGCTGAAACGGAAAATCAAAAAAAGGTCGAAACTCCTCCGGTAAAAACAAAGCAAGCAAAAAAGAAAACTTCAAAAAAAACTACTCCTATTGAGAATGAATTAGTTGTTGTAAAACCTACCCAGAAAAATATTCTTCCTGAAATTGAAGAAAGTTCAAATAATGAATTTTCAACAACACCTGAGGTTGTAAATGAAATTCTTCCTGAAGCTCCCGGGGACGTTCTTGTTCAGGAGGAGAACGAAACAGTTTCCCAAACGGTGATATCTGCTCCTACAATCGGAACTTCTCATCAACACAAGAATAATTTTTCTCAAAATAATAACAGCAATAATACCAATAACAATAACCGTCCTAAATTCAGTCCTCAAAAGTATGAGAAACAATATGATTTCGATGGTATTCTGGAAGGTACTGGTACTTTGGATATGGTAGCAGACGGTTATGGCTTTTTACGTTCTGCTGATTATAATTATTTAAGTTCTCCTGATGATATTTATGTCTCTCAATCGCAGATAAAATTATTTGGATTGAAACCCGGTGATACAGTTGTTGGTTCAATCCGTCCTCCAAAAGAAGGAGAAAAATACTTCCCATTAATCAGGGTTACAAAAATTAATGGTCGCAGTCCGGAATATGTACGTGATCGTGTACCTTTTGAGCACCTTACTCCATTGTTCCCGGATGAAAAATTTACCCTTTGCACAGGTAAAAATGATCCTCTTTCAGTGCGTATGGTCGATTTGTTTTCTCCTATAGGTAAAGGACAAAGGGGATTGATTGTTGCTCAACCCAAAACAGGTAAAACTGTTCTTCTCAAAGAAATTGCCAATGCTATTGCAGCCAATCATCCTGAGGTTTATATGATCGTTTTGTTAATTGATGAACGACCAGAAGAAGTTACAGACATGGCCAGAAGCGTAAAGGCAGAAGTTATTTCATCCACTTTCGATGAACCGGCTGAACGTCATGTGCGTGTTGCTTCAATGGTACATGAGAAAGCAAAACGACTTGTAGAATGTGGCCATGACGTGGTGATTTTGCTGGATTCAATTACCCGTTTGGCGAGAGCCTACAATACAGCAATGCCTGCATCAGGAAAAATTCTGTCAGGAGGTGTGGACGCTAATGCTCTTCATAAGCCCAAACGTTTCTTTGGAGCAGCCCGTAATATTGAAAATGGTGGAAGTCTGACCATAATTGCCACCGCATTAACAGAAACTGGTTCTAAAATGGATGATGTGATTTTTGAAGAATTTAAAGGTACCGGTAATATGGAATTACAACTTGACAGACGTCTTGCAAATAAACGTGTATTCCCTGCTGTTGATATCATGGTATCAAGCACCCGAAGAGATGATCTTTTGCTTGATAGCGATACACTGAACCGTATGTGGATATTGCGTAAATATTTGTCGGATATGAATGCTATTGAAGCAATGGAATTCATGAAGGACCGTATGGAACGTACTCAGAATAACGAAGAATTTATGCTCTCGATGATGAGCGAAAGAATATAAAGACAAACAATTTCAATTATCAATTAAAAACAAAAATTTATGAAATTATTGGAAGGAAAAGTGGCAATTGTTACAGGTGCTGCCCGTGGTATAGGAAAAGCTATTGCCCTGAAACTGGCCAGTGAAGGTGCTGCGATTGCTTTTACTGATCTGAATATCGATGAAAATGCGTTAATGACTCAAAAAGAAATTGAATCATTAGGTGTAAAAGCTAAAGGTTATGCCTCAAATGCAGCTAATTTTGAAGATACACATGTTGTTGTGGAAGAAATACATAAGGAATTTGGTCGTATCGATATTCTGGTTAATAATGCAGGTATTACCAAGGATGGTTTGATGATGAGAATGAGTGAAGCTCAGTGGGATGCAGTAATAAATGTAAACTTAAAGTCTGCATTCAACTTTATTCATGCTTGTACTCCTATAATGATGAAACAACGCACAGGCTCAATCATTAATATGAGTTCTGTTGTTGGAGTTTCAGGAAATGCAGGTCAGGCAAATTATTCTGCATCAAAAGCTGGTATGATTGGTTTGGCAAAATCAGTTGCAAAGGAATTGGGTTCCAGAGGAATCCGTGCTAATGCCATTGCTCCGGGTTTTATCGAAACTGAAATGACGCATGCATTAACCGACGAACAACGTGCAAAATGGGCTGAAGCAATTCCTCTTCGTCGTGGTGGAAAACCTGAAGAAGTAGCTAAAGTTACTTTGTTCCTGGCATCAGACTTATCCTCATATGTGAGTGGACAAGTGATTAATGTTTGTGGTGGTATGAATACCTGATTTTTCACCATATAAGTCATATAAGGAACGTATAAGTTTTTTATTTAATGCTTAATATTAAAAGAGACTGCGAAAATTAAATCGCAGTCTCTTCTTTATATGGTATTTACTTATATGTTCCTTATATGACTTATATGGTGAAAAATTTAGTTAATAAAAACCAGTTTACCATCTTCATTTACATCTACATGAATTATCGTGTTGTTGGTAACCTTTCCTGCTAATAAATCTTTCGACAAATCATTTAGTAATAACTTCTGAATTGCACGTTTAACCGGCCTTGCACCAAATTGAGGATCAAATCCATTATGAGCAATGTATTTTATTGCTTTCTCGCTTATTTCAAGATGTACACTGTTTTCTGAAAGAAGTTTTTGAATATTAGATAACTGTAATTTCACAATGTTTTCAATCTGACTTTCGTTCAAAGGAGAGAACATGATTAATTCATCAACTCTGTTCAGAAATTCAGGTCTTATGTTCTGTTTCAATAATTCAAAAACCTGATTTTTTGTTTTTTCAACAATTTCATCATGATTGGACTGATTTATCTTCTCAAAATTCTCGCGAATCAAATTTGAGCCGATATTTGAGGTCATGATAATGATTGTGTTTTTAAAATTCACCGTCCGGCCTTTATTGTCAGTCAATCTCCCATCATCGAGTACCTGCAGGAGAACATTGAAGACATCAGGATGTGCTTTTTCAATTTCATCAAAAAGAACAACTGAATAAGGTTTTCTGCGAATAGCTTCTGTAAGTTGCCCTCCTTCATCATATCCAACATAACCCGGAGGAGATCCTATTAATCGGGTAACAGAGAATTTTTCCTGATATTCGCTCATGTCAATTCTCGTCATCATGTTCTCATCATCAAACAGATATTCAGCCAAAGCCTTGGCAAGTTCGGTTTTACCAACTCCTGTGGTTCCCAGAAAAATAAAAGAACCGATTGGACGTTTCGGATCCTGTAAACCGGCACGACTCCTTCTTACTGCATCGGCAACAGCACCAATGGCTTCCTCTTGTCCAATAACTCTTTCGTGTAGTTCTTCTTCAAGATGTAGTAATTTATTTTTTTCACTCTGCATCATTTTAGTTACAGGAATACCTGTCCATCGATTTACTACGTCGGCAATGTCATCTGAATCAACTTCTTCTTTGATCAGAGCATTGGCTCCCTGCAAATCAGCTAGTGACGACTGAAAAGCTGCAATATTATTCTCCAGTGATTTTATTTTTCCATATCGTATTTCTGCAACTTTACCATAATCACCTTCACGCTCAGCTTTTTCTGCTTCAAATTTAAGTTTCTCGATGTCAATTTTTGCTTGTTGAATTTTATCAATAAGGGCTTTTTCAGAGGACCATTTTTCTCTAATTATTTTTCCTTCCTCTTTAAGTTTACTTATCTCTTCATTTAATTGAGCTAATTTCTTCGTATCGTTTTCCCGCTTAATTGCTTCTCTTTCTATTTCAAATTGCTTGATGTTTCTTTCAATAACATCGAGTTCTTCAGGAACAGAATCAACTTCTAGACGTAATTTTGCTGCTGCCTCGTCCATCAGGTCTATTGCCTTATCCGGCAAGAATCTGTCGCTGATGTATCTGTTTGAAAGTTCTACTGCAGCAATAATTGCATCGTCCTTGATACGTACTTTATGGTGATTCTCATATCTTTCTTTTAAACCTCTTAAAATTGAAATAGTGCTTGCAATGTCTGGCTCATTTACCATTACAATCTGAAAACGGCGCTCCAAAGCTTTGTCTTGTTCAAAATACTTCTGATATTCATTCAATGTAGTGGCGCCAATAGCGCGAAGTTCTCCTCTTGCCAGTGCTGGCTTCAGAATGTTCGCAGCATCCATGGCTCCATCACTTTTACCAGCTCCCACTAAAGTATGAATTTCATCAATGAATAAGATGATAGAGCCATCAGAATTAATCACCTCATTCACAACCGATTTTAAACGCTCTTCAAACTCACCTTTATACATTGCGCCTGCAATAAGAGCTCCTAAGTCAAGTGAATAAATTTGTTTTGATTTCAGATTTTCAGGAACATCTCCTCGCACAATTCTGTGTGCTAAGCCCTCCGCAATAGCTGTTTTACCAGTACCAGGCTCGCCGATTAAAATAGGATTGTTTTTTGTCCTTCTGCTTAATATCTGTAGTACACGACGAATTTCATCATCTCTGCCTATAACAGGGTCGGATTTGCCAGCTTTGGCACGTTCATTTAAATTAATGGCGTACTTATTTAAAGCCATTTCGTTTTCATTCTTCTTTGTAGAATTAGTTGTATTCATAGTTTTATGCTTTTCTGTGGTGATATCAAAATAATAACCAATAGTGGTTTTTGTGACGATATGGCATGAAGGAGTGTAATTCTGCTTTTTTATCAGACAAATTGGCGTTGTTAAGCCATTGAGAATGTAAGAAATACTTATTGTATTTTGATATTGATACAAAAAATGAATCTGATTTTCAGGGTTAAATATGTTGAAAATCATAGAGAATTACTTAAGTTTATATGGTTGTTATTCATAAATAATTAGTAATTTTGCAGCCGTTTAGTAAAACATAGATCATTAATAAATTATGTCAGAAAAAAAATTAAACTTATTGGCTGATTTTCCGGCTGTTTCCACAAAAGAGTGGATGGATAAAGTTACTGCTGATTTAAAAGGTGCTGACTTTGATAAAAAACTGGTATGGAAAACAAATGAAGGATTTAATGTAAAGCCTTTCTATCGTGCAGAAGATATTGAGAGTAATGCTTTGACAGAAGCTGTGCCGGGTAAATTTCCTTATATTCGTGGCACTAAACCTGATAATGACTGGTTTGTTCGTCAGGATATCGTTGTAAAAGATGCTGCAATAGCCAATAAAAAAGCACTTGATTTATTAAATAAAGGTGTAAATTCACTTGGATTTAAAGTTGACAAAGAAGATCTGAATGCTGATTTCATTGCAACATTGTTGGATGGAATTGCTGCGGATTGTGTGGAGTTGAATTTCAAAACCTGCTCAAAGAAAACTGTTGAATTGGTAGACCTACTTGCTGAGTATTTTGACTCGAAAGGATATGCTGCACCACAATTGCAAGGTTCGGTGAACTTTGATACAATCAATAGCATGTTGCTGAGGGCAAAAAATTATGACAAAGAAGAAATCATATCGCTGGTGACAGAGGCTGCCCAGGCTGCCGCTAAACTTCCTCATTACCGCGTGATCAATGTAAATGCTTCGACACTAAACAATGCTGGTGCCTATATTGCTCAGGAACTCGGTTATGCACTTGCATGGGGGAATGAATACCTTTCAATGATGGTTGATGCAGGTGTTGATACGCAATTAGCAGCAAAGAAAATTAAATTTAATTTTGGTGTTGGCAGTAACTACTTCATGGAAATTGCAAAAGTCCGTGCTGCTAAATGGCTTTGGGCAAAGATTGTGGAAGCTTATCAGCCTGTATGTCGTAAAACAGGGTGTTCTCATACCGTCGACGGAATTTGTTATTGCTCGATGAAGATGAGAATTCATGCTGAAACCTCAGAGTTCAACAAGACAATTTTTGATGCCAACGTAAATATGTTGCGTACTCAGACAGAAGCTATGAGTGCTTCTCTGGGAGGCGTAAATTCAATGACAGTATTGCCTTTTGACTCCGTATACAATCAACCGGAAGAATTTTCTGAACGTATTGCCCGTAATCAACAGTTGTTATTGAAAGAAGAATCAAATTTTGATAAAGTTTCTGATCCTGCTGCTGGTTCATATTATATTGAAACATTAACAAAAGAAATTGCTGCACAAGCATGGAATCTTTTCCTGCAGACCGAAGAGGAAGGTGGCTTCCTTGCTGCAGTGAAAGCCGGTAAAGTACAACAGGCGGTGAAAGCCACTGCATCTCAGCGTCTTAAAAATGTTTCTTCACGCCGCGAGGTATTACTTGGGACCAATCAATTCCCCAACTTTACAGAAGTATCCGGAGGAAAAAAATCAGTAAATGATGCTAAAAATGAGGGTGAAATTGAAACTCTGAAACCTGTTCGTGCAGCGAAGGAATTCGAAGCCTTACGTTTTGCAACTGAGGCATCAGCAAAACGTCCAAAAGCATTTATGCTGACGATTGGAAGTTTGGCTATGCGTTTGGCACGTGCACAATTCTCTTGTAACTTTTTTGCTTGTGCAGGTTACGAGGTGATTGATAATCTGGGCTTTACTACTGTTGAAGAAGGTGTTGAGGCTGCCCGCAAAATGGATGCTGATATTATTGTTCTCTGTTCGAGTGATGATGAATATGCAGAACTTGCGCCTAAAGCTTATGAGTTAACAAAAGATAAGGAAATACTTGTTATTGCTGGTGCTCCAGCCTCAACTGATGAACTAAAATCCATTGGAATTGTTCACTTTATTAACGTGAAAACCAATGTGCTGGAGTCTCTAAAAGCATTCAATGCTTTGTTGGGATTGTAAAAACTGGTTGATCGTTTTAAAATTAATCAATTTTTAAATCATCATGAAACAGCCATTTAAAAACTGGGTCGTAGCTACACGGCCCTGGTCATTCCCGGCTTCTACAATGCCGGCATTACTGACCATTTCTTATTTGTTTTATAAAAAGGAAGAAATCTACAGTGATATCAACTGGTGGTTTGGCATTGTCGCCCTGATAGGGGTTATTTTTGTACATGCCGCAGGAAATCTGATAAGCGACTATTTTGATTTCAAAAAAAATATCGACAGAAAAGAATCTTTCGGATCAAGCAGAATGCTTGTAGATGGTGTCTTTGAACCTAAAACGATATTAATCTTCGGGTTGATAATGTTGTTGATTGGTAGCATAGTAGGACTAATTCTGACGATTTTTACTGGAATCGACTTGTTATGGATAGGTCTTATTGGTGTTGCCGGAACCTATTTTTACTACAAGTTTAAAGCAGTGGCGTTGGGTGATTTACTAATCTTCATCATTTATGGTCCTCTGATTGGCTTAGGTACAGCTTATGTAATGACAAGTACATTACAGTGGGATGTGTTGTTGCTAAATGTTCCAGTTGCCATGCTGGTAGTGAATATTCTGCATGCCAATAATACCCGCGATATTAAACACGATGGTATGGCAGATATCAAAACTCAGGCGATGCTTCTTGGTGTTAAAGGTTCAAAAATACAATATGTTGTTTTAGCTCTTGGCGCCTATATCGCGCTCATTTTTATGAATGCAGTTGGTATGCTTCATCCTTTAACACTACTTACCTTGTTGACTGTACCAGTTGCATTGAAGAATATTAAAATTATGATGAAGGCTGATGTTGAAAAACCTGAATTGATTAAAGATCTAGATGGGATGTCGGCTCAATTAGTGATGATGTTTGCGTTATTACTTTCTATATTGAATTTCATATCAGTACTCTTATGAAAAATAGAATAATAATAGCTATATTAATTGCTGCCGGGTTGTGGTTCTTTATGTTCTCCCCCTGGACAGCCGGAATAATGAATTTCTGGTTTGCTATGAGTATTTCAGCTTCAGTATTATGGCTTCTTAGCATATTTCTGGGTGAAAATTTCAGTAAGCAATTCAGATTCAGCTCCCGTGAAATAGTTTTGGGACTTCTTTCTGCAGTAGTTTTATATGGAGTGTTTTATTTGGGAAATTATCTTTCCACTGCATGGTTTGATTTTGCTAAACCTCAAATAGGCAATATCTATAGTATGAAAGATGGCAGTAACCTGTATTTGGTTGGAACGCTTCTTCTGGTGCTGATAGGTCCTGCTGAAGAAATCTTCTGGAGAGGTTATGTTCAGCGTACTCTTGGTAATAAATATGGTGACTGGACGGCATTTATTCTTACTACGTTGGTTTACACACTGGTGCATATATGGTCATTCAATTTCATGCTTATTATGGCAGCCATGGTATGCGGTGCTTTCTGGGGATTGATGTTTATGTTTAATAAAAAAAATCTTGTATCGCTTGTAATTTCTCATGCAGTATGGGATTTGTCTGTTTTTATTCTTTTTCCGATAAGTTGAATTAAATTAATAAACCAATGTCAGATCGACATTGATTAATGTAAAATAAATTTATATGAAGCCCAACTTCAAAAACATTAAAATTGATGAATTTACAGCATCACAAGCTGTCGCTAAATCAGATTCTTCCTGGTTAACTCCTGAGTTAATTCAGGTAAAACCTTATTATTTAAAAGAAGATATTGCCGGCTTAGATCATCTGAACTATGCAGCAGGATTACCTCCTTATCTTCGTGGACCATACAGCGTTATGTATGCCATGCAGCCATGGACTATCCGTCAGTACGCAGGTTTTTCCACAGCTGAAGAATCAAACGCATTCTATCGCAGGAATCTGGCTGCCGGACAAAAAGGTTTATCTGTCGCATTTGACCTTGCAACGCACCGTGGATATGATGCAGACCATGAAAGGGTAGTAGGGGATGTTGGTAAAGCCGGAGTGTCAATCTGTTCGGTTGAAGATATGAAAGTGTTGTTTGATGGTATTCCATTGAACAAAATGTCGGTTTCTATGACAATGAACGGTGCTGTATTGCCAATTCTCGCTTTTTATATCAATGCAGGTCTTGAACAGGGGGCTAAACTTGAAGAGATGGCCGGAACCATTCAGAATGATATTTTGAAAGAATTTATGGTGCGTAATACATATATTTATCCACCTAAGTTTTCAATGAAGATTATCGCAGATATTTTCGAATATACTTCTAAAAATATGCCTAAGTTCAACTCTATCTCCATTTCCGGCTATCATATGCAGGAAGCCGGAGCTACAGCTGACATCGAATTGGCATATACGCTGGCAGATGGATTGGAATATCTGCGTGCAGGTGTAAATGCAGGAATGGATATTGATGCTTTTGCTCCCCGTTTATCTTTCTTCTGGGCGATCGGAATGAATCATTTCATGGAAATTGCAAAAATGCGTGCTGCACGAATGCTTTGGGCGAAGATTGTTAAACAGTTCAATCCTAAGAATCCTAAATCGCTGGCATTGCGTACGCACTCTCAAACCTCAGGTTGGTCGCTTACAGAACAGGATCCTTTCAATAATGTTGGTCGTACTTGTATTGAAGCAATGGGTGCTGCATTGGGTCATACTCAATCATTGCATACAAATGCACTCGATGAAGCAATCGCATTACCTACCGACTTTTCTGCCCGTATTGCACGTAACACCCAGATTTATATTCAGCAAGAAACAGACATTTGTCGTGAAGTTGATCCCTGGGCTGGTTCATACTATGTTGAATCATTAACCAACGAACTTGCTGAGAAAGCCTGGGCTTTAATCGAAGAAGTTGAAAAACTGGGTGGTATGGCTGCTGCTATTGAGACAGGAATTCCTAAAATGCGCATCGAGGAAGCCGCGGCAAGAACGCAGGCACGTATTGACTCAGGAAAACAGGTTATCGTGGGTGTAAATCAGTATCGTCTGGAAAAAGAAGATCCGATTGATATTCTTGAAGTGGACAATACGGCTGTTCGCTTGCAACAAATTGAACGCCTTAATCAGTTAAGAGCCAACCGTAATGAAGCTGATGTTAAGAAAGCTCTTGCTGCAATTACTGAATGTGCTAAAACAGGAAACGGTAATTTGCTCGAACTTGCTGTTGAGGCAGCACGTGTACGGGCTTCTTTGGGTGAAATTTCAGATGCCTGCGAAGCAATTGCAGGAAGATATAAAGCAACCATCAGAACTATTTCAGGCGTGTATTCATCAGAAACAAAAAATGATTCCAGCTTTCAGAAAGCATGTGAATTGACCGAACAATTTGCAAAGAAAGAGGGTCGTCGCCCCCGTATTATGATTGCCAAAATGGGTCAGGACGGTCACGACCGTGGTGCAAAAGTTGTTGCAACGGGTTATGCCGATTGTGGATTTGACGTAGATATGGGACCATTGTTCCAGACACCTGCTGAAGCTGCAAAACAAGCCGTGGAAAATGACGTGCACGTAATGGGTGTTTCTTCACTTGCTGCCGGTCACAAGACTCTAGTGCCACAAGTTATTGAAGAGTTGAAAAAACTAGGGCGTGAAGATATTATCGTTATTGCAGGTGGAGTTATTCCTGCACAGGATTATGATTATCTATACAAAGCAGGCGTCGCTGCCATCTTTGGACCTGGTAGTCCTGTAGCTAAAGCAGCATGTACTATCATGGAAATTCTGCTTGAAGAATAAAGGTAATACCTGTATATAAAGATTGTTAATTATTAAAAAAGACTTGTCTCTAATCTGACAGGTCTTTTTTGCTTTGTACGATGTTATTCTTAATGATAGCTTATTGCATCATTAGAAGAAAAAAAATATATTTTTTTGAGTTTATTTTTTAGGTATGAGTTACAAATCTTGTAATTATCATACTTTTAAGTAACTTTGCAAGGCAACTTGAACAGAGCGGTTTTTGTTCATTTCGCTGAACTTCATAATATGGATGCAATATTAATTAATTCACTGATTAACAATTCTATAATAGGATTTGCTCACCACAGAATTATATTAGATGATAAAGGTAATCCTTTTGACTATACATTTCTAGAAATAAATAACACCTTTGAGAAATTGACTGGCTTAAACAGAGCAGATATTCTCAATCGGAATGTAAGAGAAGTAGTTCCTGGTATCGAAAATAGTGAGTTTGACTGGATTGGAATGTATGGGAAGATTGCCTTAAATGGAGGAAATCATAACTTTGAACAATACTCCGAACCTCTCAACAGATGGTATAAAGTACAGGCATTTTCAAATGAGAAAATGTATTTTACAACCATCTTCCTGGACATTACCGAAGGAAAACAACAGAAAGAAGAACTGGAGAACTTCATACAAATCAATCAGGATTTATTAGGTATTGCTGATATCGATGGTAATATTGTTAAGGTAAACAGTTCCTGGGAAAAAGTTTTAGACTATACAGCAGAGGAGTTGATAGGAAGGAAATTTATTGATTTTATCCATCCTGATGATCGAAAAGATACTTTGGAAGCCGTTTATAACCAGACGAATGGAGGAAAATTAGTTGATTATGTGAATAGGTCCCTGCGTAAAGATGGTTCTGTAAGATGGATAGAATGGCGTACGCAAATGAAAGGAAACTTAATTTATGCATCTGCCCGTGATATAACAGACCGAAGAAAAGCTGAAAATGAAATAAGAATAAAAGATATTCAGTTCAGAAAACTTTCTTCTCAATTGCCGGACATGATCTATCAGTTCACCAGAAAACTTAACGGAAATTATATTGTACCTGTAGCCTCTGATGGAATAAGAAATATCTTTGGTTGTTCGCCAGAGGATGTTGTAGATAGTTTCGAACCTATTGCAAAAGTTATTTATTCTGAAGATAAAGAATTAGTGATGGATGCAATCGAATTATCGGCAAAGAATCTGACGTATTTTGCCTCAGAATTCAGAGTACAGCTTCCTGATAAAGATTTACAGTGGATTTACTCTAAAGCAATACCGGAGAAGTTACCAGATGGAAGTGTTACGTGGTATGGTTTCGTTGCGAATATCACGGAACGTAAACTTGTGGAAGAAAAACTCAGACGACTTTCACTGGCAGTTGAACAAAGTCCTGTTTCAGTGGTGGTTACTGCTCTGGATGGAACAATTGAATATGTTAATCCAAAGTTTACACAGCTTACTGGCTACACATTGGATGAAGCAATAGGAAAAAATCCTAATGTGTTAAAATCGGGAGAACAGCCGGATGAATTATACAGAAATTTGTGGTTAACGATTACAGCCGGCAAAACATGGTATGGTGAGTTTCACAATAAGAAGAAAAACGGAGAATTATTTTGGGAGAGAGCCAGTATTTCACCAATATTAGATGAATATGGAAAGATGACTCACTATCTGGCAGTTAAAGAAGATATAACTGAGTGGAAGCAGGCTGAACTGGATCTTTTGAAATTTTCAAAAGTAGTTGAGCAGAGTCCTAATATGATTGTAATCATCGGATTAGACTATTTAATTGAATATGTGAATCCGGCATTTACATTTATCACCGGTTACGAACCAGAAGAAATGATCGGAACATACTTTAATGTTCTCAGAGGGGCAGATGAGGAGGATGGTGAATACGAAAGGCTGAAGGAGACTATACAATCGGGAGTTGCCTGGCAAGGTGAGATTATCGATAAAAAGAAAGATGGAGAGTATTACTGGCAAAGCATTTCAATTAACCCGATAATTAATGATGCAGGTGAGGTAATTCATTATGTGTCAATAATGCAGGATATTAGCGCCAGAAAAAGAGTTGAAAACGAAATCTATGACCTTAATATTAATCTTGAACAAAAGGTAAATGAGCGTACATCAGAGTTAATGATTACCAATGAGATTCTGATGAACGAGATTATTACGCGTAAGAAAAATGAGGATGAATTAAAAAAATCCAGACAAGAGGCAGAAGAGGCAAACCGGGCAAAAAGTGATTTTCTCTCCAGAATGAGCCATGAACTTCGTACTCCTTTGAACTCAATACTTGGATTTGCGCAATTGTTTGAAATGGGCGATCTTACTGCAAATCAAAGAAAAGGTGTGGGGCATATACTTAAAAGTGGACGACATCTGCTCCGTTTAATTAATGAGGTGCTCGATATCGCCAAAATTGAATCAGGAAAGGTAACCTTGTCAATGGAACTTGTAAAAGTTAAGGAAGTTGTCAATGAAGCTATTGACCTGGTAAGGCCACTTACAAAAGAATCGCAAATTACAATTGATTACAAAGAACAAGCTCAGGATAATTTATTTGTAAAGGCTGATAAACAAAGACTTGTACAAGTATTGGTTAATTTATTGAACAATGGTATCAAGTATAATAAAAAAGGCGGATCGGTAAAAATAAACTCAATACTTGTCAGTTCTGATAACAATAAATCCGAAAGTTTGAAAATAATGATTAAGGATACCGGAATTGGAATTGAGGAAAATAATATTGGAAAGCTTTTCACTCCATTCCTGAGGTTCGGCGAAGAAATGCTTAATACCGAAGGTACTGGTTTAGGACTTTCAATAGCAAAAGAACTCATGACTGTAATGGGTGGAGCAATTGGTGTAACCAGTAAAATTGGTGATGGTAGTACTTTCTGGATTGAATTACCCTGTTCTTCAGAGAATGCAATGAATAGTGTTGATGGACTTATTGATATAAGCAACTCCAATATTGATCCGTCGAATATTAAGGGTACTATTTTGTATATTGAGGATAATAAATCGAATACTGAATTCCTTGAGCAAATAATTATGAGTCATCGTCCGGGAATTCGTCTGATTTGTAATATGTTTGGAAAGAATACTGTACAGTTGGCTTTAGAGGAGCATCCTGATATTATATTGCTTGACCTGGATTTACCTGATATTCACGGAAGTGATGTTATGAAAGATTTACAGGCAAATCCAAATACTAAAAATATACCGGTGATTGTTATCAGTGCTGATGTTATGCCGGAACAAGTGAAAAAACTCGAAAGAGCAGGAGCAAAGAATTATCTGACAAAACCACTGGATGTAATTGAATTCTTAAATGAAATTGATAAAGAATTATTTAGATAAAATAAATACAGCTTTGATATACAAAAAATTTTTAAACAATAAAATATAAAGTTTATGATTGATCACGATCTTAAAAATGCCAAAATTCTAATAGTGGATGACCTTGAATCCAATATTGATGTGCTGAAAGGATTGCTGGAAATGGAAGGTTATACGAATGTAGAGTCAACAACTGATCCACGCAAAGTACTTGGCCTTGTAAAATCATTTGATCCCGAGTTGCTTTTGCTCGATTTAATGATGCCCCGTTTAAATGGCTTTGAGGTGATGGAACAGCTCAAAGAAGCCCGCTTGAAGTCATTAAGCCCAAATAAATTTCTGCCTATTATGGTTTTGACTGCTGATATTACCTCTGAAGCAAAACATAAGGCACTTGCCGGTGGCGCAAAAGATTTTCTTTCGAAACCTTTTGATTTGATTGAAGTCAGCTATCGGATAAAAAATCTTTTGGAAACTCAGTTTCTGTATCAGCAGTTAAAAAGCAGAAATATGTTTCTTGAAGATAAAATAGTTAAGTTCCTGAAAATTCAGGATGATTGGTATAAATAATTTTTTGATGAAGTTTTAAGAATGCATAATATTCAGGAGAAATTAGATGAATTCCGGCGTTTACTGGAAATCATGAAGGAGCTACGTACAAAATGCCCTTGGGATAAGGAACAAACATTTGAAAGTCTGAGGACTCTTACAATTGAGGAAACCTATGAGTTGGCCGACGCCATTTTAAAAGACGACAAAAAGGAAATCAGTAAAGAACTGGGAGATTTATTGTTACATATCGTCTTCTATGCTGAAATGGGAAATGAGAGCCGTGACTTCGATATCTATGATGTTACAAAAAATCTTTGTGAAAAGCTCATCTACAGACATCCGCATATCTTCGGTGATGTTGAAGCCAACAGTCCTGAGAAAGTGATGCAAAATTGGGAAGATCTTAAACTAAAAGAAAAAGGCGGAAACAAAACGGTACTTTCAGGTGTTCCTGTATCACTTCCGGCGCTGATTAAAGCCCACAGAATACAGGATAAAGCCCGGAGTGTAGGATTTGACTGGGAGGAACGTGAACAAGTCTGGGATAAAGTTAACGAGGAAATTAACGAGTTGAAAGCAGAAATTGCCTCTATGGACCAGAATAAAATGGAGGCTGAGTTCGGTGACCTGATGTTTAGTTTGATTAATGCGGCACGTCTGTACAATATTAATCCTGAAAATGCTTTGGAACGTACGAATCGTAAATTTATTCAGCGATTTAATTATTTGGAATCCAAAACTATAACTATAGGTAAAGACCTCAAAAAAATGTCTTTAGCTGAAATGGATAAGCTCTGGGAAGAAGCAAAAACTTTTGAAAAATAACATAAAATAATATGAAACAAATAACAATTATTATCATGAGTATGATTCTTTTGGCCGGATGTGGTCAAAATAAAACAGAAGATGAATTTGTTTACTCTGTAGATAAATTTGCAGATGTTGAGATTCTGCGTTATAAGGTAAACGGATTTGAAGAGCTATCTTTAAATCAAAAATTATTAATTTATTATCTTTCGGAAGCAGCCATTGAAGGCCGTGATATCCTGTATGATCAAAATCACAAAAATAACCTGACCATCAGGAGAATGCTTGAAGCTGTATATGTGAATTATGCAGGAGATAAAAATAATGTTGAATTTAAAGCGCTTGAAACCTATTTGAAACAAATATGGATGGGGAATGGTATTCATCATCATTATTCTGAAGATAAATTTGTACCTGCATTTTCTGAGGATTTTCTGAAATCAGCTGTTAATAGTATCGATTCAACAATGCTGCCTTTGGCTGATAATGAATCGGTGACATCATTTGTAAACAGAGTATTTCCGGTAATCTTTGATCCGGCTCTGTACAGTAAGCGTACAAACCAGGCTTCAGGGCTTGACCTGATTGCAACTTCGGCTAATAATTTCTACGAAGGGGTGACACAAAAGGAGGTTGAAAACTTTTATAGTAAAATGGTGGATCCTAACGACTCAACACCTGTGCCTTATGGCTTAAATAGCAAAGTTGTGAAGGAAAATGGTAAATTGATTGAAAAAACATATAAGGTTGACGGAATGTATGGCCCGGCACTTCAGCGAATTGTTGGTTGGCTGGAGAAAGCTGTCACTGTGGCTGAAAATGACCAACAGAAGAGTGTAATCAATTCATTGATATCATATTATAAAAGTGGAGATTTGAATACCTACGATGAATATTCTATCTTGTGGGTGCAGGATCTTAACTCTCAGGTTGACTTCGTGAATGGTTTTACCGAATCATACACCGATCCTCTCGGGATGAAAGCCACCTGGGAAGCAATGGTCAACTTTAAAGATATTGAGGCCACAAAGAGAACTGAAATTATTAGTAATAATGCTCAGTGGTTCGAAGATAATTCTCCTGTTGATAAGCAATTTAAAAAAGAAAAAGTAAAAGGAGTTTCAGCTAAAGTAATTACTGCAGCTATGCTGGGAGGCGATTGCTATCCTGCTACTCCTATTGGTATTAATCTGCCTAATTCCAATTGGATACGCAGGGATCATGGTTCAAAGTCAGTAACAATTGAGAATATTACAGATGCTTACGATAAAGCTGCTCAGGGAAGTGGATTTATGGAAGAATTTATGTGGAGTGAAGAAGAAATCAATCGTGCCAAAGAATACGGTTCATTAACAAATAATCTGCACACTGATTTACATGAATGTTTGGGTCATGGTTCAGGAAAACTGTTGCCAGGAGTTAGTCCCGATGCATTGAAGGCATATGGATCGCCTGTTGAAGAGGCACGTGCCGATTTATTTGGCTTGTATTATATGGCTGATCCAAAGATGGTGGAATTGGGTCTATTGCCCGATAAAGATGCTTATAAAACAGCCTATTATCAGTATATCATGAATGGCTTGATGACACAGCTTACCCGGATTCAACCCGGTAAAAACATTGAACAGGCACATATGCGTAACCGTCAACTCATTGCTGGCTGGGCTTATGAAAAAGGTAAAGCAGATAAGGTGATAGAATTGCAAACCAAAGAGGGAAAAACATATGTTGTAATTAATGATTATACAAAACTTCGTGACTTGTTTGGCAAACTATTGGCTGAAATACAGAGAGTGAAATCAACCGGAGATTTTGAAGGTGCAAAACATTTGATTGAAACTTATGCTGTGAAAGTGGATCAAAAAATACATAAAGAAGTTCTGGCAAGGTATGGACGGTTGAACATTGCTCCCTACAAAGGGTTTGTAAATCCTGTATATGAACTTGTAAAGGATAATGCAGGGAAAGTTGTTGATGTTAAAGTAAAATACGACGAAAATTATGTGCAACAGAATCTGAGATATTCAAAAGATTATTCAGTGTTGCCAAACTATAATTGATTTTAGCACATTTTCAGGTAATCCCTGATCTGTATTGATAACTAAATCAGATTTCTGAGCTTTTAATAGTTCGGGAATCTGATTTTTCATTCTGGCTATTACTTCTTCTCTGGAAAGTCTGTCCCGCTTCATCACTCTTTCAATACGAATTTCATCAGATGCAGTAACAAGAATAATTTTATCTGTCATTGTGTCAAAATTTCCCTCGAAAAGTACGGCACTTTCCATAAAAAGGAGTTTCTCCTGATTAAATGATTTAGCCCATTGAATGAAATCATTCTTAACCACCGGATGTACAAGGGATGATAGCTGCATTAATAATTCTGGTTGACGGAAAACGATCGACGCAACTGCTATTCGGTTCAGTTCTCCGTTTTTATAAATATCTTCTCCGAATAATGCTTTTGTCTGATCAATCAATCTTACATTCTCATTCTGCAACCTACGAGCTTCTTTATCTGTATCATACACAGGAAAACCATGTGAACGAAGTAAATTCGATAAAGTTGTTTTACCACTGCCGATTCCTCCTGTAATTCCTATGACCATATGAAAGTGATATTAGATATCTTTTATTAAGGTGTCATTGTCAGGTTCCATACACTTAAGTTGAAATTTGGTGTGTTTATGCCAAAATTCATCCAAAAAAGGATTCTTATTTGATAAGAATAATTCTGAACCTTTCGATTCATATCTCTCAAATAACATGTTAACTGTTAGTTTGTTGATGTCTAATGCCGGTTGGTAGGCCCTTGTTTTTACATCTTCATCAATAATTTCAATAATAATTGATATGTCGGTAAGTTCAGTCAATATCTGGTTGACTAAACGAATAGGTAGTTTATATTTAGCTGCAATTTCATCATTTTTTAATGCTGGTTCATTATTCTCAAATCTTTTTACAATCACATAGGTAAGAAATAAAGTGAGAAATTTCTTATATCGTATACTTATGTTGTTACTATCACCTTCATAATCGTAATTCTGTAGATTCTGTGATGCGTAAGAAATTTCGGCTCCAAGCAGAATAATCAGACAGGAAATCTGGAGCCATAACAGCAATAAGGGAATGGCTGCAAAACTACCATAAACCACATCGTAACGTGATAAATAAACTTGTCCGTTAATGTAAATATTCTGAAAGAATTGAAATGCTGTTCCGGCAATAATACCTGCTATTGCGCCATTCCTAAAGTTTACCCGTGTGTTTGGGATAGCAATATACATAAATGAGAATATTATCCAACTGATAAAATACGGCGTAAATTTCATTCCGAAACGGGTGATGGGGGATAATATGTACTGAAGTTGTAGTTCAGCAATCAGGTTATTAAAATAAATACTAATCCCTCCTGATAATACCATGAAAACAGGAATGAAAAACAGGGCAGAAAAATAGGACGTAATTTGCAACATGATGGAACGTGATTTTTTAACTTCCCAAATACTGTTGAATGTCCTTTCAACCTGGTTGAAAAAATTCAGTACCGAAAATAGTAAAATACATATGCCAATTCCGATGAAAAGTCCTCCCTGTGTTGACTCCAGATATTTTTCAACGAAATCCAGAATAGTGGGAATAAGTTCTTTTTGTGCAACTAATGCATCTTCAAGTTTCTCCTGAATCAGATTTTCTACGCCAAACCCTTTTCCTATAGCAACGAAAAGTGCAATCATAGGGACGAGCGCAAACAAAATAGAGTAGGTGAGAGCTGAAGCCCTTATCACCAGATTATCCTGGGTGATCCGACGGATAGAAATAACCAATACCTTTAATAAACGGTAGGAAACACGTTTACTCTTAGATAATTCAGTTTCTGTAATTCGCCATACGTCATGAGATATGAATCTGTAGACAGTCCGAAAAAAATCTGATATTTTTGTCATCGTTTAGCTGTTTTGACAATTCCCTAAAATTGTACACAATGGAAAGATTTTCTACAGAACATTC
The DNA here is from genome assembly GCA_034927265.1 of Paludibacter sp. Taxonomy (GTDB): domain Bacteria; phylum Bacteroidota; class Bacteroidia; order Bacteroidales; family Paludibacteraceae; genus Paludibacter. The sequence goes on from JAYFQH010000020.1 coordinate 28,168, forward strand.
AAAACTTGTTCTTTTATTTGTTCCAGATCATCTTTCATAAGTACTACAATCTTCTGCATCTCACTATGATTTGATTTTGAACCCAGGGTGTTTATTTCACGACCTATTTCCTGAGTTATAAAGCCCAGTTTCTTACCCGGAGCATGCTCTTTCTCCATTGTTTCAATAAAGTAATTTAAATGTGTTTTTAACCTCACTTTTTCTTCATTAACATCCAGCTTTTCAATGTAAAAAATAAGTTCCTGCTCAAGTCTGTTTTTATCATAATCAAATTTATCAGCGATGTTTTGCAGGTTTTCCTCCAGTTTAGCTTTGATTTTGTCAACCCTCTCAGCTTCAAAAGGAGCTATTTCATCCAGTAGTGATGCGATGTGTCTTATTTTATCACGAAAAACTTTCTCCAATGATTTTCCTTCCTGTATTCTGAATGTTTTTAATTGTGTAAGTGCTTCAGCAAGAATCTTTTTTACTTCAATCCATTCGTTATCATCCAATTCTGATGTTTCGGTTTTCATTACATCAGGCAAGCGTAAGATAATTTCAAACCAGTTGGATGGCATTTCAATGCCTGTATTTTCCGAAATCATCTGAATTTGCTTATAATAAGTTTCCACAACCGACTGGTTTATTTGCGTGGCAGTTTCTTTTGAAGTATTTTCTATATAAAGTGCCAGATCAATTTTTCCACGTTCCAGACTTTGTGAAATTTCATTTCTGATTTCAATGTCCTTTTCCCGGTACAAGCCCGCAAGACGTGTGGATATATCAGATTGCTTACTGTTTAATGATTTGACTTCAACCACAATTTTCTTTCCGTTATACTCACCGGTTGCTTTACCGAAACCTGTCATTGATTGTACCATATGTGCTTAATTTATTGTTTGCTTACAAAATTACAATATTTTTTTGTGAAGCACAGGTATTTACATGAAAACTATAAAATTAAAATAATATGCACAAAAATAATATCAAAATATCAATTTTGTTGTATTTTATATTTTAATCTTTCATTTATATTTTCTAAATTTGCATCCAGTATTAATTTGAAAGATTAAAATAATGAAACAGAAGAAATTTTTGCTCTCAGAAAAAGAGATGCCAACTCAATGGTATAATATCCAGGCAGAAATGCCTAATAAACCCATGCCTGTATTGCACCCGGGAACAAAACAACCAATGAAAGCAGAAGATTGGTACCCCTTATTTGCAAAAGGATTAGTGGATCAGGAATTAAATTCCAAAGATGCCTGGATTGATATTCCTGAAGAGGTTTATGAAAAATATAAGATTTACCGTCCAACGCCTTTGGTACGTGCTCTTGGATTGGAAAAAGTATTGGATACTCCTGCTCACATTTATTTTAAAAATGAGAGTGTTAGTCCTGTTGGCTCACATAAACTGAATTCGGCACTTGCACAAGCTTATTACTGTAAAGAGGAAGGTATCACCAATGTCACTACCGAAACCGGAGCCGGACAGTGGGGAACAGCAATGTCGCTTGCCTCAAAAATGTTTGGTTTGGAATTGGCAGTCTATATGGTGAAAATTAGTTACGAACAAAAACCATATCGTCGTTCTCTGATGCAAACCTGGGGAGCTCAGGTAATTGCTTCTCCTTCGATGTCGACAAAGGCCGGTCGTAAGATAATTACTGAACATCCTAATTATCAGGGAAGTTTGGGCACTGCAATTTCAGAAGCTATTGAGCTGGCAATGAGCACACCTAATTGTAAGTATACTTTAGGAAGTGTGCTTAACCACGTTTCATTGCATCAAACGATTATTGGTCTTGAGGCTGAGAAACAGATGGAGATGGCCGGTGAATACCCTGACGTGGTAATCGGTTGCTTTGGTGGTGGTTCTAATTTTTCAGGTATTTCATTTCCTTTTATGCGCCATAATTTTAGTGGAGAAAAGAAAACACGCTTTCTCTCAGCAGAACCATCTTCATGTCCTAAACTAACCAGAGGAAAATTTCAGTATGATTTTGGAGATGAAGCTGGTTACACTCCACTCATTCCTATGTTTACTCTTGGACATGATTTTGCGCCGGCACATATTCATGCTGGTGGTTTACGTTATCATGGTGCAGGAACCCTCGTTAGTCAGTTGCTGAAAGATAATTTTATTGAAGCTTGTGATATTCAGCAATTGGATTCATTTAAAGCGGGTGTTCTGTTTGCTCAGACGGAAGGTATTATTCCTGCTCCGGAATCAGCTCACGCGATTGCAGCAGCGATAAATGAGGCGTTAAGAGCCAAAGAGGAAGGCACGAAGAAAACGATTCTCTTTAATTTATCAGGACATGGCTTGGTAGATATGGCTTCTTATGATCAATATCTGGCGGGTGATTTGGTAAACTATTCTTTGTCAGACGAAGATATTGCAGCTAATGTGGATAAGCTTGAAAAAATCGTGAAGTAATCTATAGAGATTGAAAAATGGTCTTCTTACGTTGAAAATCAATCTCTCAATATTGAAAAATGATCTTCCGACATTGGAAATCAATGTCCCGACATTGAAAAGCGATCTTCCGACATCGACAATCAATGTCCCGATACCGAAAATCAATCTCTCAACATTGAAAAATGATCTTCCGACATCCTAAAACAATGTCCGTACATTGAAAATCAATGTACGGACATTAAAAATCAATCTCACGACATCGGAAATTGATGTACAGACCGGGAATATCCCTCAAATTTTAGCTTATTGTTTTGTATTTCCGATTGGTCTTCTATTGGTTCCCGGGTGATTGGTCAATACGTCTCCCAAATCCATACGTGCATCTTCTGCAATTTTCATTAATTCATTCATGACCTCCGGATACATTGTCTGAACATCATAACGTTCTCCCGGATCCCTGCGCAAATCATACAATGCCTGCTCAAACTGTCGTTGTTCATCAACTTTTCCGGGGATTCCATCGTTACCGGGGAGAAAGCCTTCATAACTTCGTCCGGGATGAGGTAAAACAAGCTTGAAGCTACTGTTCCGAACCGCTTCCAGATTATTTTCTCTGTAATAATATAAGAATGTGTTGCGCGGACAGGCTTCTTTATCTCCTGTTAACAACGGGTAGATGTTTACACCGTCAATTTTATTACCCGACAACTCAGAGCCACTAATGTATGCCAAAGTGGGTAAAATGTCAATCGTAGACGATAGCTTGTTACAGATAGTACCTGCAGGAATAGTATTGGTCCAACGCATGATACATGGCACACGCTGACCGCCTTCATAACTTGTTCCTTTTCCTTCACGTAAACCCCCGGTAGTACCCGCATGATTGCCATAATTTAGCCAGGGGCCATTGTCTGAACTGAAAATTACCAGGGTATTTTTGTCAAGACCATTTTTTTTAAGTGCTTTCATAATTTCTCCAACACTCCAGTCAATTTCCATCATTACATCTCCGTAAAGTCCCTGTTTGCTCTTTCCTCTGAATTTATCTGAAACGTGCAATGGTACGTGAGGCATGGAATGAGCCAGATATAAAAAGAATGGCTTTTTCTTATTTCGATTGATAAAATCAACCGACCGCTCAGTGTAAATCGTTGTCAGCTGGTCCTGATCTTCAGATTTTAATAAATATTTTATAGCTTTATTACCTTCTATTAATGGCAGGTCAGGAAATTTGCTGCTTGGATGACGCGGCCACATATCATTAGAATAGGGTAGCCCTAAATATTCATCAAAACCATTTTGTAATGGAAGAAATGGAAATGCATCACCTATGTGCCATTTTCCAACGGCAGCAGTTGCATAATTTTTCTTTTTCAATAATTCGGCTATAGTTTCTTCATTGGGGTTGATACCAACCGGACTTGCAGGTCTCAATGCTCCTTTGAAGCCAATACGGTTTGGGTAACAACCGGTCATCAAACCAGCTCTTGAAGCACTACTGACCGCTTGCGCTGAATAAAAATCGGTAAAACGCATACCTTCATGCGCCAGCTTCGTAATATTGGGAGTCTCATAACCTTTTGCGCCATTTTCTTCAATGTCGCCATAACCCATATCATCTAAAAAAATGATTACAAAATTGGTATGCTCAGCAAATAATTGCTGGGAGAATAGCGATGCACAAAGTAAAGTTGTGTTTTTTATTATTGACTTCATTTGCAGGAATTATTAAGATTAATGCCTGCAAAATTATTAAATTATATCAGAAATCAGTCACATTTTCTTTTTTATAATCAATATTTGTGATTATTCGCAATGAAGTGTCCTTAGTCATATAACTCCACGCCCAGTTAAAAAAAATAACCAATTTATTTCTGACACTTAATATCAGCATTAAATGCAGAAACATCCAAACATACCAGGCAATCGGACCTTTAAATTTGAGAAAGGGAAATTCAACAACGGCCTTATGTTTACCTATTGTTGCCATCATGCCCAGATCATTATATTCGTAAGGAGTAAGGTCTTTTTCTTCTTTACCTTTCAGAGCTTTTAATATGTTTTTTCCTAAATTCTTTGCCTGATTAATGGCAACATTTGCCACCTGAGGATGACCATTGGGATATTTTGGTGTTTCCATATAAGCTACATCCCCTAATGCATAGATATTATCAAAACTTTTAAGTCGGTTGAATCTATCGACAATATATCTGTTTCTTACAATATCTTCCTTATTTATCCCTTCAATTGTATTACCGGTAACTCCGGCTGCCCATATGACATTCTTGGTGGGAATTTGTTCTCCGGAGTTCAATGTAGCTACATTTCCGTCGTACGAAGAAATTAAGGTCTCGGTTCTTACAATTACTCCTAAATCTTCCAGATACTTTCTTGAAGCATTTTTTGAAGCTTCACTCATATTATTCAGGGTATATTTGCTACCTTCAAGTAATATTATGTTGAATTTTGAGAAATCAATGTTGTGATAGTCTTTAGGCAAAACATTATTCTTTAGTTCAGCAAATGCGCCTGAGAGTTCTACTCCTGTAGCGCCTCCACCAACAATGACTATATTCATCCACGCCTGTTTTTCTTCAGGGCGGGCAAATATCTCTTTTTCAAAGCTGAACAGTATCTTGTTTCGGATGTCTATGGATTCCTGTGTTGTTTTCATTGAGAAAGTATTCTTACTCATCTCATCATTTCCGAAGAAATTCGTTTTGCAACCTGTGGCAATTACCAGGTGATCATACGTTACTGTCCTGTTGTAACTGGTCATTAACTTATTTTGTTCAGGAATAATCTTTACGATGTCGGTCATTCTGAAATCAGTGTTTTTGTATTTCTGAAATATCTTCCGGAATGGAAACGAAATGCTCGACGGTTCAAGCCTTCCGCTGGCTACCTGATAAAATAAAGGCTGAAACTGATGATGATTTTGTTTGTCGGCAAGTATGACTTTTAATCCGGAATTTTTTAAGGTCTTTGCTAATTGCAAACCTGCAAATCCACCTCCGATAATAACAACTTTATCCCCTTTTTTAAAATCTGTTAGACTCATATTTCTTTTATAATTATATTAATTTAATAACAAAACAAGTTTCCAATGATAAAGTTGACAATAAAAGAAAATTTTCTTTAATTGAAGAGCGAATTCAAAAGCTATAATTTGTATTTGATTTGTAAATCAGAGTTTTATGGTTAGACCAAGTAAAAATGAAAAAGCAACTTGAGTGGGGGGTATAAAAATCACCGGACTTAGATATTCACTCTCGCCAGATAAATTGCAATTGATTCTATCTGTAATTTTTGCATTTATCCCGACACCAATTGATGAATTAACAAAGAAATAATTCCATGAGGTGTAGTAGCCGTTAAATCCAAAATTAATGACCGGAGTGACGTTTGATCTGAATATTTGATAATGAAAATGAAGTGGAATTTTAATTCCAAATTTTTCTTTGGCATAATAATCATCAAAGTTTGAATAACTACTATGATAATAATTCACATTATTCTGAATATATATTATTCCTGTTTTCAAAAATAGTTTTTCACTTTGATTTGGCATCCAGAAATAAGTGTGAATACCACATTGAAAGTAAGGTTTATATGCCTTGCTGTCAAGTCCAAGGTCTGTAAATAAGAAAGATTTACCAAGATATGTAACACCTGCTACAGGTTGGATGTTGACCTTTATTTTAGGCATACGCTTTTCAAAAATAATACAAGCTTCGTTGGGACAGCTTATGTCATGATATTTCTTTGTCAGCTGTATCAACTCTTTTTGCTGAGCGCTCTTTAATGATTCAATTTCTTTATGCAAATCAGGACAATCATTCATATAATATCTCAGTATATTGCTGTAAATTAATGAATTTGGATAGTAGGCTCTCCCGTTAATATATTGAAATTCTTTGGGACGTGATATTTCTTTTAATGGCAAATTATCCTTCTCAATTAAATAGTGATCACCGTCAGCGTCACGATAGAAATATAAATCAATCACACCATCGACCAAATATTCAAGAAATAATGAGATAGTATCACCCTTGGATATAAATTTACGAGCAACATAATATTTCCCATTGCTGAAACGGTAGCCGTATATATCATCGGGATAGTAATATTGACTTGGCACTGAAGCGTTACTCCTGAAAATACATTCAGTTGAGCTAGAGATATTTCCTTTCTCTTCAATCATTCCAAAAAGCGTATCGTTCTTTGTTAACTGAACGTAACCCGGGAAGAATTCGGACTGTGATTGAGATTGCATCGACATACAGACAAACAACATTAGCATTAGAGTTAATAATGGTTTATATGTGTTTTTCATAATACTTAATGTTGTAAGATTTTAATAAGTCAAATCATTATTTTTACACAAAAATATAAAAAAAAGTAAACATAAAGATTTTTTGTTAATCTTGTAGCTGTAAACATAATTGATTTTTCAGACGGAAATCATCTGGAATCGACAATTCGTAAAAAAACTCTATCTTTGCAAAAAAAAATCAGTAGTCCGGTTTGTCGCTTTATTCAGTATAAAGAGGAAAGTCCGGGCAACACAGGGCACCATATTTCCTAACGGGAAGCTGTTCGTGAGGGCAGAGTAGTGTAACAGAAAAAAACCGCTCCTTCGGGGGTAAGGGTGAAAAGGCGGGGTAAAAGCCCACCGGTATTGATGGTAACATCAGTAGCCGTACACCTTATGGGTTGCAAGATCATGTATACCGGCGCATGTAGGACGGCCCGTCCGATGCCGGGGGGTAGATTGCTGGAGGCAATTGGAGACAATTGTCCTAGATAAATGACAAACGCCTTGCTTGCGAGGTACAGAACCCGGCTTACAGGGCTACTGTTTTTTTTATCACTTATTACTTATCACTAATATCACATGTCAGAAGCCAAACTCGTCATCTTTTCAGCTCCTTCCGGTGCAGGTAAAAGCACTATTGTAAACCACTTACTCAAAGCCGGGTATGATATTGAGTTCTCAATTTCAGCAACAAGCCGTGCTCCCCGTGGAAATGAAAAAAATGGTGTTGAATATTACTTTTTAAGTCCTGATGAGTTCCGTAATAAAATTGCCAATGATGAATTTATAGAATTCGAAGAGGTGTATAAGGACTGTTATTATGGAACGCTTCGTAGTGAAATTGAGCGCATTGGAAGTAATGGTAAAAACATTGTATTCGATGTTGATGTGATTGGCGGACTCAATATTAAGAAACAATATGGAGATCGTGCGCTGTTAATATTTATAGCTCCTCCAAGTATTGAAATTCTTCGTGAACGATTGACAGGCAGAGGCACTGATGCACCTGAAATGATTAACCTGCGTATTGCCAAAGCAGAATATGAATTGTCGTTTGCACCTCATTTTGATGTGACAATAGTAAATGATGATCTGGAAGTGGCAAAAAAAGAAGCCGAACAGGTACTACAGGAATTTCTTTCTAAAACCATATAAGTATATTAATAACATATAAGTTCGGGAAACAGTGAAATGAAGTTTTATCACAAACTTCACAATACATTTATATTAAGAACAAAACAAAGGCTTATATGTTACTTAAATGACTGATGTGGTTAATTAACAAAGATGAATAAACAGTATCAATTAACGGATTTCCTTCCCACAACTAAAAAAGAGTTACAGCTACGGGGCTGGGATGAATTGGACGTAATTCTTTTTTCAGGAGATGCATATATAGATCATCCTTCTTTTGGAGCCGCTGTGATTGGCCGACTCATGGAAGCTCAGGGTCTCAAAGTGGCCATTGTTCCTCAACCGAACTGGCAGGATGACCTGCGTGATTTTAAGAAACTTGGCAGACCCAGATTGTTTTTTGCAGTTACTGCCGGTAATATGGATTCAATGGTTAACCATTATACGGCCAATAAACGATTACGTTCCGATGATGCTTATTCGCCGGATGGGAGACCCCACTTCAGACCGGATTATGCCACAATTACTTATTGCAATATATTAAAAAAACTCTTCCCGGATGTACCTGTGTTGATTGGCGGTATTGAAGCATCTTTAAGAAGGTTCACACATTATGATTATTGGTCAGATAAGCTTATGCCGGCAATTCTGGTGGATTCAAAAGCTGATCTGCTGGTCTATGGAATGGGGGAGAAGCCATTGTTGGCTTTGCTTAGCGAACTAAAAAACGGAAAATCCCTGAAAGATATCCATGACGTTCCTCAAACGGCTTATCTGGCAAAAGAAGTTGAAGAACATCAGGTTTGGAAAACAAGAGAACTCGTAGATCATGAAACTTGTCTGGTGGATAAAAAGGCTTATGCGTCAAACTTCAGATATATTGAAGAAGAATCAAACCGCTATAATGCTGATCGCTTAATCCAAAAAACCGGTAACAGATATGTGGTGGTAAACCCTCCTTTTCAACCTCTAACTCAGGGAGAATTGGATGCGTCATTCGATTTGCCTTATACACGGCTACCTCATCCAAAGTATAAAGACAAAACTTTCCCGGCTTTTGAGATGATAAAATTTTCGGTCAATTTGCATCGGGGATGTTTTGGAGGATGCGCGTTTTGTACGATATCGGCTCACCAGGGCAAATTCATTATCTCCAGGTCTAAGGATTCCATTCTTAATGAAGTTAATAAAATTGTCGAAATGCCTGATTTTAAGGGCTATTTAAGTGATCTCGGGGGACCATCGGCTAATATGTATGAAATGCGTGGAATCGACATGGAGATTTGTAAGAAATGCAAGAAACCATCTTGCATTCACCCAAAAGTTTGTTTTAATTTGAATACAGATCATACTCCTTTACTTGATATTTATCGTTCGGTGGATAAAATTCCGGGAATAAAAAAATCTTTTGTTGGTAGTGGCATTCGTTATGATATATTGCTTGCGGATGTTAAAGATGAAAGATCAAACCAGAGTCATGAGGATTATACAAGAGAACTCATTTCTAAACATGTTTCAGGTCGGTTGAAAATTGCCCCTGAACATACTTCCGACCGTGTATTGAAATTGATGCGTAAACCGTCATTTGAATATTTTGGTAAGTTTAAAGCTCAATTCGATCGTATCAATAAAGAATCCGGATTAAATCAACAACTGATTCCCTACTTTATTTCCAGCCATCCGGCATGTGAGAATGAGGATATGGCCGATTTAGCGGTAAAAACAAAAAAACTGAATTTTAAACTGGAACAGGTTCAGGACTTTACGCCAACACCCATGACACTTGCTACTGAAATTTATTATTCAGGGTATCATCCTTATACTTTGGAAAAGGTGTATACACCTAAAACAAAAGAAGAGAAGTTGGATCAACGTAAGTTCTTCTTTTGGTATAAACCTGAATATAAAAAGGATATCTACAAAACACTTCAGAAAATGAATCGACCAGATTTGATTAAGCAATTATTATGATTTTTACCACAAAAGGTACAAAAGATTTTCAAAAGGAATTACAAAAGGATTTTTAAATAGAATCTCAAATTTTACTGGAAATGATGATCAATGAATTCATCAAAATGATATTTGTGAAATTAGAATATATTACATTTTGTATAAAAAAAATTACAGTATGTGCGTATAATATTTAATATATATTTAAATTGTAACTTTTGTGATTCCTTTTGAAAATCTTTTGTGTCTTTTGAGGTATATATTATTCTTCTAAATACTTATTTACTTAACTTTGCGCGTAGAATAACAATAAAACTAAAAACAAATTCATGAAAAAAATTCGTGCAGCCATCGTTGGTTATGGCAATATTGGAAAATCAGTGCTTGAAGCACTACAGTCGGCTCCCGATTTTGAAGTAGCCGGTGTTGTTCGCCGCTCTTCCTCCATTGGAAATAATCCGCTTGAACTTACAGGAATAACAGTTGTTGATGATATTAAAAAACTTGAAAAAGTTGATGTAGCCGTATTATGCTCACCTACCAGAAGTGTTCCGGCTCAGGCAAAAGAAATTCTGGCATTGGGAATTCATACGGTCGACAGTTACGACATACATGGTGGAATATGGAATCTCCGTCAGGAACTCTCGCCCATAGCACAAGCAAATAATGCCGTTGCTATTATCTCTGCAGGATGGGATCCGGGAAGCGATTCAGTGGTTCGTGCACTGTTGGAAGCCATTGCTCCTAAAGGTATTACGTACACAAACTTTGGTCCGGGTATGAGCATGGGACATACTGTCGCTGTAAAAGCTATTCCGGGAGTTAAAAAAGCCCTGTCAATGACTATTCCTCTTGGTACAAGTATACATCGCCGTATGGTGTACATTGAAGTAGAAGATGGCTACAAATTTGAAGAAGTGGCACAGAATATAAAGAAAGATGCTTATTTTGCTCATGATGAAACGCATGTTACTCAGGTTGATAATGTTGATAATCTGATTGATATGGGACATGGAGTTAACCTTGTTCGCAAAGGAGTTTCAGGAACCACTTACAACCAACTGTTTGAATTCAATATGAAAATTAATAACCCTGCGCTTACAGGCCAGATTTTGGTTGCTTGTGCCCGCGCGGCCACTAAAACAAAAGCCGGTGCATATACGATGATTGAAATCCCGGTGATTGATATGTTGTATGGTGAAAAAGAGGATTTGATCAGAAGACTGGTGTAATAGAATACAAATATTTACGTTAAGTAAGGTAGTGTCGGAATTTATACTGATACTACCTGTTTTTATTAATAAATCTCTGAAATATTATGACAAATACTGAACGCATTAGATCAATTTGTAAAATTATCCGAAAAATATTCATATATCCATCTTCAATTTTTCAAGTATTGAAAGATGAAACTGAATATGAGAAATATTTACATAAGAAATATAAAAGAACACTCTTTCCTACGACTGATATAACACAATTTTTTCAGGACAATAAGGCAACGGTGGACAATTATACTTTCTTGGATGGATCATCATTAATTACGGATTTAGCGTTGCTCAGATCGTTAGCAGATTCATTTAATGAATGTGTTTATTTGGAAATCGGGACATGGAGAGGTGAAAGCATTCTAAATGTGGCTGCATGTGCAAAACAATGTGTTTCAGTAAATCTTTCTCCAGAAGAAATAATCGCACGCGGTTTGCCCGAAAAATATGCTAAACTGCATGGATGCCTGTTAAATAACGAGAGAAACATTAAAACTATTTATGCAGATTCCACTCAGTTTGATTTCACAAGCTTAAATCAAAAGTTCGATTTAATATTTATTGATGGAGACCATTCCTATGAAGGAGTGAGATCGGATACTCAAAAGGTTTTTCCATTGCTAAAAAACGAAAACTCGATAATAGTATGGCATGATTACGGTTATAATCCTGAAAAGCCAAGACACTCACTTATTGCAGGTATTCTGGATGGTTTACCTGTTGAGGAGCAAAATAATTTGTATCATGTTTCGAATACCCTTTGTGCAATATACACAAAGAAGAAACTAAAATCATCAATTCAGGATTCGTCGGTAGTACCTAATAAAACATTTAAAATTAATGTTGAAGTTGTTCCATTCAATTCTTCCAAACTGAATTTTTAATTGCCTTTCTAAAGAAATATCCAGAAGCAATCCACATAATTATTCCTGAGGAGATTGAAGCATAGGCAGCACCCATAAGTCCAAAGTAATAAATGGCGATGGGGTAGATGATCAGATTGCCAATTAGTACAAAAGTTACTGTGTAGGCATTATATTTGATTTTTCCTAAACCAAAAATTGCACCACTTTGCAATTGATTAAGATTCCTTATACTCCAACCTATGGACAAGAAAATAAGAAAATCAAAGGAATTGTTGTATTTCTCACCAAAAAAGAAATTGATAAATAGTGGCGTAAATACCAGAAATAGGATTAATGATACAAAAACAACGATATAAAGGAGTCGGTTATATTCATTGAAGACCTTCATAAAGTTCTCTTTATTCTTGTCAAATGATGAAAAATACGGAATAACTATTTGCTGAACGGTTGTAGGAAATATCTTAAGTGCGATGGTAAGAGTTAGGGCAAAACTATAAAAACCAATTTCATACATATCTTTGATGATGAACGAAATTAAAACTATATCCAGTAAAGCAGATGTTTCTGCAATAATACTCGCAAAAAAATTCGCTTTTGCATAAACCCAATGTTCCCGAAATTTATTCTTAATGTCAATTTTAAATGAGAATTTGTTGGTCTTATGTACTATATATGCAGTGATTAATGACATCAGTATAAAACTAATATTATATGCCACATAATATCCTTTAATGCCCCAGAAATAGGAGAAACAAATTAATGCAATGATTGATAAAAGCTTGTTATATACTGATATGGAAGAAAAAAGTTTGATTTCTTTTTTTGCCTGCAAGTAAGAAGTATAAATAATGAATATTGAATTGCTGATTAAGGGAAATAAACCCAGAGGTGTTAACCATTTTATCAAACTATCTGAGGAGAAAAAATTGTAATAATTCAAAACCAGAACAATGAAATATACAATTACAGTTGATATAATGGTAAATATTAATGCGGCATTTAAAGAGTTGATATTATCTTGCTGAGTTCTTTTTTCTGAACATATTTTGAGAGTTGAGGCATTAAAACCCATTCCGGCAATGATAGAGAAAATTGACAGGTAGGACTGAATAATCTTTATTCGACCAATATCATCAGGAGATAAAATTCCAGCAACAAATAATTGAGAGGAAAATGCAAATAACTGAATTATAACATTTGCTGACAATAAATGGAAAAACCCTTTTTGCTGAATATTCTTCAATAATGATTTTATTTTGAATGAATTGTATGTCATTTAAATAAAAGTTTGTATGCCGAAAGTAAAGTTAATACCTGCGTTTTTTCTGTAATATTACCATCATAATAGAGTTGAGTCATATCATTTATTAATTTTGGCTCAAATGCAATGTCTGAAATATGCAGACTAAAATAGTTGTCTAAATATTGTTTTATCATTGGATTCTCATCATACCAGAATTGTTCCGGTGTCATATTGTTTCTCCACATGTTTTTTATTGGTAAACGTTTCATTATTGCACGTTTCAATCTGTATATGATTCTGATTAAGTTATTGTTGTTTGGTTTTCCACCTATACTTTCCCATACAAAACGTGTATATTCAGGATGTCTTTTTTTTATCCAATCAATATAGATTCTTTCTCTGTATTTTAATTTTTTTGGAATAGAATAGGCATATGAAATAAAATCAGGATTTAAGAAAGGGGAAGAAGTTTCCGCAATTAAATCAAAATATAAAAAACCAGTATTAATTCCCAAAAAGGCCCGATTATATAATTTGTAGAGCTCCTCATTTTGATACCTGGAGATTGATTTTTCAAGTATTGATGCTGCCTTGCTCAATAAACCGGTTGAAAATAGTCCATCGGTAATTTTAGGTTTAACCTCCTTTTTTTTAGACAGATAACTCCCTAAAATTGCATCTCCCAAAATCCCTGTATGAACAATCCCTATCTGGGTGTCAGATACTCCTTTAATTGCTTCAAAAACATGTCCTATTGCAGAATAAACTGTTAATCCATCATTTACAGCAACAACATCATCAATAGCTAAAAGTCCATCAGAGGTTAGAGATACCTGAATTAAAGGCATATTATAAGCATTTGCAATTTCTTTTGCAATAACTTCATCAGCGTATCCCTTAACGGAGAAATTAAATAACACCTGATTTCGATAATTTTGGTCATTAGCCATTAATGCAACCATCCGTGAATCCAAACCTCCACTCAATGTTGTAAGAGGAGTATAATGATATTTCTTCTCAAAAGTATACTCCATTTGAATAGATTTCTCAAAAATATCATCAAGATTTTTTATGATATCATCTACACTATCGTTATTATCATGAATTTTTTCTAAATTAAAATATGATTTAATTGATAATAGGCTGTTCGAGCAATCTGCATATTTTCCAGCTGTAATTTGCTTAACCTCTTTAATCAACGTATAATTATCTTGCATAAATCCACTAGTTAATAATAAATAAGAAGCATTTATGTCAAGTGTTTTTTTTAGGTGTAGATTCTCAAGTGATTTTGATAATGTATATAAATCTGTTGAAAATATAAGATAGTCGGAAGAGTGATAATAAAATAATTTCTTTGTCCCCGTATGATTATTGAATGCTATGAAAGAATGATTCTTTTTATTCCAATAAAACCCAACAAAATTTCCACGAAATTCATTAAAAAATGATTCATTGTTGTCTGAAAGTGTCCTGATAAGTTCCTCGTAATTTTTGGTCTTATATTTTTTATGTAATTTGTCAATGTTAATTATTAATCCTTCAGTAACAATAAAAAAATCTTTTGTATCTAACCATAACTTTTCTGAAAGGAACTTTTCTGATGTAAATTGTTCTGAAATTACATTTTGTTCTATAAATGTTCTTTTAATATGAGGTGACTGAAAATCAAATAATGGTTTCCATTCGAATTCAAATGATTGTATATTTTCTTTTAAAGAAATTTGAGCAATAAAACCGTGCATACTTGTAAACTTAAATAAATTTTGCAGTCATGATAATTGTAGCAAAGTGGTTGGAATTAAAAGATGGTACTATTCCAATAAACTTTTTCAGTCTGTTTATTATTTTCTCATGAAAGGGTAATGCCACTCTGTCTGTAAAAGTGAATTCAATATTTTTGAAGCCACTTTTGTGTACAACTCTCGATAATGTATAAGGTGAAAACCAATAATTATGATTGGTATTTATATTTTCAATGTTGTTTTTTATATCTTTGATTGTTAGTATGTTGAATACGTTAGGTGCGCTTATAAGTATTTGCTCAATATTGTCTTTAAAAATATTTCTGATGTTACTTAAGAATTGTACCGGGTTATCGACATGCTCAATAATTTCTCCTAAAATTAATATATCCCATTGATCTTTGAGAATAAAATTCATTTCGTCCTTTTCTACATCAGCACAATATACATTATCAATCAATATCTTGTTTTTTATAAATGATATAGCCTCAGAGTTATTATCAATACCAACACAAGATACTGCGTTCTCAATGAGTAGTTTATGTAACCATTTATTGGTGGCAATTTTTTGCTCGATAAGAGGTAAATGATCTGCACATCCAAGGTGTACCACTCTTTTTCCCCGGCATAGCTCTAGAATTTTCTCAATTCGATTTTGTTCTTTGATATTTTCCTGATAAGAAATATCTAATCCATTAGAAAATTTTTTATCATTTAAATATTCATTAATAATTTGGTTGTATCTCATTTAATATCTTTTTGTAAATACTTTCAATGTCATTACCAATACGTTCATAACTAAACTTCATGCCGGCTTCATTTTGTATTGCTTGTCCGTCAAAATCCTGAAAATGGTTTAACATGAAATCAATCTTCTCAACCAATATTTTTTCATCTCCTGCCGGTATAAGTATGCCATTTGATTCATTCAACAACTCAGAAATACCTCCAACGTTTGTGCTTATTACCGGTTTCCCACAACATAAACTTTCACAAATTACTACTGGTGAGTTTTCATGGTTTGAAAACATAACAAAAAAATCGCATTTAGCAAACTCTTTAGCAACTTTTTCAGGGGGAAGTTCTCCCGTAAAATGCAAAATCTCTTTTGATATATTTAACTCATCAGCGTATCTTTTTATCATATTGTAATCGATACCTGTACCAACCACAACAGTTTTAAAATCATTTCTCTTTGTTGATAATTCTTTTATTGATCTTAATAATCCGCTGATATTCTTTTGATTGTCGTCAAAGCATGAAATATGCAAAATAGTTTTTTTAGAGGAGATATTTATTCTGGTTTGCTGAAAAAATATATCTTCAACTACATTATTTATCACATAATAGTTTTTATTAAACAATTTGTGTGTCAGCATTGATTTCTTTAAATCTTCTGAGACCGGCATTACAGCGGAAGCATTTTTTACAATTACCTTGGTAATATACTTTCGGAAAAAGCCATTAAACGAATTTCTAGAGGGTAAATATCTTGTCCAATGTTCTGTTATAACATAAGGAATATCGTTGCTATTTTTTAGAAAATAGGCAAGAATTCCAGATCTGGTAAGTATGTTTACATGAACAATATCTGGAAGTCCGGATGTTTTTTTTATTATTCGAAATCCTTTTTGAACGGCTTTTATGTATGAAAATATTTTATAAACCCGCCTTAATATACCTTTTTGTTTTTCCGGAAAATAAACAATATATTCATCAACTTGATTGAACCTGTCTTTGACAACTTCAATTTCTGATATATTTTTATCTCCATGTACATACAAAACCTGCACCTGACAATATCTGCTCACTGCTTCTGCATGTTTTCTGACAAATAAACCTGCCATTGCATCATATCTGTTAGGATACCAGGCTGATAAAAATAAAACTTTAATCATTATTATATATTGTCCATTATATTCTACCCACCAGGAACGATGGTCTTAACTTTTTTAATACGTAATATGGATGATTTTTAGCTCCAAATCCCTTATAAAAACGGGCTATTCCTTCGATTTTTGAACCTTCAAAATCCAGTAATTTGTCTTTTGCTGCTTCCCTTTGGATGATTTGATCAATTAAAAAAAACATAGCAAAGGTCCGTTTACCCAATTCATTGGAGATGGGTACAAGATATGTAATCCTTTGATTGAATTCTGTATAACATAATGCAGCAATCATTTCATCAGAATCATTATAAACGCCACTTAACATTATTTCAGTATGTTTCTGACCGGCTAATATGAGTTTCTCAAGCCGTTCAGGATCAATTGCTTTGTATGTTTTGCTTGTATGTTGATAAAAGTTAATAAAGGCGTTTATATTGATATTATCAATAATTTTTAAATTTGACTTTCGTGCTTTATCAATATTCCGTATAGTATTTTTTGAGTATGCACTGGATATTTCTTTATATGTCTTATTTAAATTAAGAATGTAGTTTGGTACACCATTTAACCCACGTAAATGGTTATGCTCATTCAGGTTTAATTCATAACTGTAAGAAGGCAATTTCTGAATAAAAAGCCTGATTACATCATCGGTAACTGCTTGATTTGAGAATATTCCCAATTGTTGAGATAAAGGAGGTTGTACTATATAAGGTAACTTATATTTTCTTTTGATTGGTATTGGAAAAACATAGGAATAGTCATCGCTTACAAGAGCCTCCCAATTAGGAGAAACAATATCTAGATACCATGATTTTGCGTAAATCAAACCATTGCTTGCACAAGAGATTAGCTGATCCCATTTTTCTTTATCAATCGATTTATGCGATAAGTGTTTGATGAGCATATAAATGTACCTAATAAAGATTTAACAGTTAATTTCTTAACAAAAATACGCTATTTCACCTATATATCCATAATTTAAACAATAATTTTTCCAATTCAAAAAAAAACAGTAATTTTGAAAGCAAGTTTTAATATTTGATTCATTACTGATTAATTATGGCTAAAGAAACTACAACTAACTCAGGATCAATATACAATGCATTGACACAGGGTAGTGTTATAACAGGTAACATTATATCCGATAATGACTTTCGGATTGACGGAGAAGTCCAGGGAGATATGCAATGTAAAGGGAAAGTCATCATCGGTCAAACTGGTTTGTTGAAGGGGAAGATTATCTGTGCTAATGCTGAAATCATTGGAACCGTGATTGGTGATATTCAGGTGACTGATACGATAATATTAAGATCAACTGCCAATTTTATGGGTGAAATTAAAACCAAAATACTTGTGGTTGAGCCGAATGCAGTGTTTAACGGGACTTGCTCCATGAAATCTACAACTGATTTTGCAGAATAAATAAAAGCGTTGAATTTATTCAGCGCTTTTTTAATATATAATTTTAATACTATTTGAATGTTATATAAAGCTTTTGTTGTAGAAGAAACTGATGGAAGATTTGTTTCTTCTATAAAAAATCTAAATACTGAAAATTTACCTGATGGAGATGTGCTTATTCATGTGCGTTATTCTTCCCTGAATTATAAAGATGCTTTGTCTGCGACGGGGAATAAAGGCGTGACCAAAAAGTATCCACATACACCTGGAATTGATGCCGCCGGAGTTGTTGTAACTTCTGCATCAGATTCGTTTTGTGTGGGAGATGAAGTGATTGTGACTGGATATGATTTGGGGATGAATACCCCAGGTGGTTTTGGTGAGTATATTCGTGTACCAGCAAATTGGGTAATAAAATTACCAGCACATCTGTCAATGAAAGAAGCGATGATTATTGGTACAGCCGGATTTACTGCAGGTATATGTATGTTGCGCCTTACAGAAAAAATTCAACCTCATAACGGAAAAATTATTGTTTCAGGTGCTACAGGAGGTGTTGGTTCAATGGCACTTGCTATGTTATCAAAAGCAGGCTATAATACTATTGCTATCTCAGGTAAAACACAAGAGCATGATTTCATTAAATCAATGGGAGCCAATGAGGTAATTTCGAGGCTTGATTTTAATAAAATTGAAGATAAACCTATTTTATCCTCACAGTATGCTGGTGCAATTGATACTGTAGGAGGAGATGTCCTGGTAAAAATAATAAAATCTTTAAACCCACTTGGTGTTGTTACAACTTGTGGCAGTGTTGCAGGAACAAAATTGGATCTTAATGTTTTTCCATTTATTTTGAGAGGAGTATCATTAATTGGTGTCTCAGCACAAAATTACCCTGAAAATCTCCGGAAAATTTTGTGGGGAAAGTTAGCTAATGAAATGAAGCCCGTTAACCTGATGAATATGTATCAAGAGGTGACTTTGGAGGCGCTCTCTGATGCTATTGACAATATTTTGTCAGGAAAACTAAAAGGACGGACAATTGTGAAAGTTTCAGAATAAATAATAAATGTTTCTGACTTTCAGTTTAATTTGATAATGCAAATTTGTATCAGCTCTACTTTTAAGTAACCAAATTATTTATTCTTGATATGGCATTAGCAAACGAGAATTATCTGAAAACGCCTGAGATATATTTTTTCGACGATATCGATAAGCGAGTTAATGCTTACAAAGTCCTTCACCCTCAGGCTAAACTTATTCGATTAGGGATAGGTGATGTAACGCGACCGTTGCCGGCAGAGGTTATCAGGGCGATGCATGAAGCTGTTCAAGAAATGTCGCAAGTAGAGACTTTCAGAGGATATAGCCCTCCTCAAGGCTATGATTTTTTAATTGAGAAAATTGTAAAAGATTACCGCTCAAGAGGTGTAAACCTTGATAAAGACACTGTTTTTGTGAATGATGGCGCAAAATCTGATATTGGAAATATTGGACATGTGCTTGGTCGGGATAATATTATAGCAATTGCTGATCCTGTCTATCCTGTCTATGAAAATGCGACAATTATGAGTGGTCGTGCTGGTTTTCTGAATGAAGATCAGAAATGGAGCAATGTCGTTTATCTTAAATGCAACGAAGAAACAGAATTTATTCCTGAGTTACCTGTCGAAAAAGTCGATGTCATCTATCTGTGTAGTCCAAATAATCCTACAGGAACTACCATCAATAAACAAGAGATGAAATTATGGGTTGATTATGCATTGGAACATGATAGTATCATTATATTTGATGCAGCCTACCAATCATATATTACTGATGAAAATGTACCTGCTAGTATATATGAAATAAAGAATGCAAAAAAAGTTGCGATAGAAATAAGAAGTTTTTCTAAAAGTGCCGGTTTTACTGGTCTTCGTTGTGGTTTTTCAATTTTTCCAAATGAATTGATGGTACACACCCGAATGGGTGAAACGGTGCCATTAATTAAACTATGGAGCAGGAGAAACGCAAATTACACCAATGGAATTTCATATATTGTTCAACGGGGGGCTGAAGCTCTTTTTTCAAGAAAAGGGAAAAATGAAATGCAGATTTTGGTTGATTACTATATGACAAATGCCCGCTTTATAAGAGAAGAACTGATGAATGCTGGATTGAAAGTATATGGAGGAATAAATTCTCCATACGTTTGGTTTAAAACGCCAAATAATCAATCTTCATGGAAGTTTTTTCAGGAATTATTGCAAAATTATCAAATTGTAGGTATGCCGGGAGTAGTATTTGGGCATGAAGGAGAAGGGTATATGCGTTTTGCTGGTTTTAACAGCTACGAAGATACGCTTACAGCACTTAACAGAATTAAAAATCGTTTGTAAATATAAATCACTTAACTTATTTTTTATGTGTGGAATTGTTGGTTACATTGGCTTTAGGGATGCTTATCCGATATTGATAAAAGGTCTGCAACGATTGGAATATCGTGGTTACGATAGTGCAGGTATTGCATTAATGAATGATGGAAACTTAAATGTTTACAAGGCAAAAGGTAAAGTTGCAGATTTAATACATTTTGCTGAACAAAAAGATATAAAAGGTACAATTGGAATTGCGCATACGCGATGGGCAACACACGGAGAACCGAATACTGTGAATGCTCATCCACACTATTCTCAATCAGAAGAACTGGCCATAATTCATAATGGAATTATCGAAAATTATGCAGTACTTAAACAAGGCTTAATTGAAAATGGTTATAGTTTTCAAAGCGAAACCGATACTGAAGTTTTGATTCAACTGATTGAGTTTATTAAAAAGTCCAATCATGTAGATTTAGGTACAGCTGTTCAATTAGCATTGAATCAGGTTGTTGGAGCCTATGCAATTGCCGTTTTGGAAAAAAATCAACCTGATGTTATAGTTGCAGCGCGTAAAGGTTCTCCATTGGTAGTAGGTGTTGGTGATAATGAATATTTTCTTGCTTCTGATGCCACGCCCATTATCGAATATACAAATAAAGTTGTCTATATAGGAGAGGAAGAAATTGTTACCCTTACCAGAAGTAATGGTATGAAAATCAGGACCATTTCAAATGTAGAGAAAACGCCTGAAGTCAGGAAACTGGAGATGACGCTGAGCCAGCTTGAAAAAGGGGGATATCCACATTTCATGCTGAAGGAAATATTTGAACAACCCAAAACACTTGCCGATTCTATGAGAGGAAGGGTAAATGTGGATGAAAACAATATAGTACTTTCCGGTTTTATTGATAATAAAGATAAGTTTGTAAATGCGGGAAGGATTATCATAACTGCTTGTGGTACTTCATGGCATGCGGGATTGATAGGAATGTATGTCATTGAAGAGTTTGCACGTATTCCGGTTGAAGTGGAATATTCTTCCGAATTCAGATATCGCAAGCCGGTTATTTATCCCAATGATGTGGTGATTGCAATTTCTCAATCAGGCGAGACTGCAGATACATTAGCCGCAGTTGAATTAGCTAAATCTCAGGGAGCTTTTATTTTTGGAATTTGTAATGTAGTTGGATCGTCTATACCAAGAAATACTCATTCGGGAGCTTATACTCATGTTGGACCGGAAATTGGCGTAGCCTCAACAAAAGCATTTACAGCACAGGTAACAGTTCTCACAATGCTGGCTTTGATGATTGGAAAAGAGAAAAAAACGATCAATGATGAACAATATCTTCAGATTGTAAAAGAACTGGGCTCTATCCCGGAGAAAATGAAAAGTTTGCTCAATCAAAATGAGATCATCTCTCAATTTGCTAAAACATTTACTTACGCACAAAATTTTATTTATCTGGGACGGGGATATAACTTTCCGGTAGCTCTTGAAGGCGCTTTGAAACTTAAAGAGATTTCATATATTCATGCCGAAGGTTATCCCGCTGCAGAGATGAAACATGGACCGATTGCACTTATCAGTCATGAAATGCCTGTTGTTGTTATTGCACCAAGCTCAGGTATGTACGAAAAAGTGGTAAGTAATATTCAGGAGATCAAGGCAAGAAAAGGAAAAATAATCGCTATTGTAACTGAAGGTGATGAAGTTGTAAAAAAACTCTCGGATTACTGTATTGAAATACCTGATACAGAAGAATGTCTGGTTCCGCTTCTTGCTGCAATTCCTTTACAATTAATGGCATATCATATAGCCATTGTAAAAGGTTGTGATGTGGATCAGCCAAGAAATCTGGCAAAATCGGTTACAGTGGAATAGGTATTAATTTAATATAATTTGTTAACAGATGTGCGGTATCGCAATGGTAAGGTTATTAAAACCTTTGGAGTACTATCAGGAAAAGTATGGTACATGGCAATATGGCCTTCAGAAAATGTACCTGCTTATGGAGAAGCAACATAATAGAGGTCAGGAAGGTGCTGGCATCGCTGGTGTTAAACTTGATATGCCTCCCGGGGAAGAATATATCTGGAGAGAAAGAATGCTTGGTAAAAACGCCATTCAGGATATATTTGCTAATATCAATAAAGCAACTGCTGATGCCGGAGAGAAAATATTTAGTGACGTCGAAAAATCAAAACAACATTTACCTTTTGCGGCTGAATTATATCTGGGTCATTTACGTTATAGCACAACTTCCTATAAGGATGCAATTTCTTATGTTCATCCTTTTTTGCGCCGACATAACTGGAGGAACAGAACACTTGTTTTGGCAGGAAATTTTAACCTGACTAATGTGGATGAAATATTTGACTATCTAACTAAAAAAGGTCAACACCCCAGAGATAAAGTTGATACATTTTTAATGTTGGAGAGTTTGGGATTTAATTTAGATCAGGAAGTTCAGAAAGAATATGATTTCATAAAAAAGAGATATTCCAACGATATTACCATTACACAAAAGATTGAAGAACAGCTTGATATTGCTTCTGTTATAAGGAAATCAGAACATCTGTGGGATGGGGGATATGTTATTACCGGTATGCTTGGGCATGGAGATGCTTTTGTATTCAGAGATGCAAAAGGTATACGTCCCTGTTTCTATTATGTTGATGACGAAATAGTGGTGGTTGCATCTGAAAGGCCTGTGATACAAACTGCAATGAATATTAAAGAGGCTGATATTCAGGAATTAAATCCTGGACAGGCAATGATTATCAAAAAAAATGGGCAGGTAAATTTCGAGCAGATTCGTCATGCAGATAATCAACTGACCTCATGTTCTTTTGAACGCATCTATTTCTCACGGGGAAGTGATATTGATATTTATCGGGAAAGAAAACAACTGGGAATGTCTTTGGCAGATGCAATACTTGAGTCTATAGATAATGATGTGGAGAATTCTGTTTTTTCGTTTATTCCAAACACTGCTGAAGTTGCATTTTATGGTATGATAGATGGGATAAAACAAAAAACAAAACAAACTCCCAGAACTGAGAAGGTGCTCATTAAGGATATAAAATTAAGAACCTTCATTTCTCAAAATAAAGAAAGAGATGATCTTGCTACACACGTTTATGATATTACGTATGGGTCAATCAGGCGCGGAAAAGTAGATAACCTGATCGCCATTGATGATTCTATCGTTCGTGGAACTACATTAAAACAGAGTCTGTTAAAAATAATGAATCGTCTGGAACCTAAAAAGATTGTCATAGTATCTTCTTCTCCACAGGTACGTTTCCCTGATTATTATGGAATTGACATGTCTAAAATGTCTGAATTCTGCGCATTCAGAGCAGCAATTCAACTTTTAAAGGATACCGGGCGGCAACATGTAATTGATGAAGTATATAAAAAATCTAAGGCACAAGAGTTCTTTTCTAAAGAAGAAATTGTTAACTTTGTGACTGAAATATATGAACCCTTTACTCAAGAAGAAGTATCAGCGCAAATCGCAAAGATGTTGACTCCGAAAGAAGTAGAATGTGAGGTTCAACTTGTTTATCAGACAATTGAAGGTCTGCAGAATGCCTGTCCCAATCATAAAGGTGACTGGTATTTCACTGGTAATTATCCTACTCCGGGTGGTAACAGGTTGGTAAACAGGGCATTCATAAATTATTACGAAGGAAAAGAAAAATTATAAAATAAGTATATGCTAAAAGAAATATTATCTATTGCAGGAAAGCCAGGTTTGTATAAAATGGTTTCTCAGGGAAAGAATATGATCATTGTTGAATCCTTGCTCGATGGTAAAAGAATACCGGCTTATTCAAAAGACAAAGTAGTATCTTTAGGAGATATTGCAATCTATACAGATAAAGAGGAAATTGCATTAGCAAAAGTTTTTGAGAATATTAAGCAAAAAGAAAATGGATCTATTTGCCCTGTTGATACAAAAGCTGATAATAATGTTCTAAGAAAATATATGGAACAAATTCTTCCCGATTATGATCGTGAAAGGGTATATCCAAGTGATATGAGAAAATTATTTGCGTGGTATAATGTGCTTGTTAATAAAGGATTGACCGACTTTATTGAAGAAGTGAAAAATGCAGAGGAATAATTGAACTTTTCTACAGTTGAAGAATTTATGCATATAAATGACATTGTAAATATCATTGAAGAATTTGCTCCCTTGGCATTACAGGAGGATTACGATAATGCAGGTTTGCTTGTCGGTGATCCAATGGCAAAAGTAAAAGGAGTTTTATTATGCGTAGATGTAACTGAAGAGGTTATTGACGAAGCTATTGCTCTGGATATAAATTTAATTATATCGCATCATCCTCTGATCTTTAATGGATTAAAAAAGATTATTGGCAGTAATGCTGTACAACGATCTGTCATTAAAGCTATAAAAAATAATATTGCTATTTATGCTGCTCATACAAATATTGATAATGTTTTGTCTGGTGTAAATGGTAAGATTGCTGATAAAATAGGATTGATAAACAGAAAGATACTGCAACCCAAACAGGGAAATTTACTCAAGCTCGTTTGTTTTGTTCCCAAATTACATGTTCAGCGCGTAAGAGAGGCAATTTTTGAAGCTGGTGGTGGAAACCTGGGCAACTATGATGCTTGTAGTTTTAATGCTGAAGGATATGGTAGTTTTCGTCCAAATAGCAATGCTCATCCATTTGTTGGGGAAATAAATAAAATTCATTATGAGGATGAAGTAAGAATTGAAGTGATCTTACCAGAGTATTTTCAGTCTAAAGTTACTGAAGCTCTGATTAAAGTTCATCCATACGAAGAACCTGCTTACGACTTCATTCCTTTAAGAAATATGTACAAAGAGGTTGGTGCAGGTGTAATAGGAGAATTGCCTGAGCCTGAATCGGAAGCTGCTTTTTTATCTCGTCTCAAACAAATATTTAATGTTCCTGTAATTCGTCATACTAATTTGATGGGTAAGATGATACGGAAAGTTGCTGTGTGTGGAGGTTCTGGAGGTTTTTTATTGTCGGATGCAATAAAAGCTAATGCAGATATTTTTATATCAGCTGATTTTAAATATCACGATTTTTTTGATGCAGAAAATAAAATTATCGTTGCTGACCTTGGACATTTTGAAACTGAGCAGTTCACAAAAGAAATTTTTTATGAAGTAATTCAAAAAAAATTACCTACCTTTGCAATCCATATTTCAAAAATAAATACAAATCCCATTATTTATTTGTAACATAATGACAGCAGCAGAATCCAAAATTGAAAAAGAAATTACGGTAGAAGAAAAACTTTTTGCATTATATGACTTGCAGAAGGTAGTTTCAAAGATTGATGAAATAAAAACCTTACGTGGTGAACTCCCACTGGAGGTCCAGGATTTAGAAGATGAAATTATTGGGCTGAATACCCGTTTGGAACATTTTGATAAGGAAATTAATGAATTTACATCATTAATTGCTTCAAAAAAGATTGCAATAGAAGAAGCACGTATTAAAATTGACCGTTACCGGGAACAGCAAAATAATGTAAGAAATAATCGTGAACATGAAAATCTCGAGAAAGAAATTGAATACCAGACACTTGAGATAGAGTTGTGCGAAAAGCATATCCGTGAGTACAAAGCCGCTAAAGATGCTAAGTCTGCTGAACAAAAAATCACTTCAGACCAACTTTCTGAAAGAAAACTTGACTTGGAACAAAAGAAGAGTGAATTAGAAGAAATTGTTGCGGAAACAAGGCAAGAAGAAGAAAAACTCAGAGAGCAGGCTAAGGAAATTGAAACAAGGATTGAACCACGTTTGCTTACTGCGTTCAAACGTATACGTAAAAATGCACGTAACGGTTTGGCGGTTGTGTATATCAATCGTGATGCTTGTGGTGGTTGCTTTAATAAAATTCCTGCACAAAAACAACTTGACATCAGATTAAGAAAAAAAATTATTGTATGTGAATATTGTGGTAGAATTTTAGTTGACCAGCAGTTAGCAGGTGTTGCTCCAAATACTGAAAGTGGAGTAGAATAATTGAAAAAATAATAGCACATAATATATATTTAAGTCCGAAAGTAATTTCGGACTTTTTTTTTACATACAAAATTCCTTATAACCCATATACAGATGATTAAATATTGAATTCTCAGAGCTTCAATATTTGTATAAGATATTAATATATAATATATTATGATAAAAATATACATCCTTATTTTGATCTGAAATAGAAATTTCTCTTAATTATCATTCAAAATACACCAATTGAGGTGTAAAATTCATTGATAATTGATTAAAATATCTTCTTTCATAAAATATTCTCCACTTCCAAAACATACTGGCTTTTTTACGGTATTTTTTTTTTACTAAATATAAATTTAAAGCTTAAAACATGTTTTTACAGATGTAATATTTATTTCTTTTAATCATTAAAATAATACATTACAGTTTAAATATATTTGTGAATAAAACAACACAAATGTATAGCAATACAATTATATATAAAATTATTTCATCTGTAATTTTACATATGTATGATTTATTTTACGAAATTGCCTAATAAATTTATAAATAAATTGTCGTAAAACAAATGTAAAAACAACAGTATTTTTAATTATAATTAATTTATATCCAGATTATTATGAAAATTATTTTAATTAAATATTTAATAAAGAGAGTTAGATATGTAAATATTCTCAAAAAATAAGGTATATGTATTATATAATATATTTATATATTTGATAATCAATAGTTATAACAGTTTAAATTTAAAGTTATACTTTATATTTAATAATTTGTCACATTTTATATGCATTTACAGGTCGTGCATCTTTATATTTCATTTATTATTTATCAATTAATTAACTATATTACAATATAATAATTAAGTATATACTTACTATTTTCCTCTATCACTTTATTTGTAGATCATCAGTTAAATGCAATTATTTTTTTTAATAAGTATATAAATGTAATATTACAATTGTGTAGTATAAATGTTTCTTCAGGTTACATCTGTGGTAATTTTGTATTTCCGTGAATTTTTTGTTTGTGAAATATTATTCATACATTTGTGATAAAATATTATCTTTGTAAATGTAATTATTAATAACTCATTTATGGACGAGAGAACACGCATTGAAAAGATTATGCAACACGAAGGCATGACATCAGGTCAGTTTGCACAGGAAATAGGTATACAAAATTCTACATTGTCGCACATATTAAATAGTAGGAATAATCCTAGTTTAGATGTGATGAAAAAAATCCTGAATAGATTTCCCTCAATCAATTCAGACTGGCTTATTTTGGGGCAAGGGCCAATGTTTCGACAGGAATCCAATTCTCAGATGCCCACATTATTTGGTTTTGAAGAAGAAAGTGGTTCATTATCAGATGTTTCTATGAAAAAAAATACTAATATTTTTGCTCAAAATAATTCATCAAAAGAGAATTCTCAAATAAAAAATATGCCTGATGAGAAAAGTCTGGAGGGAAGTCAAGTTGAAAATGCTGCTTTACTTACCGGCGAAAATATTAATGCTAATTCAGGAGGAGAAAGCGGTAGGTTTATTCGAGAGTCCCGAATATTGAATATACAAGAGGAAAAAACTAATCCAAAAGTTGATATGCCTCCTATTCCTGAAAAAAAAGTTGCAAAAATTATTCTTTATTATTCAGATAATACTTTTCAGGAATTTGATTCAAAATAATTATTGTACTTTTGCAGTGAAATGTAAATAAATGTCATCTCGTCGACAATTTTACAAATTTGTGGAAAAATATAATTATTTATAATGAAGAAATTCATCCGTGATTTGGTTGTTAAGGAAAACAAAGTTCTTAATGATCAGTATTTCCTTTTAATTTTGGAATCGGATTGCCAATTACCTGAAATATATCCCGGTCAGTTTGTTGAAGTGAAAGTCGATGATGCTCCTTCTACCTTCCTGAGAAGGCCAATTTCAGTTAATTTTGTAGATTATTTACAAAATGAATTATGGTTATTGATTCAAATTGTAGGTGATGGTACAAAAAAACTCTCTACTCTTAAGTCAGGAAGTCAACTAAATCTAATTTTTCCTCTGGGAAATACATTTTCGGTTCCTGAAAAGGAGAATGCAAATGTATTAATGATTGGTGGGGGTGTTGGAATAGCTCCATTGTTGTTTTTAGGCTCATATTTGAACGATCGTGGTTGTAAATGTAGTTTCCTGTTAGGGGGAAGATCTAAACCAAATTTACTTCAATTAGACGATTTTATGAAATATGGCGAGGTGTATACCACTACAGAAGATGGAACTCATGGTGAAAAAGGGTTTGTTACGCAACATTCAATCCTCACTCATAAAACTTTTGATATGATATACACTTGTGGACCGACTCCAATGATGAAAGCTGTGGCTAATTATGCGGTAAATAGCGGGATAAATTGTGAGGTATCACTTGAGAATACAATGGCTTGTGGTTTTGGTGCCTGCCTGTGTTGTGTGACTGATTCGATCGATGGTCACGTATGTGTATGTACTGAAGGTCCTGTTTTTAATATTACAAAGCTAAAATGGTAGATTTAAGTGTTCAGTTAGGTAAAATTAAGCTGAAAAATCCGGTCATGACAGCATCGGGTACATTCGGCTATGGTACTGAGTATTCTGATTTTATGGACTTGTCGCGAATAGGAGGTATAGTTGTGAAAGGTACTACTCTTCGTGAACGTCAGGGCAATGCTTATCCAAGAATGGCAGAAACACCTTCAGGTATGTTAAACGCTGTGGGACTGCAAAATAAGGGTGTTGATTATTTTATTAAACAGATTTATCCAAAGATTAAGAACATCAATACAAGTATATTTGTGAATGTGTCTGGATCATACATAGACGATTACATTCAAACAGCTGAAATGTTGAATGAATTGGATAACATTCCCGGTATTGAATTGAATATTTCCTGTCCTAATGTCAAGGAAGGTGGGATGGCATTTGGAACCAGTTGTTTGTCTGCTTCTCAGGTAGTTAAGTCGGTGCGAAGTGTGTATAAAAAAGAACTTATGGTTAAGCTTTCGCCAAATGTGACGTCAATTTCTGAAATAGCACTGGCTGTAGAGGGTGAAGGTGCAGATTCAATATCACTTATCAATACCCTTCTGGGAATGGCAATTGATGCAGAAAGAAGAAAACCGATACTTTCTACTGTTACTGGTGGGCTTTCAGGACCAGCTGTTAAGCCTGTTGCGCTCTGTATGGTTTGGCAGGTTGCGAAGGCAGTTAAAATACCAGTTGTGGGTATGGGAGGAATTATGAATGCTCAGGATGCGCTGGAATTCTTGATTGCAGGAGCTTCTGCAGTTCAGATAGGAACTGCAAATTTTATTGACCCTTCCGTTTCGGAAAAGGTGGTTGATGGAATTGAAGATTATCTAACCAGACATCAGATTTCATCTGTAAAAGAAATTATCGGATCACTTGCTGTGTAATATCCCTTTTAATAAATTAAAAAAAGGTGTTTCTTATTATGAGAAACACCTTTTATATTCATAAGGCGATTATAATTTTTTATTTATTATCAGCAATGTATTCTTCATAATTGCTGAATCTTGAAACATTCAGAATAATCAGATATTTTCTGTACTGGTCTTCGCTCAAAATATATTTTGCATTACCCAGATTAAAATACATTGCCTTTTCTGCTGCAGATAAATCAGAACGTAAATTCGCCTTGTTTAGCTTTTCCTGAGTCAGTTCGAAAACATAGGCCAACTGATCTGCCTGATTCTCACTAATATCGAGATATCTCACTAATGAATTAAATACTGTGTTGTCATTCAATTTATACAACACGTTATAATCTCTCATTTCCATTGCATTTGTTGCTGAAAAACTTGCCATAGCAACAACTATTACCATTAAAATCTTTTTCATAACCTAAACTTTTTTTGTTATTAAAACACAATCTTTTTTGTTAACTAAACTTTTAAAAAAAAACGAAGAACTTCCCTGATTTTTTCGGATGTTCTT
>JAYFQH010000041.1:0-28965 GCA_034927265.1 Paludibacter sp.
GACCAAATGCATCTACAACGTGAAGTGAAAATAAAAACTTATAAAAAAAACAACCGTATCAAGGCTAGCCTTGATACGGTTGAATAAATTGTCTATTTTTGTCGAATAAAAACCTGTAACGGTTATTTAGGACTAGTCAAATTGAATAAATTACTTCATCACAAAGCTGCAAAAGTGATAATAATTTGTATCTTTGCAACCATTATATTCAAAAGATTGTAATCTGCAAGAAAATGATAAGTATCACTTTTCTGATAGCTTGTTTTAATTTTTTTCTGGCTTTGATCATGTTGGTTCAAAACTGGAAACTAAATAAGAATGTGCTGTATTTCTCTTTTTATCTGATGATTATATCATTTACTTCTGTTCTTTACGATAGTATAATAAATGGAGGATCGGCTCACTTGCTTATGTTGCTGATTGGAAATGCGGGACCATTGTTTTTTTTAATCGGGCCTTTATTTTATTTTTTCATCAGAGGATTGGTAGAAGAACATAATGAGTTTTCTGATAAGGACTTGATTCATCTTATCCCCTTCTTTTTGAATATGGTTTTGCTTATTCCCTATTTGTTTAAACCAGTGGCATATAAACTTGAATTAGCAGAGAATTCTTTGCAAAACCTTGCTTATTATATGAATAGCAAATTGGTCTATTTTCCAATCTGGTTCAACAATATCATCAGGATTTTTTCAATGACCTTTTACATCATATGGTCGATGACGATATTACGTAAGGCATACATAAAAAGAAAAGGTGAGCTTACGGGAGCTATCAAAAAACAATATCTTGCTAATTATCGCTGGTTGAATACTATTGCTATTGCTTCCCTTTTTCTGGTCGCGCTACATGGAGGATTGACTTTATATTTCAGATTTGATCCGGAGACAACACCTTCTATTCAGAACGATAATCTGTTCGTGGTATCTGTCATTGCTAATGCTTTTTTTCCTTTGCTTATTTTGTTCAATCCGGGAATCCTTTTTGGCTTGCCAACCAATAAGGTAATGAATCCGATTATTAATTCTGCCGATCAGGAACTGAATGCCAGTACAAAATACAGTATACTTGAAGCTGCCGATAAAGCGAAAACTTATTCAGAATATTTTGATGGTTTGTCGGATAATATCATTAGTTTTATTGAGAATGAGAAACCTTATCTCAATCATGATTTTGTGGTGCGCGACCTTAGCAGAAAATTTGAGATCCCTCATCATCATATTCAATTCTGTATCAAATATTATGTAGGTAAGAGTTTCAATGAAATGGTCAACGAATACAGGGTTAAATATGCTATTGAACTTCTCAGAACTTCATCAAAAAAGCAAATTGATTATTTGGCAAATGTTGGATACGATTCGGGATTCAGCAGCTTTGCCGAATTTAAGAAAGCATTCAAAAAAGTTGAGAAGAAACAACTTTCTCAATGGCTGGCTGAAAATACATGAAGCGCCGCATTCTGCCCGTCGATGGCAGATGAGGTAATTCCACCTGAATAGCCTGAACCTTCACCTGCAGGAAACAACCCTTTTATCTCGGGATGCTGTCCTGTGACCGGGTCACGCGGAATCCTGACTGCTGACGACGATCTGGTTTCCACGCCCACCACCACAGCCTCATTGGTTAGATAACCCTTCATTTTTCTATCGAACATCTTGAATGCCTCTCTTAAACGACTAGAAATATGTTCCGGAAGCCAAAAATGAAGTGGTGAAGAGATAATCCCAGGCATATAGGAACATTCCGGAAGGTCCGCAGAAAGTTTCCCTTTTACAAAATCAATCAATCGCTGGGCTGGTGCTTTTTGTCCTAATCCTCCGTTGTTTTTATATGCGAGACTTTCAATGTGCTGCTGATATTTTAGTCCGGCAAGTGTTCCGTATTGTTGAAACTCCTGTGGAATGTCTTCGGGACGTATTTCTACGACAATGCCTGAATTGGCAAATGGAGAATTACGTTTTGAAGCCGACATGCCGTTGACCACTATCTCGTGATCACTGGTACCTGCAGGAACTATCCTTCCTCCGGGGCACATACAGAAAGAGTATACTCCTCTGTCAAATACCTGTTCAACCAAACTATAATTGGCAGCAGGCAGGTATTCTCCGCGCGTTGGACAATGGTACTGTATGCGATCAATAAGTGTTTGAGGATGCTCCACACGTACCCCCATTGCGAAACCCTTCGGTTCTAATTTTACGTTTTGCGCATGCAGTAATTCGTAAATGTCATGCGCCGAATGACCGGTAGCCAGAATCAAATACCTGGCAGTGAAAACAGTGCCATCTTCAGTTTTGCAACCTTGAACGGAGTTGTTCTCAATGATGATTTCTGTAAGTTTTTTCTCGAAATAGATTTCACCTCCATGGGAAATAATGGTGTCACTTATTTGTGCCACCACCTTAGGTAAAAGATCTGAACCTATGTGTGGGTGTGCATCATAAAGAATCTCCTCGGATGCACCGTGATAATGAAATATTTCGAGGATGTCCTGTGCATTACCTTTCTTTTTCGAACGGGTATATAGCTTTCCATCTGAAAAAGTGCCGGCACCCCCTTCGCCAAAACAAAAGTTCGACTCTGGATTAATTCCTTTATTTCTGTTAAGCGAAGCAATATCGGATTTTCTATGTTCTGCTTTTTTACCTCTCTCCAGCACGATCGGCTTCATGCCCAGTTCAACCAATTTTAAAGCTGCAAATAATCCGGCAGGACCTGAACCTATTACCAAAACAGGTTCTTTGTCTTTAACATCCAGATAGTTGAACTTTTTGATAATGTTGTTTTCAGGAACAGGCTCGTCCCAGAAAACTTCAACGGTAATATTTATTTTTGGAGTAGCCGCCCTGGCATCAATGGACTTCTTCAGAATGCGTATTAAAACAATCCTCTCTGCAGAAATCTCAAGTTTCTCAGCGACCTTCTGTCTTAAAAGTTGTTCCTTCTGCGCTTGTTCAGGCGTAAGGATGAGTTGTAGTTGGTTTTGCATAATTAACTTTAGTGATCCAGGCGGGATTCGAACCCACGACCCACAGCTTAGAAGGCTGTTGCTCTATCCAGCTGAGCTACTGGACCAACTTTTTATGTTTGTAACTTCATCCGTTTGGTGAAAAAAGCGCTGCAAAAGTAGTATAAATTTCCTGAAAATACAACAGATTATTTAAAAAACAAAAAATCCACTTAATTATTGGCGAAAAATCGCTAATATTGCAAGCTCAAAAATAAACTTAATTGATAAGATGAAGGTATTGAAATTTGGCGGAACATCCGTAGGTTCCGTGGATGGCATTTTGAATGTAAAACATATTGTGGAAAGTCAACAGGATCAGGTGATTGTTGTAGTGTCCGCTTTGGGTGGGGTAACTGATAAACTGATTGCTGTCACAGATATGGCAAGTGCCGGAAACAAATCTTACACGACCGAATTCGAATCGATTGTTGTCCGTCATAAAGAGATATTGGGCGCATTGATACCTGCTGCAAAGAAAACTGTTGTAGCAGGAGATTTACACTTGCTGTTTGATGAATTACAAAAAACCTTAGCCGAAATTTACAGTGAAGGAAAATATACACTACAGAAAAAGGACCTGATAGTAAGTTTCGGTGAAAAAATGTCATCTCTGCTGATTGCTAACGCTATTGAAGGAGCTGTTTATGCTCATTCTCCTGAATTTATCAGAACTACTACGGCTTTTGGTAAACATACACTCGATTTGGATGCTACCAACACGCTAATTTATAATTATTTTCAACATCAGTCGAAAGTGACGGTTTGTCCCGGATTTATTTCTACAGATAATGAGACGGGTATTATAACCAACCTGGGACGTGGCGGGTCTGACTATACTGCTGCTATTCTTGCAGCAGCGCTGGATGCTGAAGTTCTTGAGATATGGACAGATGTTGACGGCTTTATGACTGCAGATCCAAAAGTGATCAGTAAAGCTTACGTAATTGATCACCTCAGTTATATTGAAGCGATGGAATTGTGTAACTATGGCGCCAAAGTTATTTATCCTCCGACTATCTTCCCGGTATATCATAAAAATATTCCGGTATATATAAAAAATACATTTAACCCTGATGCTCCCGGAACATATATCTCCAAAGGAAAAGATATGAGTAATCAGCCGGTAAAAGGCATCTCTTCGATTGATGATACGGCGTTGGTTACCATGCAGGGATTGGGCATGGTTGGAGTGATTGGGGTGAGTAAACGCCTTTTTGGAGCATTGGCTAATGTTGGAATATCAGCTTTCTTTATTTCGCAGGCATCATCCGAAAATACGATTTCCATCGGCGTGAGAAATGCTGAAGCAGAACTGGCAGTAAAGGTTATCTCGGATGAATTTTCACATGAACTGAAAATAGGAGAGATAAATGCCGTTAAACCGGAGAAAAATCTGGCAACGATTGCTGTTGTAGGGGATAATATGAAACGTATCCCGGGTATTTCCGGAAAATTATTTGGTGCACTTGGTAGAAGTGGAGTTAATGTTATTGCTATTGCGCAGGGAGCTTCTGAGACTAATATTTCATTTGTTATTGACATCAATTCCCATCGTAAAGCACTGAATGTTATTCACGAAGCGTTTTTCCTTTCTGAATATCAGGAGTTAAATGTTTTCCTGGTGGGTACGGGAACTGTCGGAGGAGGTCTGTTGGAACAAATCAAGCAACAGCAACCAAAATTAAAATTGCAGAATAACCTTAAGATAAAAGTAGTTGGTGTGGCCGATGAAAATAATGTGCTTTTCCGTCGTGAAGGTATTGATTTGAATGGATATAAGGAAATGGTTGCTAATGAAGGTGTTCCTTCAACTCCTGAAGTTATCCTGAGGGGAATTCTGGAAATGAACATTTTTAATGCGGTCTTTGTGGATTGCACTGCCAGTTATCAGGTGGCTGCTTTATACAAGGATTTGTTGTTACATAATGTTTCAGTAGTGGCTGCCAATAAAATTGCAGCGTCCGGCGATTATGCCACTTATGCTGAACTCAAAGATATTGCCCGGAAGAAAGGAATCAAATTTTTGTTTGAAACCAATGTTGGAGCCGGTTTGCCTATTATCAACACGATGAACAATCTGGTGAACTCAGGAGATAAGATTCTCAAGCTGGAAGCGGTGCTTTCCGGAACATTGAATTTTATATTTAATACCATAAGCGCAGAAATCCCTTTAAGCAAGGCCATTATGATGGCAAAAGAGGCAAGATATGCGGAACCCGATCCCCGTATCGACCTGAGCGGAACAGATGTGATTCGTAAATTGGTAATCCTTTCCCGTGAAGCAGGGTATCAGATCGAACAATCCGATGTAAAAAAGAATTTGTTCATCCCTCAGAAATATTTTGATGGAACTCTTGAAAGTTTTTGGAACGATATACATGAAATGGATGCTGAATTCGAAGTGATTCGTCGGAGACTGGAAGCGGAAAGAAAAAAATATCGTTTTGTTGCTACCATGGAAAACGGCGATTGTTCGGTGGGATTGCAGGAGGTGGATGTGCGTCACCCGTTTTATGAACTGGAGGGAAGCAATAATATCATCATGATCAAAACTGAACGTTATTATGATTATCCTATGATCATTAAGGGTTATGGTGCCGGAGCAAGCGTTACTGCTGCAGGTGTTTTTGCTGATATCATGAGCGTTGCTAATATCAGATAATTTACTTCAGCCCATAAAAAGATATACTTTCAAATAGTGTCATAATAGCTAAACCGTTGTATTAATCTGTAAATAACACCAAACAAATGATAAAAATAATTCGTGTTGTAATCTTTTTGTTTTTCATCTTGCTGATTACTAATGCCTGTAATGACAAGGATGTGACTTATGCTGAAGAATTGAAAGCCGAAAAGAAACTGATTGCCGACTTTATTTCACGACAGAATATAAAGGTTGTGACTACCATGCCCACGGGCAACTGGCCGGATAATGTATATTATAAAAGCAGGACAGGATTGTATTTCCGCCTTACCAATCAGGGGGATGTGGCTTCACAGGATTCAGTTGAGGCAGGTGATCTTGTTGTCCCAAGATTCATACAGTATGAACTGGTGGCCAATAATCCGGATACCATCTTCAACATGAATACCATTAATTCGCCTTATCCTCTTTCGTTTGTGTATCTTAATACTGCACAGGCCTGTTTGGGTTGGCACGAAGCTGTGGGATATATGAAAAAAAATAATTCTGAAGCCAAGATTATTGTGTATTCAAAACTGGGTTTCTCTCAATATGCTGACCCGGCAACTCCGATTGGTTATGACATCAAAATAAAAATCCAGAAAAATTAGTTCACAGGATGTTTATTAGACATCAGGAAACTAAAGATAACAAATAACATTTTTTAATCTCAATTTTATCAAATGACACTTATCAAATCAATTTCCGGCATCAGAGGTACCATTGGTGGTGCGGCTGGTGAAGGGCTGAATCCTTTGGATATCGTCCGTTTTACGGCTGCTTATGCCCGTCATATTAAAGAAAACAAACAAACAACTTCTAATAAGATAGTGGTGGGACGAGATGCCAGAATCTCGGGAGAAATGGTTAATCAGGTGGTAGTCGGCACATTGCTGGGAATGGGCTTTGATGTAGTAAACATTGGCCTTGCAACAACACCTACTACTGAACTGGCAGTCACAATGGAAAAGGCGGCAGGAGGAATTATCCTCACTGCCAGTCATAACCCTAAACAGTGGAATGCTCTGAAATTGCTGAATGAGCGGGGTGAGTTTTTAAATGCGGTACAGGGAGAAGATGTGTTGAAAAAAGCTGCCGACGAAGATTTCCTTTTTGCCCAGGTTGATGCATTGGGAAAGCTTACCGAAGATAATTCATATACTCAAAAACATATTGATAGCGTGCTGGCACTTGATCTGGTGGATGTTCAGGCAATCAGGGCTGCAGGTTTTACCGTGGCAATCGACTGCGTTAATTCAGTGGGTGGAATAGCTTTGCCAGCCTTGTTGAAAGCGCTGGGCGTTAAAGCCATCGAACCATTGTATTGTGAGCCTGACGGTCATTTTCCTCACAATCCCGAACCACTTCCTGAACATCTGACGGAAATAGCCTCTTTAATGAAATCAGGTAAAGCTGATGTTGGTTTCGTGGTGGATCCTGATGTGGATCGTCTGGCAATTATCTGTGAAGATGGATCAATGTTTGGTGAGGAATATACGCTGGTTGCCGTAGCCGACTATGTGTTACAACACACTCCCGGTAATACTGTTTCAAACCTGAGTTCTTCACGTGCATTGAGAGATGTGACCAATAAATACGGAATGAAATATACTGCTGCTGCAGTGGGAGAAGTGAATGTTGTTGCGGCAATGAAAGCTACCAATGCGGTCATTGGAGGTGAAGGTAACGGTGGTATTATTTATCCGGCCAGTCACTATGGCAGAGATGCACTGGTGGGCATTGCACTCTTTTTGACATATTTAGCTAAATCAGGCAAGAAAGTTACAGAACTTCGTAAAACTTATCCTGATTATTTTATTTCAAAAAATAAAATTGAGTTAACTCCGGATATTAATGTTGATAGTATTCTATCGACTATTAAAGATATCTATCGGAAATATGAAGTAAATGATATTGATGGTGTGAAAATAGATTTTCCAACAGGTTGGGTACATTTGAGAAAATCAAATACAGAACCTATTATCCGCATATATTCTGAAGCAGGAACAATGACTGAAGCTGAAAAATTTGCTCAGGATATCATTACGGAAGTCA
This sequence comes from Paludibacter sp., assembly GCA_034927265.1. Taxonomy (GTDB): domain Bacteria; phylum Bacteroidota; class Bacteroidia; order Bacteroidales; family Paludibacteraceae; genus Paludibacter. Next base: position 7,749 of record JAYFQH010000041.1, read on the forward strand.
GAAAAATTGTTTCTCAGTAATGAAGGATCTACATAATTGATAAATAAAAAAGTGATGAGTGGCAAAATGCAAACACTCATCACTTTTTTTATTTATCATTATTCCTGATTACCGCACTCCGTGCATCATTTTCAATAGTTTTTTGTTAAGGGCTATCAGAATAAATCCGCAGAAGATAACGAATAATGAAACATACAGGAAGATTCTTCCTGCTCCCATCGATTCCACTGAAGACGCTAAAAATCCACCAACAATATTAGCTACGAAAGAAGATAATAACCAGACTCCCATCAGAACAGAAGCTAATTTTGGTGGAGAAAGTTTGGTAACCACCGATAGACCTACCGGCGATAGACAGAGTTCTCCAAGTGTATGTACCAGATAGGTGAGCACGAGCCATATCAGACTTGCTTTGATATTAACATCCTGTACATCGCCACCTCTCTCAGCGACAGCTCCCAGCATAAAGAAAAAACCAATTCCAAGAATAATCATACCAGCGCCCATCTTAACAGGAGTCGTGAGCTTCTTACCAAATTTTGAAACCCAGAGCGAACCGAAAAGTGGTGCCAGAAGTACAATGAATAAAGGATTCACTGACTGGAACCAGGCGGTAGGTATTTCATATCCGAACACAACTCTGTCGACAAATTTATCAGTATAAAGACTTAATGATGATCCGGCCTGTTCAAAACCCGCCCAGAAGAAAATGGCGAAAGCGAACAAAACAAAGATAACGGTAATTCTTTCTTTTTCATCCTTTGTTAAGGGCTTCTTAAGATCTTCGGCAGGAGCGGCACTTTCAAGCGCAGAACTTTGTAAAGAGCCGGGTCTCAATCCGAGATTACCCAAATATTTGCCGGCAAGTGTATTGAAAAATATTTGTCCCAGGAACATGCCTACTGCAGCAGCAAGGAAACCGTAACGATATCCGTAGCTTACCACCACCTGACCAAGTTCATTGGTTTTGTCTACTGCAAAAAGATTATCGGTCAGAAATCCAATAACCAGCGGAGCGAGAAATGCTCCTAAATTAATGCCCATGTAAAAAATTGAAAAAGCAGAATCTCTTCGTACATCTCCTTCTTCATACAAACCGCCTACAAGTGTTGAAATGTTTGGTTTAAAGAAACCGTTCCCTATGATTAACAGCAACAAACCGGCATAAAGTCCTATGTGAGTATTAAATGCAAAAAGGGTAAGTTGTCCGAGCATCATGGTAATACCACCAATGGTGATGGCATGTCGCTGCCCAAGATATTTGTCGGCTAACCAACCTCCGATAAGAGGAGTGAAATAAACAAAACCTGTAAAGAATCCATAGATCAAACTGGCTTGCTGAGCATCAATCGCTAACCCTCCTTCAAAAAAAGATTTCGTCAGATACAAGATAAGGATACCCCTCATGCCATAATAACTGAAACGTTCCCACATCTCAGTCAGAAATAATAAATAAAGACCTTTTGGATGGCCTTTCCGTTTTGTTGATGTTGCCATATGTATAATTATTAGTATTGCTTTTTAAAAAAGCAGGTGCAAAATTAATAAACTTGTTTGAATATGCAATATTTATTCGGCGATATAATTTGCTGTGGTTGGCTTCATTACCACGCCAATATTTTTACGCCCATCTGCTTTTATAATCATTGGATTTTCAAACCGTAAATGCCGCAGATAACTGTTCTCAAAGACAGCTTCCTGTTGATTTAAAAATTCAAGATCGAAGCTTCCATCGTTTTGAAACGGGTTGATGGTAAAATAGGCAACTCCGAATGAAGTCAGGTTTTGGAAAAAATGCGTCCCCTGACTCGGGTCAATGCGATAAGATGATAAACCAGATTCGACAATCACCATGGCATTGCTGATATGCGGCCATTTTACCGGGATTCCCAGCCACGGATCACTTGAGCCCCATCTTCCCGGTCCCACCAGAATATAATGCCTGCCTTCCTGGACCATTTGACGGTTAAGCTTCTCAATTTCATACATGATCAACTGGTTTTTGGAGGCATTGAAAGCTTCGGGGCGTATATAAATGATATCGTAAACGTCGCTTATGATGCCATGTCCTAAAACATTGGTACTACTGATTACGGTGTCTTCGGTCAGAATATTGCCAATATTCTCGTTGATATTTTCGTTGCTGTCGACAATCGGACGTATCTGAAGAAAATAGAAAGTATGCTGTTTGTTCTCTGAATAATCAAGGTTGACAGCAAATTCAATTTCAATTGGTCTCCCCATTTCGTTGTGAGATACTTTAAGCACTTCTTTTAAAATGTCGGCAAGTGGAAAAACATTGTGTTGTAATATGTTGGCAAAAGTGATGATTTTTCTTCCTCCCTCATACAAACTGTCGTATATCATATCTTCCTGAACATTGTAAGTGGATGCAAGATATTTTAATGTACCATCTTTCAATGCATCCTGTACATTTATTTTTAACAGGTTAAATCCGTCATCTACCTGTGGTGAGAAATGAATATTGCTCAGATCCAGTGCATTAAAGTAGGTTTGTGTTTCCTTCAGGGCATATTCCAGACTGCTGGTTTGTAAAATATTGTGTGGATAAGCCGGCGAGAAACGCAGTGACACGCCGCCATCAACAATGTATTTTCCCAATCCCATGGCGATATTGGCTATGCCGTCTTCCGGTTTTTCTGATCCTATCGGATAATAGTTCAGTGATTTTGCCACCCCCGAGAAAGAAGGATAAAAGCGGTTGTCATATGCATTGCCACAGGTTTCCTGCAATACAATGGCCATTTTTTCTTCATCAATGACATTTTTAGTAGCTGTCATGTATAATTTGCTTTGCTGATAATATACCGAAGCGTAAACTGCTTTGATGGCTTCGGTAAGCAATGATAAAGTTTGTGTGCGGCTTTCATGGTTGTAGGGAACCATGTAAGTAGAATAAATGCCTGCAAAGGGCTGATAGTGTGAATCCTCAAGCAAACTTGACGAACGTACAGCCACAGGAGTACTAATTACCCCCAGAAATGCATAAAGGTCGGCAATCAGTTTTTTTGGCAAACGTGCATGCAGAAAATGCTGCAACATTTCTTCATCAGAGATATCCGACAAGGCGATAGGATACAGATTGTTCGTTTCCATAAATTCAGTGAAAATGTCGGTACATATCACCACCGTTTTTGGTATGGCAATTTGCGCATTCTCGTATTGTTGCAATTGCTCATTCCTTTTGATCATCGAATCGATAAACGCCAGTCCACGCCCTTTGCCTCCCATCGATCCTTCTCCTATTCTGGCAAAGTTGGAATACCGGTCGAAACGGTCACGCTCAAAAACGGCTACAACGCCACGGTTCTTTATTTGCCGGTATTTGACAATAGCTCCGAAAATTACCTGACGGAGTTTATTCAGATCCTCAATGCCGGGATCATAGATATTTGTAACCTTGATAAATTCGGCCAATGGAAACATTGCTCTTGAGTACAGCCATCGTGAAACATTATTGCGGGTAACATGATACAGCAAACATTCGTCACTCAGTTTGAAGATAACTTCCTGAAGGTCTCGCAGGTTTTTTACCCTTGCTTCAACCTCCCAGGTGTTTGGATTTCTGAAGATAAAATCAGAAAAACCAAAATTGTTGTTGATTCTCTCTCTAAGCTCAGTCAGAAGGGTGCTTGAGTTTTTGCTCAAAAAGGCAGCTTTAACACTGTCGGCTCCCTCTTTATTGCTGTTGTCCGACGACTGAATGATAAGGGGAATAAATTTATCGTGTTTACGGATCTCGGCGCACAAAGCAATACCGGCTTCTTTATCTTTAACGCCGTTTTTCTGGAAGCTGACATCACTGATCACGCCCAGCATATTGTCCTTGTACTTTTTGTAGATTGACATAGCTTCTTCGTAAGTCCGTGCAAACAGTATTTTAGGGCGTCCGCGCATCCTTAGCATTTGTTCGTGTTCGTTCAAAGCCTCTGTCATAAACGAAAGCGATTGCTTAAACACACATTTGTAAAGGTGAGGCAGGATGGAAGAATAAAAATGAATGGAATCTTCTACAAATAAAATCACCTGTACACCAACTGATTTCACATCCTCTTCTACATTCATCTTGTCTTCCAGCATTTTGGTGATAGCCAGTAATATGTCGGGATTTCCCAACCAACTGAATACGTAGTCGATAGCACTTAAATCTTCGTTGGCAATACGTTTTGAAACCGATTTTGAAAAAGGTGTCAGTACAACGATAGGAATGTTGGGATGAAGTGTTTTTACCTCTTTTGCCCACTCAAAAGGGTTAATGCTGTCACCACTCGGCATCGAAATGATTAATTCATAATCCCTTTCCCGCAGACGGTCATTCGCATCTTTTTCATTTGATACAAGTGTGAATCGTGGAGGATAACGCAGGTTCAGTGCTGTATATTCATTAAAAATCTGTTCGTCAATCCGGCCATCTTCTTCGAGCATAAAAGAATCGTACTTACTCGCATACAATAAAATATTGTAAATACGATGCTTCATTAAATCGGCAAAGGAAGTGTCTTTAAAATATAATTGTTTGATGTTTTTAAACATTTCTGAAAAAGTTTTGTGGTTCAAATTGAATTTTACAGGAGTTTAATTGATATTATGTCTAATCTTAAATTTCTTTTATCTTTGACATCTTAATGCTGTATTGTAATAATAATTTTATTTACATTTGCGACAACAAAAAGAAAGTGAAATTCGTTGTATTAATGAAAATGTATTTTGAAGTAATTGAATATAATGTTTTAATGGGCATTAATCTGTCAAAATGATATTTTTGATGGAAATAATAACTTAAATATTAATACAAATTTATTTGTTTGCGATACAAAGCTAATCATCTAATATCAAAGCGCAATACAATTTAAAACTAAAAATTATGAATATTGAGAAATTAATGCAATCGCTTGAAGCGAAGCATCCCGGAGAGAATGAATATCTACAGGCAGTTAGGGAAGTGTTGAGTACCATTGTTGATGTGTACAATGAGCATCCCGAGTTTGAACAGGCCAAAATTGCCGAACGCCTTGTTGAGCCGGATCGTATCTTTACATTTAAGGTGCCATGGGTCGATGATAAAGGGGAAGTGCAGGTGAATCTTGGTTACAGAATTCAGTTCAACAATTCCATTGGCCCATACAAGGGAGGTTTGCGTTTTCACTCATCGGTTACTTTGTCTATATTAAAGTTTTTAGGATTTGAACAGATATTTAAAAATGCGTTGACTACTTTGCCGATGGGTGGAGCCAAAGGTGGATCCGATTTTAATCCTAGAGGAAAATCCTCGGCTGAGGTGATGCGTTTCTGTCAGGCCTACATGCTTGAACTATGGAGGCATATAGGTCCTGAAACCGATGTCCCTGCCGGTGATATCGGAGTAGGAGCTCGTGAAGTGGGATATTTATATGGTATGTACCGTAAACTTGCCCGTGAAAACACCGGCGTGCTTACTGGCAAAAACCTTGAGTTCGGTGGTTCGTTGATACGTCCTGAAGCAACCGGATTTGGGGGCTTGTATTTTGTTAATCAAATGCTGGAAACGGCAGGACTGAACATTATAGGTAAAACAGTAGCTATTTCCGGCTTTGGTAATGTAGCCTGGGGAGCAGCACTTAAGGCAACGGCTCTGGGAGCAAAAGTAATTACCATTTCAGGGCCGGATGGTTACGTGCTGGATGAGAATGGAATTTCAGGTGAAAAAATTGACTATATGCTTGAACTAAGGGAAACCTGCAATGATGTTGTTGCACCCTATGCCGAAAAATTTGGTGTTCCGTTTTTCCCGGGAAAAAGGCCGTGGGAGGTAAAAGTTGATATCGCATTGCCTTGCGCCACACAAAATGAACTGAACGGCTACGATGCACAAATGCTTATCAATAACGGCGTACAATGCGTGGGTGAAATTTCGAACATGGGATGTACCCCGGAAGCCATTGATTTGTTTATTGAAAATAAGATTCTATATGGACCTGGTAAGGCCGTAAATGCAGGTGGCGTAGCTACCTCGGGTCTCGAAATGACCCAAAATGCCATGCATATTGCATGGACTGCCGCTGAGGTTGATGCAAAATTACAGCAAATCATGTCGGAAATTCATACACAATGTGTTAAATATGGTAGACAATCTGACGGCTATATCAATTATATGAAAGGTGCCAATGTTGCCGGGTTCCTGAAGGTTGCCAAAGCCATGCTGGCGCAGGGAATTGTATGATATATCAATAGCCCCGGGTTTTAACCCGGGGGTTTAAATGAAATTATTTTATTGAATATTTTTTTGATATATAGCCCCCGGTTTTAACCCGGGGGTTTGTTTTTGATCAAACAGACAATTAAAAATATTAAATATAAATGATTGCATCGTTAATCGGTTTTAAATGTTAAAATTCAAATGTTAAATTACACCAAATCAGACTGACAAACTTTTTTCTTAGAATAACTTTTGTGTAATTTAGCGCTGGAAATTGAATTCCGTACTTGTTTTTGAACTAATTAAAACTATTAAAAATATGAAAAGTAATAAGCTTTTAAATCTTTTAGGTTTATCATTTTTAGTCATTGCCCTTAGTGCGGCAACAAATTTTGTTGTTAATAAAGAACGATCAAAGAATGATTCGTTTGGTTTTGCTGAAAATCAGGTTCCTGCCAGTTATGCTAATTTCAAAAATGCAGCAAGAGCCGGCGATACTGATTTTACAGTTGCGGCTGAGTTGACCGTTAATGCTGTGGTGCACGTTAAAGTTAAATCGCAGGTAATGCAATCGAGAAGTTTTGGTGGAGATCCGTTTTTTGAATATTTCTTCGGTCCGCAATTACGACAACCACAAGAACCACAACTCAGGGAAGGAGCCGGTTCTGGGGTGATTATTTCAAGCGATGGATATATCGTGACCAATAATCATGTGATTGATAATTCGAAAGAGATTGAAGTGGTGTTGAATGATAAAAGAAGCTACGCCGCAGAAGTTGTTGGAGCAGATCCTAATACCGACATTGCTTTGTTGAAGATTGACGAAAAAAATCTGCCCATCGTGATTTTTGGTAATTCTGACTCGCTTAAAGTAGGAGAATGGGTGTTGGCTGTCGGCAATCCGTTTAACCTGAATTCTACTGTTACGGCAGGTATTGTGAGTGCGAAAGCTCGTAACATTAATATTCTGAATGCTGCGATGAGGATTGAGTCGTTTATCCAGACAGATGCTGCTGTAAACCCCGGTAACAGTGGTGGAGCACTTGTTAATACCCGTGGTGAACTTATCGGTATCAATACTGCCATTGCTTCGCAGACAGGGTCTTATGCCGGTTATTCTTTTGCAGTACCTTCCAGCATCGTTCAGAAAGTAGTGTCTGATTTGAGACAGTATGGTGTTGTGCAAAGGGCTGTGCTTGGAGTAACCCTTAGAGAAATTGATGGAACATTTGCAAAAGATAAAAATTTAAAAATCCTCAATGGTGCATATGTTGAGAATGTTGCAGAAGGAAGTGCTGCCGAAAAGGCCGGAATTAAAAAGGGCGATGTGATTACCAAAGTGAACGGTGTTGCTGTAAAATCTGTCGCTGAATTGCAGGAACAGGTAGGTCGCTATCGCCCAGGTGATAAGATTACCATTGAAATTGATCGTGATAATAAGACTCAAACTTTAAAGGCAGAACTTAAAAACCGTCAGGGTGGTACCGAAATAGTAAAATCTGATTTTGATTTGTCCGTTCTGGGTGCAACGTTCAAGGAACTGGATAATAAAACCAAAGATAAATTCGGTATCGATTATGGAGTAGTAGTGAAAACGCTTTCAAAAGGAAAATTGAGTGAAGCAGGAGTTAAAACAGGTTATATCATTCTTAAAATTAATAATATCAAAGTAGCGAATGAGAAAGATATTGAAACAGCTATGAAGAGCGTTCTTGACAATGCTGATCAAAATAAAGTGCTTTGGATTACCGGTATTTATCCTGATGGTAAAACAGCCTATTTTGCTGTTGACATGACAAATTAGTAATCCTGAGGAATAATTAAGCTCAATTTCCTGATAAAGAGACAGTCCTTTGTTATTAAGGCAAAGGACTGTTTGTATAAATAAGTTTAAAACTTTTCAACAATCTAAAACAATTTTCAGCCTGAAACGTTTCAACTTTCAAATGCTGAAAAAGATAGAAAATAAATAATCCTTTTGCTGTAAGTCATTTCAATAGATTTGTTTATTTGCTTTTCCGGAAATTTTTACTAACTTTGCACGCTAATTTTCAAAAGAGGAATGAGACAACTAAAAATTACTAAATCGATTACTAACAGGGAGAGTGCATCTCTCGATAAGTATCTTCAAGAGATTGGTCGTGAGGATCTTATCACTGTAGAAGAGGAAGTTGAACTCGCACAACGCATCCGCAACGGAGATCGTATTGCTTTAGAAAAATTGACCCGTGCGAACCTTCGTTTCGTTGTTTCCGTTGCAAAACAATACCAAAATCAGGGTCTCAGTTTACCGGATTTGATCAATGAAGGAAACCTGGGGCTGATAAAAGCTGCGGAAAAATTTGATGAAACCCGTGGTTTCAAATTTATTTCTTATGCCGTTTGGTGGATTCGTCAATCTATTCTTCAGGCTTTGGCTGAACAATCCCGTATCGTACGCCTTCCTCTGAACCAGGTGGGATCGCTGAACAAAATCAATAAGGCTTTTTCGAAATTTGAACAGGAAAATGAACGTCGCCCTTCTGCAGAAGAGTTGGCGGAACAACTTGATGTTCCTGTGGAAAAGATTTCGGACACGATGAAAGTTTCTGGTCGCCACATCTCAGTGGATGCTCCTTTTGTTGAAGGCGAAGATAACAGTTTGCTCGACGTGATGATCAACGATGATTCTCCGAACGCCGACCGCGTGCTGATCAATGAATCCTTGTCGAAAGAAATTGAACGTGTGTTGGCTCATGCTTTATCCGACAGAGAACGCGATATCGTAAAAAAATTCTTTGGTTTGGGTGTTCCTGAAATGACACTGGAAGAAATCGGTGATGAATTTGGTTTGACACGTGAACGTGTTCGTCAGATCAAGGAAAAAGCTATCCGTAAACTGAAACCTCATTCAAGAAGTAAACTTCTCAAAAGTTTTCTTGGTTAATACTTATATTATTGTATTTGAACAATATAGAAAAGTGAAGCAGCAATGTTTCACTTTTTTTATTTTAATTATTTATGTGAATCAGTACTAGAAAGATTATTATCAGTAGTTTTTAAAACATTATCGAATGTATTCTTGCTTCCTACGGAAGCAGAAGAAAATACTTTTCAAATCTTGATTCGCATTATTAACTAGAAAATAACTTTTTTAGCAGAATTCTATGGTAAACATATCAATAATTAAAGAAATTTTTCTTTAATTATCAGATTCTTTTTCCTACCTTTGCGATAACATTATTAATTATTGTATGTTTTGTGCAAATGATTGATAATCTGAATCGTATTGCAACCTTAAATTATACATTATGGAACGCATCAAATCTGTAAGTGATTTGAAGAAGATTCGTCAGTCGAACGAATCAAGCTCTCATGCAGCGCCTCTGGCTGCATCAAAAGATCCCGTAATCATTAAAGTCGCCATGGCCACTTGTGGCATAGCTTCGGGAGCAAAAGAAACCTACGATTATTTTGTGGAAGAACTTGGACGCCGGCACATCAATGCCACGGTCAATCAAACAGGTTGCATGTCCTATTGTTATGCTGAGCCTACTGTTGAGGTTACTCTGCCAGGTCAGGATCCTGTTGTGTTTGGTCATGTCAATAGTGCTAAGGCTCAGGAGATTATCGACAGATACATCGGTCAGCATGAGCTGGTGGATGGCATTATTCCTGCAAGTTATAAAACCGTTTAATATCCCTGTTAATTTTTCAATTCAGTCATTATGGAAAAAAACTATATATTCGTCTGTGGAGGAATAGGATGCCGTGCACTTGAATCTGAACAATTGAAGAAGAATCTTCAACGTGAGATTATTTTGAGAGGGTTATCAGATGAAGTACAACTGGTTACCACCGGCTGTTTCGGTTTTTGTGAGAAAGGGCCTTTGGTGAAAATTCTACCTGACAATACTTTCTATGTACAGGTAACTCCGGAAGATGCGGGTGAGTTGGTGTATGAGCATTTTGTAATGAAACGTAAGGTAGAACGTTTGCTCTACATTCATCCTGAAACTCAGCAACGGGTTACCGAAGCGAAGGACATGGATTTCTACAAGAAACAATATCGAATTGCTTTACGTAATTGTGGTATCATTGACCCTGAAAATATTGAAGAATATATTGCCCGTGACGGATATGCAGCTTTAGCTAAATGTCTGACCGAAATGACACCAGAATTGGTGATTGAAACCATTAAGAAATCAGGCCTGAGGGGCAGAGGAGGTGGTGGTTTCTCTACAGGCTTGAAATGGGAAATTACCCGCAAATCGACATCTATTCCTAAGTATGTAGTGTGTAATGCTGATGAAGGTGATCCGGGTGCATTCATGGACAGATCTTTACTGGAGGGCGATCCGCATTCTATCATCGAAGCAATGATTATTTGCGGTTATAGTATTGGTGCCGACAGAGGACTGGTTTATATTCGTGCAGAATATCCATTGGCAATAAAACGCCTGCAAAAGGCTCTGCAGCAGGCCGAAGATGCAGGCTTGCTGGGAAAAGACATTCTGGGAACAAAATTCAACTTTAATATTGAACTCCGTTTTGGAGCAGGTGCCTTTGTTTGTGGCGAAGAAACTGCCCTGATTCATTCTATGGAAGGATGTCGCGGAGAACCGACCTTTAAGCCTCCTTTTCCTTCTGTGGAAGGTTATCTTGGGAAACCGACCAATGTTAACAATGTAGAAACTTTTGCCAATATCCCTGTCATCATCAACAAAGGTGCAGAATGGTTCAGTAGTATAGGTACGGAGAAATCAAAAGGAACGAAGGTCTTTGCCCTTGCCGGTAAAATCAACAATGTGGGGCTGATTGAAGTGCCAATGGGAACAACGCTGAGGGAAATCATCTTCGATATTGGCGGTGGTATCAAGGATGGGAAAAAGTTTAAAGCAGTTCAGACCGGTGGACCTTCTGGAGGTTGCCTGGGGGAACAACATCTGGATACGCCGATCGACTATGATAACCTGATCGCAGCAGGTTCTATGATGGGTTCGGGGGGAATGATCGTGCTGGATGAAGATGACTGCATGGTGTCGATCGCTAAATTCTATCTGGAATTTACCCTGCATGAATCCTGTGGTAAATGTGCTCCCTGTCGTATTGGAAATAAACGATTGCATGAGTTGCTCAATAAAATCACCAAAGGGGAAGGAGTGAAGGAAGATCTCAAGAAACTTAAAGCTTTGGCAACAGTTGTGAAGGAAACTTCGTTATGCGGGCTGGGGCAGAGTTCTCCAAATCCGATTCTTTCGACCATGAATAACTTCTACGATGAATATAAAGCGCATGTTTTTGATAAGAAATGTCCTTCGAAGCAGTGTAAAGATCTTATTCATTTTACGATTATTGAAGATAATTGTACCGGTTGTACGCTCTGTTTCCGTAATTGTCCGGTAAATGCTATTACAGGTGAAAAGGGAAAAGTGCATGAAATCCATCAGGAAGTATGTATAAAGTGTGGCATCTGCTTCAGTAAATGTAAGTTTGATGCTATCCTTGTGGAATAATCATTTAAGCAATTAACTGAGTTTATTCGGACTAATTAAACAAATGTAAGATCATGATAACACTTAAAATTGATAATAAAGAAGTTATAGTTCCCCAAGGAACGACTATACTGGATGCCGCCGTACGTGTAGGCATTGATATTCCGACACTTTGCCACATGAAACTGCACGAAATGAACATCGAAAACAAACCTGGAGGTTGTCGTATTTGTGTGGTGGATGTTGAAGGTCGCCGTAATTTGGCTCCGGCTTGTTGTACCGAAGTGGCTGAAGGGATGGTTTGTCGTACAAATTCTGTCAGAGTCATCAACGCGCGACGTACAGTAATGGAACTTATCCTGTCTGATCATCCTGCCGAATGCCTCACTTGCGCTAAATCGGGGCAATGCGAGTTACAGAATATGGCACACCGGCTTGGTATCCGCGAATTGCATTATACAGGAGAACAATCTACTTACAGAATGGATGATTCGCCTGCCATTATCCGCGACCCTAATAAATGCATTATGTGTCGAAGGTGTGAGATGATGTGTAATGAAGTGCAGACGGTAGGAGTGTTGAGTGCCGTACAACGAGGCTTTAATGCCGTGGTTACTCCGGCCTTTCAAAATGACCTGATGCACTCGGAATGTACGTTTTGCGGACAGTGTCTGGCGGTCTGCCCTACAGGAGCGCTTACTGAAGTAGACGAAACCGGCGCGGTGATCCGTGCGTTAGCTGATCCTAAGAAAACGGTAATTGTGCAAACGGCTCCTGCTGTTCGTGCTGCTTTGGGTGAAGAATTCGGCAATAAACCGGGAATGTTAATGACGGGTAAAATGGTGGCCGCGCTTCGGCGCTTAGGTTTTGATTATGTGTTTGATACGGATTTTGCAGCCGACCTCACCATTATGGAGGAAGGCACGGAATTACTCCGCAGGCTGAATGGTTTTCTGAAAGGGGATACTGCGGTTAAATTGCCGATTCTGACTTCCTGCTGTCCTGCGTGGGTGAAGTTCTTTGAACATCAGTTTCCTGATATGCTGGATATTCCGTCGACAGCGCGTTCACCACAGCAAATGTTTGGCTCCATTGCAAAATCTTATTTTGCTGAAAAACTGGGTATCGACCGCAAAGATATGGTAGTGGTTTCAATTATGCCCTGTGTGGCAAAGAAATATGAACGTGGTCGTGATGAATTTGCTGTGAATGGTAATCCTGATGTGGATATTGTATTGACAACCCGTGAACTTGCCTACTTCCTTAAGTTATTCAATGTGGATCTGAATTCTCTGCCGGAGGAAGAATTTGATCAGCCTTTGGGAGAATCAACCGGTGCAGGAGTTATTTTCGGAACAACAGGAGGGGTAATTGAAGCAGCAGTACGTACAGCCTACGAATTGCATACCGGAAAGGATTTGCCGAGGTTGGATTTTGACGAATTACGCGGTATGCAGGGTTTGCGTGAAGCCACAATCGATTTCGACGGATTACCTTTACGTATCGGAATCGCTCATGGTTTGGGAAATGCAAGAAAGTTACTTGAGGATATTCAATCGGGTAAAAGTCATTACCATGCGATTGAAATCATGTCATGCCCCGGAGGTTGCATAGGTGGGGGAGGTCAACCCTATCATCATGGTAATTCGGAAATCCTCACAAAACGTCAACAGGCCTTGTACCGTGAAGATGAACTGAAATATATCCGGAAATCACATGAAAATCCATACATCATTAAACTTTATGAAGAGTTCCTTGGAAAACCGATGAGTAGTAAATCACATAGTCTGTTGCATACACATTATTTCGACAGACAAAATGGATATGAATAAGATTTCCTCATGATGTGATTTGTTTGTAATTATTTATTTTATTTGATTATTTCGTCTAAAAAATATTGACTTATGGCTGAGAAACATTTGTCCGAACCGGTTGAGGTGCTTATCAAGAGTACCTGCGCACGTTTCAGGAATGATGAACATGAATTAATAAATGTGTTACATGAATTACAGCATCAACTGGGATATTTACCGGAAGATGTGCAACAAATGGTTGCCCGTGAGTTACACATTCCTGCAGCAAAAGTGTATGGTGTGGTAACTTTCTATTCTTTTTTTACCATGATACCCAAGGGCAAATACGATATTTCGATCTGTCTGGGAACGGCCTGTTATGTACGTGGAGGGGAACTGATCCTTGAAGAATTTAAACGCCGGTTGAATATTGGCGTAGGGGAAACAAGTGCCGACGGACTTTTCAGTCTGAATTGCATACGGTGTGTGGGTGCATGTGGACTAGCTCCTGTAGTAACAGTGGGTGAAAAAGTTTATGGACGGGTGACGCCTCAACAGGTAAAACGAATTATTGATGAGTATATTCAAATGGAGGAATAGAAGGAATGTTTTGAATTCTTTGATTAGTAGTAATATCTTTAAAAGAATTGTCCCTTAAATCAATTGATTTAAGGGACAATTTATTTGCGGGTATCAGTGATACTGACAGATTATTTCTTTTTGATGGCTTCTGTGATTTTTGCTTCGAGTTCTGCTGCCAGTTCAGGATTGTCCTTGATGACATTTTTTGAAGCATCACGTCCCTGAGCCAGTTTGGTTTCACCATAGCTAAACCATGAACCGCTTTTCTTAATGATTCCGTATTCAACTCCCAGGTCGATGATTTCACCTGTTTTGGAGATACCTTCACCGAACATGATGTCGAACTCAGCTTTACGGAAAGGAGGTGCCACTTTGTTCTTCACCACTTTCACACGGGTTTGGTTCCCGATGGCTTCATCTCCGTCTTTCAGCTGCGAAACTCTTCTGATATCAAGTCTGACCGATGCATAGAACTTCAAGGCGTTACCTCCGGTGGTGGTTTCGGGATTACCGAACATCACACCGATTTTATCACGCAACTGGTTGATGAAGATACAGGTAGTATTTGTTTTGTTGATGTTGGCAGTCAGCTTTCTCAATGCCTGTGACATCAGTCGTGCCTGCAAGCCCATTTTAGAATCGCCCATATCTCCTTCGAGTTCTGCTTTTGGGGTCAGTGCGGCTACCGAGTCAATTACTACTATATCAACTGCTGAAGAGCGAATCAGTTGATCGGCAATTTCAAGTGCCTGTTCTCCGTTGTCGGGTTGCGAAATCAACAATTCGTCGGTATTCACTCCGAGTTTTTCAGCATAGAAACGATCGAAAGCATGTTCCGCATCAATGAAGGCTGCGATACCTCCGGCTTTCTGTGCTTCTGCAATGGCATGAATGGCAAGGGTGGTTTTACCGGATGATTCCGGTCCGAAAATCTCGATTACACGTCCGCGGGGATATCCGCCAACGCCGAGGGCAATATCAAGACCCAGAGAACCTGTCGGGATGACAGCAACTTCTTCTACTTTGCTATCGCCCATCTTCATGATGGTTCCTTTTCCGTGATCTTTTTCGATTTTATCCATTGCCAACTGCAATGCTTTTAATTTTTCCAACGAGGGCTTCTTTACTTCTTCCATTTTATTTTCTGCCATAATGATTTAATTAAATGATTTGTAAACTGATAATTTTATCGTAGTTTATTGTGGTTAATACCGTTAAGTTTGATTTTATTTCGACGGCTTACAAAGATAAAAACTTTTTTGATTATAGATTGCGCAAAAAGTAAAAAGCTTTCAACAGGGTGAATTTTTTACGGTCTGCTGTCTAATGTCTAATGTCTAATGTCTACAGACAACAGACAACAGACAATTGACTGAAGACTATTAAAAAACAACCAAACGTTCCCCGGCGCTGGTGCCAACAAATTCGGGGGCATACAGGCATTGAATGGATGCTGTTCCTCCTGAGAATTCACCTGAAGCATTTACATAATATTCATCTTCAAAAACATAAGTACCTTTTGGCAGATAGTTGAAGAAGTACTGTGTGGAAGCATCCTTTACTGTCCGGTAATAAATCACCTGTTCTTTCCAGTTGCACCCTGAGAGTTGGTTGACGGGTTCGAGATTGGCTGCTCTGTTATCTTTTAAAGCTACAAACTCTAAATTGCGATCTGTGGTGACGACCATCCTCGTAATGATTTTATCTCCTTTTTTGACGATTTGCTGTGCTTTGTTTATATTTTGACCGTTGATAGGGAAGATGGTTTTGCGGTTATCCACGATACGTTCGACGAGCAACTGCTTCTCTGCTTTCAATGCACTGCCTGATGATCTTACTTTGTCCATCTGTTGGTAGTACTGCCAGTACAAAGCTCCCCAGGCGGGCGAGGGTGCTGACGACTGATTTACACGACGAATAGTAATGCCGTTTTTGACTTCCTCTGTTGTGAGTTCTTGTTTGATATAACCGCTTCCGGGAATACCTTTGGCAGTATCGATGGCTTTGCTTCCTACTGTGATGGTGTATTCCTGCGGGTCTTTCAGTAAATTCCTGCCGATGCCGGTAAGTGCATAAATCGCATTGACCGACGATACCGGAGAATCCCACTGTTGAGTTTGCTTCTGTCGGAGCAGCCATGTTTTCATTTGTGCCAGCGCAGTTTCATTTCCCGGAACAAGATTAAATGCTTCCATCAGCTTCACCTGCACCGATACCGGTCGCTCATTCCAGAAATAACCTGAAGTGTTTTTGGCCCAATACATACCCATAGCTTCAGAATGCAGTGCATTTTCTTTCAACGATTTCAGTATTGCATTTACAACAGCCGTTTTTTTTGCATAATGAAGTATTAGGGCAGCCAGAGCTTTGTCGTACAGACCGAATTTGTTGTGATATTGCTCAGTCTGTTTGAGATAATATGCCATTGCTTCTTTAGATTCTGCGGAGAGTTCGGGAGCATTGACCTGTGCCCGTAATGAAAGGAATTGTAACTGGAAGCTGTTGATGTTCATCTTCTTGTCATAATCCTTTACCTGCTTCTTTAGTTGCAGGTAATCTTTTGTCAACTGACCTTCGAGATAATTCAGGGCAGGTTCCAGCATGCTGTTGATGGTATTGATGTTGGTCAAGCTACGTGCCTTGAGCAAACCTTCAGCAATAAATTGTGTTACCCAGCGACTTTCACCCATGCCATCGAACCACTGGAAAGCGCCATTGGGTAATTGAAGTTTTACCAGTTTGTCTAAATACACTGAATTAAGTTGTTGCTGCTGATTCAGGTCAAACAGCAACGCAATCCTTTGTTGTTGCTCGGTTTCGTCCTTAGCTTCTGTCAACCACGGTGTTTCTTCAAGCAGGATATTTTTCAATTCCTGATTTTTTGCTAAAGCGGATGACAGTTGATCGGGATTAGTCAGTTGAATCTGTTCGAAAACCTGTTTGATGCGTGGATTGTCGGCGATAATCCTGCCGGCTAAAGTGTTCACATACCATGCGATAAAATAATCGACGGCATTCTCGTTTTTGGGTGCTGCCAGCGAAGGTAAGGCCTGAATGGCATACCAAACCGGATTAGCACTGAATTCAAAGGTGAGTTTGCTGGTATCTACCTGACCAATCAGTTTTTGAATATCATCAAACTTTACTTGTTTTGTTGTTTCACTACCGATAAATACCGGATAGCTTTCAGTAACCAATACTTTATCCGGCAAAATGGCCAGATATCTTTGTTCTCCATCCGAGAATGTACCGGCATCTGCTACGACTTTACAAATGAGGTATTCATATTTTTCAAAACCTTTGACATCCCACGACAAAGTCAGCGGTGTTCCATCGGAGGAAAGATCAGCTTTTACAATATTGGTGTCGTTAAGCTGTAAAGGCTGATTGGTTGCCGGGTCGATGAAGGTCAACTTGACGGAGGCTTTCTGAGGTTTTCCGGAAAGATTGGTCAAACTTGCCTGTAAGCTGATTTTATCAGATTGCCGTACGAATCGGGGCATGTTCAGTTGCACCATCAAGTCCTGTTGAGTGATGGTTTGTGCCTCGGCCTGACCAAAATACAGGTCTTTCGTATGTGCCAGCATTTTCAGGTTCCAGCGGGTCAGACTTTCGGGCATGGTGAAGGTAAACTGATAATTGCCCAGGCTATCGCCTGACAGCTGTGGATAGAAGAATGCGGTTTCGTTGAAGTTGGTTCGGATGCGGTGTGGTTGAGTTGATTGTGTCGGTATGTCATCCATCGCAACGGCACTTTTTTCTAATTTTATTTCGTCACTGACGTAATTTGTCATTTCGTTGTTTCTTACAGCACTGATACTACCTGTGATGGCTGCCTTTCTTTTGGTTCCTCTGATATAAATAGTATTAACCTCATTGAAATTACTGAAATGCAAACCAAACCAATTTAATCCCAGACTATAATACTCAGGTATCTCATTTTGTTGCTTAATAATAAATACCGGATTTGACTGATTTTGTTTATAATAACTCATCCAGTCAATGCCACCCCAAAATGATGTTCTGTAAAAGGGGTTAAACTGCCACTGATTTGACCTGAGTTCATCCAGCGAGGCATCATACATTCCGGCAAGCAATTCAGCCATTTTACCTTTTGCTTTAACTTCAGGGATATTGACAGTCCATGTGGCAGTTGCTCCGGGAAGTAACTTGTCTCTGAATACAGTTAGTTTAGGTGTTAATTTCTTTTCTATGATCTTTTCTGTGATTTGTATGTTGCGCTGGAACAATTGTTCATCTTTTACAAAAGTGAAACTTACAGTTAAACCCGATCTGTGAGCTTCGTTGAATGGTATGCTGAAGGTGCGGATGCTGTTGTTCATCCTTATCCAGCAAGACGAAATAAGTTGATTGCCATATTTTACTTCCATCAGTACATATGCCGGTTTCGCTGATGTGCCGAATGAGACTTTCACCTTTTCTCCGGGCAGACTCTCAAATTTTGTTTCAGGTAACCAAACGTAGGTTTTTATTGGCGGGCGCTTATCTTTATTATCATACAGGATAAAAATATGTTCAGATTCAACCGGGTTGCCGTTTTTATCCTCTGTAGTGAAGATAATCTTATACCGTCCTGATGGATATTTATTTAGTGACAATGCCAGCGCGCCTGATTGGGTGTTATGACTTGCTTCTGTCATCAATTTGTCGGTGGTGAACTTTGTGTCTTCTTTTAGGTTTTCCCGATAATCTGCTGTTTCGGCCAGACTAAAGATCTGATAGCGAATCGTTTTCTGTATATCTTTTCCGGTGATGTTTTGTGTGCTGATGCTGAATTTAGTGGTATCCTGTTTGTTGATGAGCTCAGGAATGTTTACATTGATAAATAATGACTGCTCGCTGACCGACAGGTTGGCAATGGCCTGCTGAGTTTCGCCCTTAGTATCTGTTGCATCTACAGTAATGGTGTAGCGATAGGCCTGTTTTATTTGTTTATCATGTATGTTTTTATCTTTTTCAGGGGTAAACTGAACGGTAAATTTACCATTTGCATCGGTGGTGGTTTCACCTGAGACAATTATTTTTTCGTCATAAACAGGTGGAAACCATCGCCAGAATGGATGAATATAGCGTTTGACGGTATACCTGATCTGTGCGTCAGGAAGGGGATAGCCGGCAAAGGCATTTACATCACCGTGCAGTGTTACTGCTTCTCCGAAACTGATTTCATTGTCAGGTTGTGTAACTGTGACTTCGAAGTTTGGTCGTTTATATTCTTCCACCGAGAAACTTGCAGAATGAATATTGCCAGCCCGGATCTGATATATTCCGTTTAAACCTCCGGAGGGTAAGATGAATGTTCCTGATGCGGAGCCAAATTCATTGGTGGTTAGATTTACCTCGCTGATGCTTTCTCCGTTGGCATTCATCAATTCGAAACGGATTTGTTTGCCGGCGGTGACTTCTTGTTTATTTTTCCCCAGTTCGTAAGCGATGGCTTTGAAATACACGGTTTGTCCGGGGCGGTAAATGGCTCTGTCGGTAAAGACATTGATCTGTTGCTGAACGTTTTCTGTAGGATTATAGTTGTGGAAATAGGGTTTATAACCTATAGTAGAAAAATAGCGATCATTTTGCTTTTTAAGTACGATAACTTCATTGTTGTTTGATGCTTCATTGTGTGATAATTCGGTATATCCTTTTGAATTGGTTTTTCCGGTAGAGGAGAGTGTCATTTCATATTGATTTCCGGTCCATTTGTAATTGTAAATCTCAATATCAGCATTACTGATTTGTTTTCCGGTAATTCTGTCCAACACATAATAGGCGGTTTTGTCTTCTGAGATGGCCTTTTTGATAAAAGTGAGATTGGTAACGGTAAAGTAGCTCTTGCTCATCTTTTCCTTTTCCCGTATGCCTGAAGGATAGGCAATGTATTCATAAATACCGAAATCGCCTGTTTTTAAATTAAAGGTAGTATCAACTTCTTCGAATGACTCATTTGAAGGCATGTTGATTTTAAAAGTTTCTATCAGAGTCTTGTTGAAACTGTCCTTTTCCTGCTCAATATTTCTGTTGAGATTGTTTTTGGCAAATGCTTCGGCAGTGGTATTTAAGCGGTAAACTTCAAGCGTGATTTCAGGAATGTTAGTTGAACGGATGTCCATTTTGAGCCGGTTTGCAGGAGCTGCATCACCGGCATTTGCAATGAATAGTGATTGTTGTTCTATTTGCGTAAGGAAGTTCTTAAGCAAACCAATCCGTGGGTAATTGGGATAGGTTTCAATGCCTCTGTTACAGATTTGAAAAGCCAGCCTTTTATGTTGAGGAATTTCCGTATGGCTCAGGTAATAATTGGCTTTTTGAGCCATAATTTCCACGACTGCCGGTTGATGTTGATAAATTTGCTCCAGACTGTCAGCTTTTTGGAGAAAAGTGTCGGCGTCGGAATAAAGGTAGTTTATGTGGTTTATTTCGGCAAGAACTGTCAGACTGATGTCGCCCTTTGCTTTTCTGAATTGAATTAAATCGTTGTAAGTGGCATTTACAGTATTTTTATCTTTCCAGACTTCGGAAAGTTCTATTTGCTTATAAGCCAGATAATCGAATAATGTTGGTGTGGTGTTGATGTCGTCTTTCTTTTCTGTTTGGTCGACAAACAGGCTTTTTAAACCTGCAATATCAGTGTTTTTACTGATTTCCTGATACTTCCATGCTTCCTGAAGCAGGGACTTTACCTTTTGCAGATAATGATTCTTACTCCACGTTTCAGGATTTTCCGGCAAATCACCAGCGACATCTGTTCTCCTGTCGATTTGATATTGTCTGCTTTGGTAGTAGTTATGATACATTTCCGCAGCCATGCAGAACAACAATTGCTTTTCTGCTGAGGCTTCAAAGTTGTGTGCGAATTGCTCGAATTCCTTTAACAGAGATGGTGTGGTATCAGGATCTTTTTCGGTTTGAATACGATATTGGTAAAGTTTTATCCTGATTTGTTCCTGCCTGTCCTTGTTGAAACCCGGGGTACGACTAATGGAGTCTAAAACCTTTAAGGCTGATTCCGGAAAGTTTTGTTCTATCAGTTGGTCAACTTTTTCCCATGTTTGTGTGTTTGATTGGAGATTTTGTGCGGATGAACTGACAACAATGGATAAAACGGCTGTCAGAAGGATAGATGTAATATAATTTTTCATTTGCTCGAGTTTTTT
>JAYFQH010000086.1:0-61647 GCA_034927265.1 Paludibacter sp.
AAATAATAAATTTAATATAACAATTATGAGTAACACAAAAAGAGTGTACACCTTTGGCAATGGAAAAGCTGAAGGAAAAGCAGACATGAAAAACCTCCTTGGTGGCAAGGGAGCCAATCTGGCCGAAATGAACCTGATTGGCGTTCCGGTTCCTCCGGGTTTCACGATTACTACTGATGTTTGTAATGAATATTATGCTTTGGGAAAAGATCAGGTGGTTGCCTTACTTAAACCTGAAGTTGAAAAGGCAATAGCCGGAGTTGAAGTTTTGATGAACTCAAAATTCGGCGATATTGGAAATCCTCTGTTAGTTTCAGTTCGTTCCGGCGCCCGCGCTTCAATGCCGGGGATGATGGATACCATATTAAATCTTGGTTTGAACGATGCAGTGGTTGAAGGTCTGTCACGCAAAACAGGAAATCCTCGTTTTGCATGGGATTCTTACCGTCGTTTTGTACAGATGTATGGTGACGTTGTTTTGGGTATGAAGCCAGAAAACAAAAATGATATTGATCCATTTGAAGAAATTATCGAGAAGCTGAAAGAAGAAAAAGGTGTTCATCTTGACACTGAGCTTTCTGTAGAAGATCTGAAAGAACTGGTTAGCAAATTCAAAGCCGCTGTAAAGAAACAAACCGGCCACGACTTTCCTGAATCAGCCTACGAACAACTTTGGGGAGCTATTTGTTCGGTATTTGACTCATGGATGAATGATCGCGCCATTCTTTACCGCAAGATGGAAGCCATTCCTGCTGAATGGGGAACTGCCGTGAACGTACAGGCTATGGTATTCGGTAATATGGGACAAACTTCTGCTACCGGGGTATGTTTCAGCCGTGATGCTGCAACCGGCGAGGATATTTTTATCGGAGAATATCTGATTAATGCACAGGGAGAAGATGTGGTTGCAGGTATCCGTACTCCACAACAAATTACTAAAGAAGGCTCACAGCGTTGGGCTGTACTTGCAGGTATTCCTGAAGCTGAACGTGTTGCAAAATATCCATCAATGGAAGAAGCAATGCCTGAAATCTACAAAGAACTGGATGCCATTCAGACAAAGCTTGAAAATCACTACAAAGATATGCAGGATATGGAGTTCACCGTACAGGAAGGAAAACTCTGGTTCTTACAAACCCGTAACGGTAAACGTACCGGTGCTGCCATGGTAAAAATTGCCATGGACATGTTCCATCAGGGAATGATCGACGAAAAAACAGCTGTTTTACGTGTTGATCCTTTGCGTTTGGATGAATTACTTCACCCTGTATTCGACAAAAAAGCGCTGAAAGATGCCAAACTGATCGCAAAAGGTCTGGCTGCATCCCCCGGAGCTGCTTCCGGTAAAATTGTTTTCAACGCTGATGATGCTGCTGAATGGGCATCACGTGGTGAAAGCGTAATTATGGTTCGCGTGGAAACATCTCCGGAAGACTTAGCCGGTATGGCTGCTGCTCAGGGTATTCTTACTGCCCGAGGTGGTATGACTTCGCACGCTGCTGTTGTTGCACGTGGTATGGGCAAATGTTGCGTTTCTGGTGCAGGCACCTTAAAAATTGACTATGCATCTAAAACTATGGAAGTTGATGGTTTGGTACTGAAAGAAGGAGATTTTATTTCTCTGAACGGATCAACCGGAGACATTTTCCTTGGAAAAGTTGCCACCAAAGAGGCTGAACTTGACAGTGATTTTGCTGAAATCATGAAATTATCTGACAAATACACCAAAATGAGTGTACGTACCAATGCAGATACTCCTCACGATGCATTGGTTGCCCGTAAATTTGGTGCTACAGGTATTGGTCTTTGCCGTACAGAACATATGTTCTTCGAAGGTGAGAAAATCAAAGCTATGCGTGAAATGATCCTTGCTGAAGATGCTGAAGGTCGCCGCAAAGCGCTTGCAAAAATCTTACCTTATCAGCAAGCCGACTTCGAAGGAATCTTTGAAGCCATGCAGGATTGTCCGGTGACAGTTCGTTTGCTTGACCCACCGTTGCATGAGTTTGTTCCTCATGATGTAAAAGGTCAGCAGGATATGGCTGATGCCATGGGTGTGCCTTTGAAAACAATTCAACAACGTGTTGACTCTCTGCACGAACAAAATCCGATGTTGGGTCACCGCGGTTGCCGTTTAGGAAACACCTATCCTGAAATCACTGAAATGCAGACACGCGCTATTCTCGGAGCTGCATTATCGTTGAAGAAAAAAGGCATTACTGCAATTCCTGAAATCATGGTACCGTTGACAGGTATTGTGTACGAATTCATAGAACAGGAGAAGGTAATTCGCGCCACTGCCGCTAAGTTATTTGATGAAGTAGGCGACAGCATTGCATTCAAGGTAGGTACAATGATTGAAATTCCACGTGCAGCCCTCACTGCCGACAGAATTGCAAAATCAGCTGAATTCTTCTCATTCGGAACCAATGACCTCACTCAGATGACTTTCGGTTATTCACGTGACGACATTGCTTCCTTCCTGCCGATCTATCTGGAAAAGAAAATTCTGAAAGTAGATCCGTTCCAGGTGCTCGACCGCAATGGTGTAGGGCAATTGGTAAAAATGGCTACTGAAAAAGGCCGTTCTGTACGTCCTGAACTGAAAGTAGGTATTTGCGGTGAACATGGTGGCGAACCTTCATCAGTAGAATTCTGCCATATGGTTGGATTGAATTATGTGAGTTGCTCTCCTTTCCGTGTGCCTATTGCACGCTTGTCAGCTGCTCAGGCTGCTATTAAACATGCATGATCTGAAAGTTAGGAATGAATATATAAGACAGGCTATCCGGTTAAATTCGGATAGCCTGTCTTGATTTTATACAGATAAATATAGTAACAAATGCTTATTTTGCAATCCCGACATTGCAAAATACAAAAAATTATTGTAATTTTGCCGTCAAATTATATGTCATGGAGTCGTTTTACAGAACACATCACGATTTGGTTGAAAATGTACAGTCACCCGTCCGCAGGCTTTTAATGGATGAGATTGACTGGAGTCACAGACTGATAGGAATCAAAGGAAGTCGTGGTGTAGGCAAAACAACTTTTTTGCTGCAATATGCCAAAGAGCGTTTTGGCAGAAATCAGAGCTGCCTGTACATAAACTTCAATAACCTATACTTCACCGAACACAGTCTGGTTGAATTTGCAGGGATGTTTTACGAACAGGGAGGCCGAACACTATTGATCGACCAGACTTTTAAATATGAAAACTGGTCGAAAGAGTTAAGAATTTGTTATGATTCTTTTCCTGACTTACAAATTATTTTTTCCGGATCATCAGTAATGCGATTGATGGAAGAAAATGAAGATATTCGTGATATTGTGCAGGTCTATAATCTCAGAGGGTTCTCTTTCAGAGAATTCATCAATTTAAAAACAGGCCTTGACATACGTTCTTATTCTCTTGATGAAATTCTTTCCGATCATCTTCACATCAGTAAGGAGATCATGAAGAAAGTGAATCCAATGGATTATTTTCAGGATTATCTGGAATTTGGTTTTTATCCTTTTTTCCTTGAAAAAAGAAATTATTCAGAAAATCTGCTGAAAACAATGAACATGATGATGGAAGTAGACATACTTCTTATCAAACAAATTGAGC
Source organism: Paludibacter sp. (assembly GCA_034927265.1). Lineage (GTDB taxonomy): Bacteria > Bacteroidota > Bacteroidia > Bacteroidales > Paludibacteraceae > Paludibacter. The sequence goes on from JAYFQH010000086.1 coordinate 3,611, forward strand.
TAAAGTATCTTTCAAAAATCAGAAAACTTCTGTATCTGATTATGAAAAATGCTCCGGGACCGGCAAACATCAGTCAACTGGCTATTGAAATTCAGACATCAAGGGCAACCATTATGAATTATATCAAATATCTGAAAGATGCCCGTTTGCTGAATACTTTATATGCTGAAGAAGAGGATTATCCCAAGAAACCGAAACAATTATTTGTTCAGAACACCAACCTTATGCATGCGGTTTTCCCTAAAGCCATTGACAAAGAGGCAGAACGTAAAACATTTCTTTACAATGCGCTACATGCTAAACATAAGGTGAATATGAGCCGGTATCACAATGATTTCTGTGTCGACAGAAAATTGAACTTCAAATATGATGTAAAAACTCAGAATCGTTACGGTTCAAGGACCTATTATGCAGTTGATGCACCCGAAGTTTCCAACAAGCGTGAGATACCGCTATGGATGTTTGGATTACTCTATTGAATCAAACAATTATCAACATAATTACTAACAAAAATGGCAAAACAAAAAAAATTTTTAACCTGTGACGGTAATCAGGCTGCTGCACATATCGCTTATATGTTCAGTGAAGTAGCTGCGATTTATCCCATCACCCCATCATCAACAATGGCAGAGTATGTTGACGAATGGGCTGCTGCCGGTCGCAAAAATATTTTCGGAGAAAAAGTTCAGGTGCAGGAAATGCAATCTGAAGCTGGTGCTGCTGCAGCCATGCACGGATCTTTACAGGCCGGAGCATTGACTTCAACCTTCACAGCATCACAAGGACTTTTACTCATGATTCCCAACATGTACAAAGTAGCCGGTGAGTTGTTGCCTGGTGTTTATCACGTTTCAGCACGTGCACTGGCATCACATGCCCTCTCAATCTTTGGAGACCATCAGGATGTTATGGCCGTTCGTCAGACCGGATGTGCCATGTTTGCCACAGGCTCTGTTCAGGAAGTAATGGATATGGCAGCTGTAGCTCACCTTGCTGCTATCAAAACACGCATTCCTTTTGTTCATTTCTTCGATGGATTCCGTACTTCACACGAAATTCAGAAAATTGAAGAAATTGACGGTGAAGCAGTTGCTGCACTTCTTGATCAAAAGGATCTTGCCGCTTTCCGCGATCGTGCATTAAATTCAGAAAGCCCAGTTGTTCGTGGTACCGCACAAAATCCCGACATTTATTTTCAGGCTCGTGAAGCTTGTAATCCTTTCTACGATGCAGTTCCGGAAGTAGTGGAATACTATCTCAACGAACTTGCTAAAATTACCGGTCGTCAACATGGTTTGTTCGACTATTATGGAGCTCCCGATGCTGAACGCGTAATTATTGCTATGGGTTCAGCTACTGAAGCTATCCGCGAGGGTATCGATTATCTTACTGGAAAAGGCGAAAAAGTGGGGTTGGTTTCAGTTCACCTGTATCGTCCGTTCTCAGCGAAACACTTCCTGTCGGTTTTACCAAAAACAGCAAAACGTATTTGTGTGCTCGACCGTACAAAAGAACCGGGAGCTGGTGGCGAACCTTTGTATCTGGATGTTAAAGATGTATTGTATGGCGTTGAAAATCAACCTTTAGTGGTAGGTGGCCGTTATGGTTTATCATCGAAAGACTTTACTCCATCTCAGGTACTATCTGTATTTGAAAATCTGAGTTTACCTTCACCAAGAAATCAGTTCACCGTAGGTATTGTTGATGACGTTACCTTCACATCACTTCCGATGAAAGAAGAAATCTCTATGGGAGGTGCCGGTATTTACGAAGCTAAGTTCTATGGTTTGGGAGCTGATGGTACAGTTGGAGCAAATAAAAACTCAATCAAAATTATCGGTGATAATACTGATAAATACTGTCAGGCATATTTTGCTTACGACTCAAAGAAATCAGGTGGTTTCACCTGTTCTCACCTTCGTTTCGGCGACTCTCCTATCCGTTCAACTTATTTGGTAACTACACCTGACTTCGTAGCTTGCCACGTTCAGGCTTACCTTCGCTTGTACGATGTTACCAAAGGTTTGAAAAAGAACGGTACATTCCTGTTAAATACAGTATGGACTGCTGAAGAAGTAAAAAACAACCTCCCGGTAAATGTAAAACGTTATCTTGCTAAAAACAATATTACGCTCTACATCATCAATGCAACAAATATCGCTCACGAAATCGGTTTAGGTCACCGTACCAACACCATCCTTCAATCAGCCTTCTTCAAAATTACCAATGTAATTCCTTACGAACTGGCAGTAGAAAAAATGAAATATGCCATCGTAAAATCATACGGTAAGAAAGGGGAAAAAGTCATCAACATGAACTATGCTGCTGTTGATCGCGGCGGTGAATATGAAAAAGTAGAAGTTCCTGCTGAATGGGCTGATCTGGCTGATGAAAATGAAGTAGTAACTAAGAATGTTCCTGATTTCATCAAAAACATCGTAGCTCCCGTAAATGCTCAGGCAGGTGACGATCTTCCTGTTTCAGTATTTAAAGGCCGTGAAGACGGTACCTGGATTCAGGGAACAGCTAAATTTGAGAAACGTGGTGTTGCTGCTACTGTTCCTGTATGGGAAATGGACAACTGTATTCAGTGTAACCAGTGTGCTTATGTGTGTCCTCACGCTGCTATCCGTCCGTTTGTGCTGGATGAAGCAGAATTGGCTAACGCTAATTTCGAAACACTGAAAGCCAACGGCAAATCATTTACAGGCATGGGCTACCGTATTCAGGTAGACGTACTCGACTGTATGGGTTGCGATAACTGTGCCGAGGTTTGTCCGGGTAATAAAAACGGCAAAGCTCTCAAAATGGTGCCTATCGAAACACAATACGACAACCAGGTTAACTGGGATTATTGTGTTGAAAACGTGAAATCAAAACAACATTTGGTAGATGTAAAAGCCAATGTAAAGAATTCTCAGCTGGCTACTCCTCTGTTTGAATTCTCGGGAGCTTGTGCAGGTTGTGGTGAAACTCCTTATGTAAAACTGGTTTCTCAGTTGTTTGGTGATCGTCAGATGGTAGCAAATGCAACTGGATGTTCTTCTATCTATTCAGCTTCTGCACCTTCTACGCCTTATACCACTAACGATGAAGGTCGTGGACCAGCGTGGGCAAATTCATTGTTTGAAGACAATGCTGAGTTCGGATTAGGAATGGTATTCGCCAACGATCAGATGCGCGATAGAATTGAAAGACTGATGACTTCAGCCATCAACGAAAACTGCTGCTCAGAAGAACTAAATGCATTATTTACCGAATGGATTGAAAACCGTGAAAACGGTGACAAAACAAAAGAACTTGCCCTACAGATCAAACCTTTGATTAGCAAACATGATTGTGCTTATTGCAAAGAAATTGACGGTTTGTCAAAATATCTGGTAAAACAGTCACAATGGATTATCGGTGGCGACGGTTGGGCATATGATATCGGTTTCGGTGGATTAGACCATGTTATTGCTTCTGGTAAAAATGTAAACATTCTGGTACTTGATACTGAGGTTTATTCCAACACTGGTGGTCAGGCTTCTAAATCAACTCCTGTAGGCGCTGTAGCTAAATTTGCTGCTTCAGGTAAAAGAATCCGTAAAAAAGATCTCGGTATGATTGCTGCCACCTACGGTTATGTATACGTAGCTCAGATTTCATTGGGAGCTAATCAGGCTCAGGCACTGAAAGCGATCCGTGAAGCAGAGGCATACGACGGACCATCAATCATCATCGCTTACTCACCATGTATCAGTCATGGTTTGGTATCCGGAATGGGTGCGTCCAACGGAGATCAGCAGATTATGGCTGTTAAATCAGGTTACTGGCACTTGTATCGCTATAATCCTGATCTTGAAAAAGAAGGTAAGAACCCGATGCAGCTTGATTCTAAAGAACCTCAATGGGAACTGTTCCAGGATTTCCTCAGAAGTGAGGTGCGTTATACTTCATTATTGAAGCAATTCCCTGAACAAGCCAAAGAATTGTTTATTGCTGCCGAAGAAAATGCTAAATGGCGTTATACCGGCTACAAGAGAATGAGTGAACAAGTATTTGCTGCTCCTGCTGCTGAAGCTGAAGCATAAACAGATATATTCATATATAAAAAAACCGGAAGCTTACCTTCCGGTTTTTTTATATCTATTATTAACAAGAAAAATTAGCAGACGATACCAAAACGTAGAGACGTTGCCATAAAAAACGTAGAGACGTTGCATGCAACGTCTCTACAATTTATATTCATATTCACAAAACAATAAAATTTATCATTCAAATCGTTCTCTGAAATCATTGATGATTTCGTGTGCCGTCAAATCAATTTTTGTTGGAACAACTGAAATATAATCATGTGCTAAAGCCCATTCATCTGTATCTTCCGATTCCGGTTCGTGATTATCAAAATAACCGGTTAACCAGTAATAGCTCCGGCCATGAGGATCCACCCGTTTTGCAAATTCTTTTGTCCAGTGACCATCGCACTGCCGTGACACCTTAATACCCTTGATAGCCTCAGCAGGAGCATTGACATTCAGGCAGATGCCATGTGGCAAACCTTTTTTTAATACATCTTTTGCTATCTGAAGAATATAGGGTTCAAAATATGAAAAATCGGCATCGGGACTAAAATTGGAAATGGAAAAACCCACCGAAGGAATACTATTTTCACAACCTTCGAGTACTGCACCCATGGTGCCCGAATAAATGACATTGATGGCAGCATTGGAACCATGATTGATACCAGAAACCAACAAATCCGGTTTATGATCGAGGATTTCATTCAGCGACAGTTTCACACAATCCGTAGGTGTTCCGTTACAGGAATACCTTACCAATCCATCACTTTCTTCCAGTTTGCGGAACCGTATCGGATGAGTTACAGTCAGGGCATTCGACTGCGCCGACCTGGGGCCATCAGGCGCCATCACCACCACATCCCCAAGTTCCATCATCAGTTTTGTTAAAACACTGATTCCTTTGGCGGTATCGCCATCATCATTTGTAATTAAAATGAGCGGTTTATTATTTATCATTGATATTTATCTATTCCTAATAAAGAATTAAAGTGTCTTTTTCACTTCTGTTTCTTCAAAACTTTCAATCATGTCCCCTACCCTGATGTCGTTGTAACTTTTGATATTCAAACCACATTCGTAGTTGGTTCCAACTTCTTTTACATCTTCTTTAAAACGTTTTAGTGACTCAAGTTCACCGGTATAAATCACAATACCATCACGGATGATATGTACTTTGTTCGTTCTTTTGATTTTGCCTTCACGTACAAGACATCCTGCAACAGTACCAACTTTGGTGATTTTAAATACTTCACGAACTTCCACAGTAGCGGTAACTTCTTCCTTAATTTCAGGAGAAAGCATCCCTTCCATGGCCGATTTAATTTCCTCAATTGCATCGTAAATAATTGAATACAAGCGTACATCAATTTCTTCTTTTTCAGCCATTTTACGGGCTGAAGCTGTAGGACGCACCTGGAAGCCACAGATAATGGCATTTGATGCAGCAGCCAGCAAAATATCAGAATCCGAAATAGCACCTACCGCTTTATGGATTACATTTATCTGAATATTTTCAGTCGAGAGTTTCAATAAAGAATCAGCCAATGCTTCAACCGAACCATCCACATCTCCTTTCACAATGATATTCAACTCTTTGAAGTCACCCAATGCAATACGACGACCAAGTTCATCCAGTGTAAAGTGCTTTTTCGTACGGAGACTTTGTTCGCGTTGCAGTTGTTCCCTTTTATTGGCAATGTCACGTGCCTCTTGTTCTGTGGCCATTACATTGAAGTTATCACCCGCCTGAGGAGCCCCGTTCAATCCAAGAATCAAAACCGGTTCAGCAGGGAGCGCCTGTTTAATTCTCTGATTTCTTTCATTGAACATTGCTTTTACTTTACCATAATTAATACCTGCAAGGACAACATCCCCCATTTTCAGGCTACCATTATGCACCAGCACGGTAGAAATGTATCCACGGCCTTTATCCAATGATGATTCAATCACCGATCCTGAGGCACGTTTATTCGGGTTAGCCTTCAAATCAAGCATTTCAGCTTCCAACAACACTTTTTCAAGCAATTCAGCCACACCAATACCCTGCTTGGCAGAAATATCCTGCGACTGGTATTTTCCACCCCAGTCCTCTACCAGATAATTCATATTGGCCAGTGTTTCCTTAATCTTTTCAGGATTAGCCCCCGGTTTATCCACTTTATTGATGGCAAAAATAATCGGAACATTGGCAGCTGAAGCATGATTGATGGCCTCAATGGTTTGAGGCATCACATTATCGTCGGCAGCCACAATAATAATAGCAATATCAGTTACCTTGGCACCACGCGCACGCATCGCAGTAAACGCTTCGTGGCCCGGTGTATCAAGGAAGGTAATCCTCTGTCCATTATCTAGCTTTACATTATATGCTCCAATATGTTGCGTAATACCTCCGGCTTCACCGGCAATTACGTTTGTTTTACGAATATAGTCGAGCAATGAAGTTTTACCATGGTCGACATGTCCCATCACTGTTACAATAGGAGCTCTGTGTTCCAGTTCTTCTTCAGTATCCGGTTCATCTTCTCCAATCGCTTCCACTACATCGGCACTCACAAATTCGGTTGTAAATCCAAATTCTTCAGCGACAATATTGATTGTTTCAGCATCCAGGCGCTGGTTAATCGACACCATCATACCGATGCTCATACAGGTTGCAATAACCTGATTGACATTAACATCCATCATTACCGCCAATTCACTTACCGTAACAAATTCCGTTAACTTAAGGATAGTTTCCTGTTCGCGTTCCTGTTGTTCAAGTTCCGACTGACGGGCCGAGAAGCTATCTCTTTTTTCACGACGGTATTTTGAACCCTTACCCTTTTTATTTCCACCAGCCATTCTGGCCAGGGTTTCCTTGATTTGCTTCTGTACTTCCTCTTCATCAACAACAGTTTTCAGAGGTTTCTTGAATTTATCCTTTGTAAATTTGGGTTGAATTGTCGTCTGCCCGGTTTTCTTAGCTGCATCGGCAGGGAAATGTTCAATGTCTACTTTCTGATTTGAAAAACGTTCTCTTTTCTTTTTCTTTTTACTTTCTTCATCACTTAAAGCAATTGTAATCGACTTCTTGCTTTCCAAAGCCTGTTTGTTTTTTTCTTCCCGCTCTTTTTTCTTTTGTTCTTTTGTTTTAGGCTTTGGACGTGTATTCTGATTCAGTAAGTCTAAATCAATACTCCCTATGACAACAGGCGTTTTATCAATGGTAGGCCGTGAAATAGTGAACACATCGTCCTCCTCAACAAGCTCTGACCTCTCTTCCTCTACAACAACCTCTTTCACAACAGGAGTTACAGCAGAAGGAGTTTCAACAACAGGAATCGGTTGCTCCATCTTAACAGTTTCTTTTTCTACCTTAACCTTAGTTTCAGGCATTGCCGGCTTTTCCATCACAACCGGTTCTGTTACTTTCGTTTCTTCAATAGTTTTTATTACCGGCTCTGCCACAACAACCGGCTCAATGGATTCCTTCTTTTCAGGAGCTGCAGGCGCTACTGGAGCTGGTATTTCAACTACAATTTCTTTGACTTCAACAACAGGTTTCTCAACCACCACTTCCTTTACTTCCTCTTTTACAGGAATTTCTTCTTTCACCGGAGGCTCCTGTTTCTTTGGTTTAGCATCCAGATCAATTTGTCCAACCTGTTTGAATGATGGAAGTTGTTCTTTAGGAACCTCAACAGAAATTACATTTTCTTCTTTCTCCACTGTTTTTGTCACGCCATAACCTTCCAGAGCAACCGTAGCTGCTTTTTCTTTCAGATGACGTTCCTGACTAATGCGTTCTGACTCAATCTTGAGAGCCATATCTTTGTTGAATTCTTTAACCAATAACAAATGCAGTTCATCCGATAATTTGAGATTAGGATCAACAGCTATTTTGTTACCTTTTTTTGCTAAAAAATCAACGGCAGTAGTAATACCGATATTTAATTCTTTACAAGCTTTACTTAATCTTATGGGCATGTTATATTCTAAATTTTTAAGTAACTTTTATCAAAACACAAGCAGAAACATCGTCAATATGTGACGAAAAACATAAAACTGCTTATTGTACTTCGTCCTCAAATTCCGATCTCAGGATAGCCAGTACTTCGTCGATAGTCTCTTCCTCAAGATCGGTGCGGCGAATTAAATCCTGACGTGGGACAGCAAGTACGCTTTTTGCCGTATCGTAACCGATGCTCTTGAAAGCATCAATCACCCATTGCTCAATTTCATCATTGAACTCATCCAGATAGATATCTTCTGTGTCTTCTTCATTATCCAGTTCACGGTACACATCCAACGAGTATCCAGTGAGCATACTCGCCAGTTTGATATTCAAACCTCCTTTACCGATGGCTTGCGATACTTCTTCCGGCTTCATGTAGATTTCAGCCTTTTTTTCTGTTTCATTAAAACGGATAGATGATATCTTTGCAGGGCTTAATGATCTCTGAATAAACAAGCTGGTGTTGTTGGTGTAATTGATCACATCTATGTTTTCGTTGCGCAACTCACGCACAATACCGTGAATACGTGATCCTTTCACCCCCACACAGGCCCCTACCGGATCAATACGATCGTCATACGATTCAACAGCTACTTTGGCTCTTTCACCCGGCATACGGGCAATTTTCTTGATTGTAATAAGGCCTTCGTTGATTTCAGGAACTTCCAGTTCAAATAACCTTTCGAGGAAAACCGGCGAAACCCTTGACAGAATGATCTTCGGATTATTATTTTTATTTTCCACCATCGCCACTACCGCACGAACAGTATCTCCCTTACGATAGAAATCTGTAGGTATTTGTTCTGATTTTGGCAGGTACAATTCGTTACCTTCATCATCAATCAGCAACATTTCCTTTTTCCATATCTGGTAAAGCTCAGCGCTGACGATCTGTCCTACTTTCTCACTATATTTGGCAAAAACGTTTTCCTTCTGAAGTTCAAGTATTTTTGATGCCAGCGTTTGGCGAAGGTTCAGAATCGCTCTCCGTCCGAAACTCATAAAGTCGACCGTATCAGTCACTTCCTCACCAACTTCGTAATCTTCATCAATCTTTTTGGCTTCTGTGAGTGATATCTGCAGGTTGTCATCTTCAAGTTCATCATCTTCTACCACTGTACGGTTACGGTAAATCTCAAAGTCGCCTTTATCGGGGTTGATAATTACGTCGTAATTATCATCGCTTCCGAACATTTTTGAAATTACACTTCTGAAAGATTCTTCCATTACAGAAATCAGTGTAGTTCTGTCGATACTTTTCAACTCTTTAAATTCCGAAAAGGTATCTATCAAATTAATGGTTTCTTTTTTGCCCATAGCTTATTTGAATCTAATGATCAATTTTGTTGTTTTTATATTTTTGTATGACAATAATAATTCTTCTTTAACAGTGGCTTTACGTTTTGCACCCTCCTGTTTCATGCTTTTTTCAATGGTAAGTCCGAACTGCTGTTCTTCAACCCGACTCAGAATTCCGGTCATCTTCTTACCTTCTGTGGTCAGTACCTCCACTTCTTTACCGATATTTTTTTCGTATTGTTTAAGCACCTTGAAAGGTTCTGTCAGACCTGCCGAGCTTACTTCCAGTTCATAATCTTCCACTTCTCTGTCGAGTTTCGATTCAATATGCCGGTTCAATCCCACACAATCATCCAGCGAAACTCCCTTAAAAGCATCAATTTCAATCAACACACGGCTGTCCTGCGTGATTTTCAGATCAACAAGATAGAGTTCACTATCTTTAAGATATTCATCAACAATCTGATTTACAATAACTTTATCTATCATATTTTGCTTTATTTCAACAATAAAGGGGACTGATGTCCCCTCCACGTTTCAATTTTCGATTGCAAAGATAATACATTTTTACTAATTATACAAATTTAGCTGAACTTCAAGTAAATATAATAGCTTATAACAGTAACATCTATATTTTTTTAATAAACTAATTATCACTTCTTTTGTCAATATTTATATCCATAGTTCCAGATACTTTGAATGTCACTTCCTGTAGAATTTTTTGAAAAGTATTCATGGAAGCAAGTTGCTCAATTGAAAATGAGATGTCGAAACTTGATTCAATTTCCATGATAAGTCGCAATTGACCCAGACTATTCCAGCTTTCCAGATCATTTTGTTTAGTATGAACGGTTACATCTTCTGGCTCTATATTGAAGACTTCACAAAAAATTGCTTTTAATCTTTGTTCAATTTCCATGGTCATATCATTCTATGTATTTTATATATTTTATGTTGTCTTTCGTTTCGAATCCAGATTCTATAAGAAATGAACGAACTATTTTATTTTGGCTTGTTTCATTATAAATTGCCTCAACAAATTGAATATCCATTGTTTTTATTTTTTTTATTATCTGATTCAAAAACATATATTCAACATTTCTACCTAAAACCCTGCAACTTAATAGAAATGAATCTATTATTACCTTTTTTTCACCAATTTCCAATACGGCACAGCCAATAATTCCTTCATTACCAAATTTATCTTCATAAGCACATGTATAGACTAAATAGTCTGATTTCTCTACAAGTTTTTTCACATCTAAATCAGTATACCTTCTGACACTTAAATTAAATTGGTTGGTTTTTTGACTTAACTGAGCGACACGATGATACGGCTCACCGTTCTTAAGTTCATTTATGATTAGTTTTATCTCAAGCTGACTAATAAAATCATCAAAATTCAATTTCATTTTGGCAAGCTCTCGCTTAAAATTACGTTTATACTGATTAGATTTATCTAAGTCTTCAGCTGTAAGGCTTATTTTACTAAAGAACGGATATACAACTTCAAGTATAAACCATCTGTTTAGTTTCGAAATATCTGTTGGAAATTCCGGAACTATGAGTTCCGGAATATTCTGTCTTACCAATTCTCTTTCAACCGGATTATCATCTATAAATACAATAGCATTTAAACCAATATTTAATGCTGAAGCTATTTCAAGAATATTCTGCGATTTTTGGTTCCAATTAATTTTATGTATCACAAAATCAGTCCATCGAAGTTGCATGTGAACATTTTTTTCAAAAACTTCTCGGGCATCTTGCTCATTGTTCTTCGAGCAAGTTGCCAGTAATATTCCACTTTGAGCAAGTTCTTTAATATTTTTCTGGAAATCAGTATAAATGCTGCCTATTCCATCTTCTGATAGTTGTAGATATTGCCAATGATCTTCTCCTACGACTCCTCCCCAAAGAGTATTATCCAAATCAACTACAAGTAACTTTTTCACATTTCCAGATATGCTGTCTAAAACATTCTTCAGTTCTTGAGCTAAAACTTTAAATCCTTGATTCGAAAACTTGATTCGGCCTAAATACCAATATTTATCATCAAACAGTGATTCATAACCATAGTATGTAATCAAGCGGTTAAAATCTAAAATAAAAACATTATTTTTTTCTAAGGCAAAACTTTTCAAATCTTCATTTATTTGAAGATCAAATGTTTCTTTTTTACTCAAATAAGTATTTACAGAAAAAGGAGGTAAAGACAAATTCGTTATAATAAATTGTGTATTAGGATTTTGTTGATCAAAAGTCTCAATACACGAAAATAAATCTGTACGATATGATTTCAACATTTCAGCGTTCAGGTATATAAAAACAACGTCGGGTTGAAATGAATACAAGCCTGAAGCATAATTTATTAATTCAGATTGCCATTGGTTATATCCCGTGACATATAAGCTGTATGAATCATTTTTATTTAAATGACTCTTCAACAGGTCAATATTCACATTACTAAGTAGAGCAATTCTTTTCATCGGAATTTCTATGTAAAAACTGAATCTCCATCACCTTCCTGAAACACAGAAGCGTCAATTTTAAAATCTTTAGGAAAAATATAGGCCTGTTTTGTTGGTTTAACATAAATAAACCGACTTCTTTTATTTTTGAGCAGATCTGATAAACGTTTGTCGAACACAACAATTGCATTCAACTTATTATCAAGCGAAAACTGCAAGAGATAATCTGTAATCTGACTTATATAATCATCGCAAGAATATAGATAACTCACAGTCAATATTTTATCTCTTATTTTAAGAAAAAGAAAACACGATAACTCACCAGAAGAATAAAATTTTACCATTTTATATACGAACTGTTCTGATTTTGATGTAAAATGATATCGTGCTGATTCCTTGTCGGATCTACCGGTTAATACCCACGGATACGTCTGGATCCAACGAAAGTGCTCCATATTTCTCACAACATGATTATCTGAAACCAGGAATGTACGGAGAAAATTATTTAAATCTTCATCAAACAAATTATTGTCTACAACCTCATAATTATTGCTCTTCTTTTTATACAATAATTTTCCTACAACTAAAATCCTATTAAATATATTCTCGACGAGTCGATAAAAAGGTATGAAAGGTTTAAGCTTGGGAAAACGTGCCTGCAACAAGCCGGCAAAACAAAAATTCAAATAAAAAGTGTGTCCGTAATTATATTGAGTAGGTTGAAAAATTCCCAAACTTTGATATGTTTTCTCCAGTGAAAACAAAAAATTTGATATAAACAACTGATCTTTATATTGTTTAATCAATAAAAAAAACAATTGAGAAGCCAGATTCTCATTTCTGAACGATTCCTCCACCCAAAAACAACTCAACCAATATATTTTGGATTCCTTACCATTAATCTGAAAAATATCTGGCAAAACTCCAATATATCCTACTAATGACGCCTTTTCATACGCAGCCCATAAAAGTACATCCTCATCCGAACAATAAGGATTATTAATATGCGATATTGCTCGATGATAACTAATTGGAATTTTTGAGAGCACCTTAAAAAACTCGTCTCCGATAAATTCCTCAAGTTGTTTACGATTATATGAAATTATTTGCATTAAATTCTATAGATAACATGTTTATTGAAGATCATTTTCACAATAAAAAACAGATACGCTGTTTTAACAATTCTTTCTGCACTGTAACTTCTCCATAATTCCATCGGGATTCTCTGAAAATTGGTTGGTATTTCATCGAGTTTTAAATTAGCAGTGCCAAAGGTTAAATCAATATCCTGACGAATTTTATTGAAAAAGGATTGTTTAATTTCATAATCAGTATATGGAAATGAAAATAAACGTTCTGAGACCTTAAATTTACTCTGTAAAAACCGGAGACATTCTAAAACCTGTTCAACTTGTAAATCCTCTGGTAAAAAAGGAAAATATGGGTGTGAAACAGAATGAGCACCGAATGAGAAACCTTGTTTTATTAAATTTTCAATTTGAGGAGTTGTAAGATAAGGCTGATGTACAGACAAGTATTCCCCGAAATCGACCCCAAGTACCGGAGCTATTTGATCTAAAAGTTCTTTGTTACGGTCTGTAATTTTCAATAAGTCCTTAGCATGATTGTATGATAAATTGTTTTGCAAAAAAAGCTCAACAATAAAACTTTTTTGTCCGGCAGTAATTTCTTTATTTGCAATTTTTTCAATTAGCAGAGAAGCTTTCAGACGAAAAAACATGTCTTTATTATCCACAAAACCTGAGTTAATGAAGCAAGTCGCCGGAATTCCTCGTTGTATTAGAATGGGTGCAACCACATCATGAAACTCACGTAAGCCATCATCAAAAGAAAGAAAAATAAAATTCTTTTTCTTTAGCGATTTATCATCAATCCTCCTGAGTAAATACGAATAGGAAACCGGAGTAAAGTTTTTCTGAAAGAAATCAAGATCTTCCTTAAAGCGCTTCACCGGAGTAACAGGATACAAGTGTTTAATGTGTTCTAAATCCTGATCTGATACTGTATGATAAAAAGGTAATACAAGCCTCTGATTCGATATCCTAACAAGGAAATCAAGTTCCAACCAATCAGTTGTTGCACTTAGTATACTTTTTATTAAAGAATTCATCAAACAAGGATTTCAATTAAAACAAAAAAAATAATGACAACTAAATCATAACATTTATCTTTGTTCGTATTGTTTCTGATAATAAGACTGATACTGTCCGCTTGTCACATTATCCATCCATTCCTGATTGGCTAAATACCAATCCACTGTTTTCTCGAGTCCTTCTTCGAACTGTAGCGAAGGCTTCCAACCAAGTTCTCTCTGAAGTTTCAAGGAATCGATTGCATAGCGCAAATCATGACCCGCACGGTCCTTTACATAGGTAATCAGTTTTGCCGATTCACCAGGCTCACGTCCTAGTTTGCGATCCATTATTTCGCAGAGCTTTTTAATCAGGGCGATGTTTGTCCATTCATTATTTCCTCCGATATTATAAGTTTCGCCATTTACACCCTTGTGAAAGATAATATCGATGGCACGCGCATGATCATTCACCCATAACCAGTCACGCACGTTTTCTCCTTTTCCGTAGATTGGGATAGGCTTGTTATGCTTAATATTATTGATAGAAAGAGGAATCAGTTTTTCGGGAAAATGATTTGCTCCATAATTATTGGAACAATTGGACACTACCACCGGCAAACCATAGGTATGATGATAAGCCCTTACAAAATGATCGGAAGACGCTTTGGCAGCCGAATAAGGACTTCTCGGGTCATAAGCGGTCTCTTCGGTAAAGTAACCCGTTTCACCCAGCGAACCGTACACCTCATCGGTCGAGATATGATAAAATCTTTTTCCCTCCATATTTCCCTTCCAGGCTTCCTTTGCAGCATTCAGCAGGTTAGCCGTTCCGAAAACATTTGTTCGGATAAAGGCAAAAGGATCGGTGATAGAACGGTCGACATGCGACTCGGCAGCAAGATGCACCACTCCATCGAACTGATAGGTTTTGAACAAATCAGCAATAAAAGGTTCATCGGTAATATCACCTTTTACGAAAGTATAATTCGGCGCACCGGCTATGTCTTTCAGGTTTTCAAGATTTCCCGCATAGGTCAGGGCATCGAGATTGATGATTTTATATTCAGGATATTTATTTACAAACAAACGAACTACATGCGAACCGATAAATCCGGCTCCTCCGGTAATTAATATAGTTTTCACTCAATAATATAATTTATGGTTAATAATCAGGAAGCAAAAGTACATAGATTTTTCCGGCTACAAAAATAGCGTACGTTTTTTTAACCATATAAGTCATATAAGTTACATATAAGTTTTTTATGTGAATTAGGAGTTGAAAAGTGCTTTTTTGTTTCAGCTTCCGTAGGAAGCAACGTTTTGTAACCAGTAAGCTTGCTTACTGGGATACGGATAGTACTCTACTAATTAACTCTCAGCTTCCGCAGGAAACAACTTTAGGCGCTATATGTTCGCTGCCTACGGCAGCAGCAGAGGGTTGTTGATAGTTTGTTCTTTCCAGTAAGCAAGCTTACTGGTTACAAAACGTTGCTTCCTACGGAAGCTGAAACAAAAAAGCACTTTTCAACTCCTAATTCACATAAAAAACTTATATGTAACTTATATGACTTATATGGTTAAAAAACAAACTTTTATAATCAATGTTAAAAGAATGTTGACATCTTTTTGAACAAAAATTACCAGTTACCGAATCTTTATTTTATTTTTGTGTCGTGGAAAAGTTAATACCTCACATAGAAAAATTGCTGGCATGTAATGATCATGCGGTAGTTCCTGGCTTGGGCGGCTTTGTTGTACAAAAGCGTCCGGCTGCTATTTCCAATGGAAAAGTATTACCTCCTTCGGCTACCATAAGTTTTAATCCGCTGATCAATCACACCGATGGGATGCTGGCTGTGGCCATTTCCAAAGAAATGCGCATCAATTATCGTGAAGCAGCAAAAATGATTGAGGACGAATCCGGCCAGTTTTTGAGTAGACTCAGAAAAACAAGAAAACTCAATTTGGGAAATATCGGAACTTTCTACGCCGACAAAGAAGCCCATATATTATTTCTACCTTCGGCGAATACTGATTTTCTTCCGTATAATTTCGGATATAAAGCGGTAAGTCTACCTGTAAACAGAGGGAATAAATCAAAGGATATCGTATTTACCTTACCTGCAAGGCAGTTAATGAAGTATGCAGCAATTTTCATCACTTTTGTATGCCTGCTTTTTTCTACTGAAGTAAACGATCATGCCAAAGTAACCAAAGCTGATTTTTATTCCTTAAACAAGGTTGAATTACCTGAAGTTAGTGCTACACCCAACTCCGTTACACCCGATTCCATAACAGCTGATCCTGTTGCAACCAACACGGTCACAAATACCTCCACAACAATCTCAGAGACAGCATCTACAACCATTGTACAGGCTGAGCCTCAATTTACCTATAAAGTGGTAGTAGCAGCATTTCAATCAGAAAAGGCAGCTATAAAATACCGCGATCAACTTATTGCCGGAAATTTCGAAGAATCGGAAGTTATCACCGCCTCCAATAATTCAAAGGTATCCATCCGCACCTTCCCCGATCTGATTTCTGCTGTAAATTACATGGAGCAGATTCGCCGTCAGGATTCCCGTTTTGCTGACGCCTGGGTGATGAAGAGTGAGAAGTTGAGAGTTGAGAGTTAAGAATACTTTCCTTTTTTTAATTCTAAATTTTTAATTTATAATTCTTTTTCATATCTTTGCAGCCGCTTTTCGAGAAAAAGCATCAGGTATAATCATTTAATAAAACAAAAAATGCCAGTAAAAATCAGATTACAACGTCATGGTCGCAAAGGATATGCATATTATCATATCGTTATTGCCGACAGTCGTGCGCCACGTGATGGCAAATTCATTGAACGTATCGGTTCATACAACCCGAACACCAACCCTGCAACCGTTGATTTGAAGTTCGAAAGAGCTTTGTATTGGATGCAAACCGGTGCTCAGCCTACCGACACCACCCGCAACATCCTTTCATCCGAAGGTGTATTGATGATGAAACACTTATTGGAAGGTGTGAAAAAAGGTGCTTTTGATCAGGCAGAAGCAGAAAAACGCTTTGCTGCATGGAAAACATCAAAAGAAGGACAAACCAACAAAACAAAAGAACAAATTGCTGCTGAAAAAGCTGCTGCTGCGAAAGCCCGCTTAGCAGTTGAAAAAGAAGTAAATAAAGCAAAAGCTGCTGAATTGGCTAAGAAATTAGCAGAAGCTAAAGCTGCTGAAGCAGAAGCAGCCGCTCCTGCCGAAGAACCTGCCACTGAAGCTCCTGTTGCTGAAGAAGCAGAAACTCCTGCAGCAGAATAAGATATTCTGTAAAGATTTAAAAAGCCAGTTTCCGTGTTTGTACGGAGATTGGCTTTTTTAGTATTATTGAAACAGAACTGCCCGATCTGCACACCTCAACAAAAAGGCGGCGGGCTTTGCCTTAATAGCCGGCGGCCTCTTATCCAAAAGCCCGCGGGCTTTCACAGAAAAGATGGCGGGCTTTTAACCCAAAGCCCGCTGCCTTTTTAAAGTTGCGTTATAAGGGATTGAAATGCTGTTGAAAAATGACTTTTAAACTACCAATGACATTCAACCAAAAGCTTCCGTAGGAAGCAAAGTTTTGTAACCAGTAAGCTTGCTTACTGGGGTACAGCGACACCCCCTTAACGGAGCTACCATAGGTAGCGACACATAAGTTTGTGTGAGAGTTGGCTTCCTCTGAAAGTACTCTTTGTTTTTATGAAAATTATCCTGTAAATTTGTGAAAATTATTTTCAATAATGTTAGCTTAAAATTTATCACCTATCATCATGGACGAATTAATCAACATATTGCCCAAAGAACTGGTTTCATTTGTTCTTACAACACTTTTTTCGTTGCTGATAGGCTTGTCGCAGTTGAAATTTCAGCTTAAACATGACGAGGAAAAGGGAGGCATTACTTCCTTCGGTACCGACCGTACTTTTACCTTTATCGGAATACTTGGTTATATTTTGTACATACTTGAGCCGAAAAGTATGA
Organism: Paludibacter sp.; assembly: GCA_034927265.1. Taxonomy (GTDB): domain Bacteria; phylum Bacteroidota; class Bacteroidia; order Bacteroidales; family Paludibacteraceae; genus Paludibacter. Next base: position 21,538 of record JAYFQH010000086.1, read on the forward strand.
TGTTGTTTATCGGTGGCGGACTGGCACTGATCATATTGTTAGGATTAAACTATGTAACCAAGGCCTGGAAACATGATGAGTTCGGCATGACGACCATCGCCATAGCACTCATTACTTATTGCCTTGCTCCGGTCATCATCACTCAACCTTTATGGTTCTCACTTACCATTGTGGTACTGATACTTATGTTAACTGAGATGAAGCCTACCTTTAAGCGGTTTGCCAACAAAATGAGAAACGATGAGCTGATCATCCTTGCCAAATTTCTTGCCATCAGCGGGGTTATTTTACCTATTCTACCCAATAATATCCTCATTGAGGGAACCAAGCTGACTCCTTATTCTATCTGGTTGTCAACAGTTGTAGTTTCCGGTATTTCGTATGCTTCTTACCTGCTTAAACGATACGTTTTTAAATCTTCAGGAATATTCATTTCCGGACTGATCGGTGGTTTGTATAGCAGTACTGCCACCATATCGCTTTTAGCCAAGGATGCCAAAACGGCTCCCGAAGCGAAACTATCCAATTATGCCGGCGCTATGGTTATCGCTAAAAGCATGATGTTTCTCAAATTCATGATCCTTATCTATATTTTCAGCAGGGAAATTTTCATCCTCATCTATCCTTACCTGATTTTTTTATCTCTGGCTTCTGCGCTCATTTCATGGCTTGTCTACCGGAAATCTCTTAATAATGATGTGAAAGCATCAGAAGAAGAGCATGATGATAACGACTATAAGAATCCGCTGGAGTTTAAAGTGGCTTTGATTTTTGCCGCATTGTTCGTCTTTTTCACGATAATCACCACCTATACCATCCGTTATGTCGGCAACAGCGGACTTACGGCATTATCGTTGTTGAGCGGACTGAGCGACATTACGCCTTTCGTACTTAATCTTTTGCAGAATGTAGCCGAAATACCCCGACAGATTGTGGTAATAGCTGTTTTATTGGCTATGCTCAGCAATACCATTGTCTCAATGTTCTACAGTTATATTTTCTCGGGACGTAGGGTTGACTTACAGAAAAAGGTATTATGGGGATTCTGTACTATTATCCTGTTGACAGGGATGGCTGCAGGAGCAACCTACCTGTTTTCCTGAAAATAAAATTTAAATATTTCACCACATTTGTCACATAAAGAAACATAAGTTAAATTTCTCAACAGTTCAACGATTCAACAATTCAACAAATGTGTCTTAGATAGCACACAAAGTCACACTATTTTTATTACATTTGCATAACATTTTTATTCATATATCATGCAAAACACCGTTAACATCGCTCTGCAGATTCTGCCTGCATCAAAAGACAAACATCCTTACGCGCTCGTTGATGAAGCCATCAAAATCATTGAAAACTCTGGCTTGAAATACCGCGTAACCCCTTTTGAAACGGTGATGGAAGGCTCTTACGATGAAATTATGGCAGTGGTAAAAGAAGCACAGGAAGCATGTTATGCTGCCGGTGCCGATAGTTTGATGACCTACCTCAAAATTCAGACTTCAAGGGAAGATGTACATATCGAAGACAAAATGGAAAAGTACGACATCTTCTGATTGATTCTCCCATGCTGAACGTTTCAATCGTCATATACAAACATCGTTTCAGTGAAATGGAATCACTGATTCGTACTCTGCAGGGGTCCGAAATCGTTGAAAAAGTTTACATCATCGATAATTCTCCTGTTCCTTCGTGCGACTTTAAGCAAGGCGGACTAACTTATATCTTCACCGGAAGAAACATTGGCTATGGAGCGGCGCATAACATTGCCCTGCGCAAAACAATCGCAGCGGAACTCCCCTATCATCTGGTGGTTAATCCCGATATCACAATGGATGCCAGTATCCTGAAGGATATGATAAATTATCTGGAGAAGAACAAAGATATCGGTCATATGATGCCTAAGGTGGTTTATCCCGATGGTGAAACACAGTATTTGTGTAAGTTAATTCCGACTCCACAGGATTTGATCTTCCGAAGATTTCTTCCTGAAAAATGGACGGTTAAAAGCATGAACAGGTTTGAGATGCGCAATTCGGGCTATGATAAAATCATGGACGCACCCTATCTTTCGGGCTGTTTTATGCTGCTCAGGACAGAAGCGTTGAAACAAACCGGCTTATTCGACGAACGTTTTTTCCTTTATCCCGAGGATATCGATCTTACACGTAGGATTGGTGAGCATTACCGAACGGTTTTTTATCCTTTGGCTTCCGTAGAGCATCACCATGCCCGGAGTTCTTACAAGAGTTTCGGTATGATGCTGGTTCACAGCTGGAATCTGATAAAATACTTCAATAAATGGGGATGGATTTTCGATAAAAAAAGAAAAAAAATCAATCAGGAACTAATAAAACTATACAACTTATGAACTTCAGCTTTGTAGAAATAACGAGTGCCTTTATGGTACTCTTTGCCATCATTGATATCCTGGGATCTATTCCTATTATTTTGAATATCAAGAAAAAAGATAAAAACATTTATGCCTTCTGGGCCAGTTTTATCGCTTTACTCATTCTGATTTTATTCTTATTTACAGGCGAAGGAGTGCTTAAACTTTTCAGCGTGGATATTCAGTCTTTTGCGGTGGCTGGTTCTCTCATTATCTTTATCTTTGCCATTGAAATGATTTTAGATGTGGAAATCTTCAGGAATCAGGGACCGAAAAACAGCTCTTCCTTCATTCCCTTGGCTTTTCCTCTGATTGCCGGACCAGGATCATTCACCACTCTCCTGTCCTTAAGAGCTGAATATCAAATCGAAAATATCATAGTCGCGCTGGTACTGAACCTTGCACTTGTGTACATGGTACTCAAATCAACCACTCGTATTGAGAAACTGATCGGCGAAGGAGGTATCTATATCCTGCGAAAGTTCTTCGGCATCATCCTGCTGGCAATTGCCGTGAAGCTTTTCACCACCAACATCAGTTATCTGCTCTGATACTAATAACAGTTATGCCCATATTATAAAGATAGCCTCCTGAAAAACCAGAAGGCTATTTTTGTAGTATGATAATCAAAGGTTATTGCAACATGATCAAATGCATTCCTGCTTCGTTTACGAAGCAAAGTTTTGTAACCAGTAAGCTTGCTTACTGGAAGAAGAATGATAATCAACCTCTTATCTCTCTGCTTCCGTAGGAAGCAAACTTCAGGAGTGCTTTCTTCTGTTAGCTGCCTACGGCAGCAAAGGGTAGTTGAGTGTTTATTTTTTCCAGTAAACAAGCTTACTGGTTATAAAACTCTGCTTCCTACGGAAGCTGGAATGCGAAATTTAAACACTCAATAAATAAATTTACCGAATTCGCTTTCGATAATCAGCTCTTTCCGGTCGGATACTTCAACAAACCCCACAATCTGCGCATCGATATTGAACGATTTTGAAATACGGATAATCTCATCGGCATGCTCGCGGGAGAGATAGATTTCCATGCGGTGCCCCATATTGAACACCTGATACATTTCTTTCCAATCGGTTTTTGATTCTCTTTGTATTAATTGAAACAATGGTGGAACCGGGAATAAATTATTCTTAACAATCCTCAGTTGATCGATAAAATGAAGAATTTTGGTTTGAGCGCCACCAGAGCAATGCACCATTCCATGAACCTCATGTCCTAACTTCTCCAATATCTTTTTGATTACCGGAGCATATGTTCTTGTAGGCGACAACACCAGCTGACCGGCATCCAACCCTGTTCCGGCAATTTTTTGCGTCAGTTCGCACGACCCCGAATAAGCCAGGTGTTGTGGAATTTCAGGATTATAGCTTTCAGGATATTTTGTTGCCAGATAGTTGGCAAACACATCGTGGCGGGCCGAAGTCAGACCATTGCTGCCCATGCCGCCATTATATGATTTTTCGTAGGTAGCCTGTCCCGATGACGACAAACCCACAATCACATCTCCAGCTTGAATATTTGCATTGTCAATCACTTCCGAACGTTTCATGCGGCAGGTCACCGTACTGTCGACGATGATGGTACGCACCAGATCACCCACATCAGCCGTCTCACCACCCGTTGGGTAGATGTTCACACCCATGGATGCCAGCTCCTCAACCAATTCGTTGGTACCATTGATAATTGCCGAAATCACTTCGCCCGGAATCAGGTTTTTGTTGCGTCCGATGGTCGACGATAGCAGGATATTGTCAGTCGCCCCTACACACAGCAAATCATCAATATTCATAATCAGAGCGTCCTGAGCAATGCCTTTCCATACACTCAGATCACCCGTTTCCTTCCAGTAAATATACGCCAGCGACGATTTCGTACCCGCGCCATCAGCATGCATAATGTTACAATAGTCCGGGTCATTCCCCAGAAAATCCGGAATTATCTTACAAAAAGCCTTTGGATAAAGTCCTTTGTCGATGTTCTTAATCGCATTGTGCACATCTTCTTTTGATGCCGAAACTCCTCTTAGATTATACCTCTGATCACTCATGAAAATTCTATTTTATATTGAAATTATATGGTAAACATTGCTATAAGACGTAGCATGCTACGTCTCTACTTATCACTCTCTCCCGCTCTCCACAATCATCTTCCTGATTCGCTCATTCAGCGATGTCAACTTAAGCAACTCCTCAAGACCGATATGCATACGGTAACACCAGAAATTACGGGGATTACTCGGTACATTGATACGCTCCGATTCAGGGTCTTCATGTGCATGTTTATCATCAATGGCAAGCCAGTCCTGCCACGGCAGAATCACAAGCATGGCATTCGATTCCAGATGCTGATTGATGATTCGTTCGGCAAGCCAGGGCTCACACTTCTCAGGAGCTTGTCCCTGAATACCAAGTGCCTTATTATAAAAGCGCTGGGTTATACTTCTATCCTCCAGCCACCATGCACGGATAGGATTCATGTCGTGTGTCGATGTCGTACAAACCGATCGGTAAGGCGCATCCTGCGGCATGGCAAACTCATGGTGTGGCTTCTTCGGCATACGCTGGATCTCAAGACTCAATATTTCAAGCTGATTCATCACATCCGGCACCGAATCGGGAACCATTCCAAGGTCCTCTCCGCAAACGAGCATATTTGTTGATGCAATCAGAGCCGGAAGTTTCTTCATCGCCTGCTTTTTCCAGAATTCATTATGGCGATGGTAATAATAATCCACATAAATACCATCGAGCAAGCGACGCGTATCGTCCGGCAGATCGCGGAAAGTGGCCGAACTGTGCATGGAAATACGCGGATGAAACTTATCAGGTTGACGGGCATCTCTGATAAAAAGTACTTCGCAATGCAGCATATACAGGCCATCACGAATCATCACTTCTTTTGTCCCGAAATTGTATCCAAGTGAGGCAAAATGTGCTTCAACTTTCTTTTGAGTATCAAAGGCCGGTTTGAATTTGTAGTTCTGCCATCCGTCCTGATCGAAATACTCACGCAGCACATCCGCGGTATATTTCCCGAAAGTCGCGTGCAACACATGTTCTTTCAGATAGGGCTTTAAAAACCTGTTCTCGTCCCAGTACAAACCCTTCTGCTGCAATTCCTCCACCGTTAGAGGTAATGAGGGACTAAAACTACCCGTAAGTCCCCATACGTCCTGCTGAGGTATCTCCCAGATTCTGAAAAAACCGAGAATATGGTCAATGCGATAGGCATCAAAATACTCAGCAAGCTTTTGAAATCTCCTGATCCACCACCGATACTGATCCTTTTCCATCAATTCCCAGTTATAGGTAGGGAATCCCCAGTTCTGACCGGTAACCGAAAAGTCATCGGGGGGCGCACCTGCCTGCATCGAAGTATTAAACATTTCGGGCTCCATCCAGGCATCCACACTTCGCGGACTAACCCCGATCGGTATATCCCCCTTAATCGTTATACCACGACTCCGGGCATAATCATGCACCTCAACCAACTGCTTATCAAGATGATACTGTACAAAATAACGGATCGCTATTTCATCATAAAAATCATGCTCCTGCGATGCAAAGGCCTCAACATCTTCCTTATTATAGGTGCTCAATTCTTCCCATTTTCGAAAATCGGGAGTTCCGTATTTATCTCTCAGGTATGAAAAAACCGCATAAGGAATCAGCCATGATTTATTTTTATTGAAGAATGACTTATACTCTTCCGATTTAAATAATTTTGCTGAAGTTTCGGCATATATTTCACGGCAGTACTCCCACTTCACATCCATAACATTTTGATAATCAGAAAATGATTTGGCATTTAATGATTTCTTTTTTGCCGCAAAATACTCCCTTCTTTCAGGATCTTTTAGTTTTCCCAAAGCATCAAGATGCAGATATACAGGATGAAGGGCATATACCGAAACTGCATTGTAGGGATAGGAATCGTAATTACTGTGATACAGGATGGTATCGTTGATCGGCAAAGTCTGGATAATCTTCTGGCCGGTAAGTTTTGCCCAGTCGACCATCAACTTCAAATCAAAGAATTCGCCTATACCAAAACTCTTCTTACTGCGCAATGAAAACACCGGAATAGAAACACCGGCTCCTTTCCAGGAAGGAATCGTCCGGAGAAAGCTTTCATCAGTAACAATATTTAAACAACCGGGAAGGATACTATCCACTTTTCTGTTCGGTCCCCCACCCCATGCCAACACCTCATCTGTTTTAGTATCGACGATCAGGTATTTGTATTCCAACGGAAATTTTATTTCATCAGCACGAAAACTGATCGACCACAAAGGATATTGTTCTTCATTCAGTCTTACTTTCCCGGCCACATCCCAATTTCCTATAACATCCTGATTACCGACAATGGCAAAATGACGATCAGGCTCTATTTGTGGCGCAAACACCTGTAATATAAAGTCAGCGTCAGTACTTTTCCTGTCTGATTTATCTGTCTGATTTCTTTTGAAATAGCAATCCTGAAAAACTGTTGTCATGAACGGGCTTTCACCAAAAGAAGCCCTCCATGCATCCATTACATTGATTTTTAAATGACTTACGACAATATCGAGCTTTCTGCATCCGCCATATTCCAACACATGTTCACCTGTCGCAGTGATCAATTCATATTTATATAAAACTTCCGGCTGGTTTTCTTCAGGCTGGAAGGTTGCTGTCCATATAAAATTTTTATCACAAGACATTTCAACCGAAGAGATGGAAGATTTCGCCTCCGCTTTACCGGAATAGAGCAATAAGCGGATTTTCTCTCCCCATTTGGTTACAAAATGAATTTTGAAATGAATTAACATGTGCTTTGCAAATAATTCCTGCAAAATTACGAAAAAAAACAGCATACCGAACACTCTGTCATATGATTTGGCAGTAATATATCGAAAACGTTTGTTGTCATCGTTTTACGTTTTCTGAAAAGCGAGTGTGACGAAAACAGGAAAAGAAGTAGCTATTTATGTACAAATAAAAAACTAAGTATCTGCTCAAAATTAATTTATATCATTTACTTCCAAATAATTATTACACTGTAGCTGTAATAATATAAACTAATTATGAACACTTACATATATGTAGGTCACATAAGCGCTTTTCTTTCAGAAAAACAACTTCTGCGGACTTATGTACCTTATGTGGTTAAATATTAGTTCTTTATTATTTAAATTGATATAATGTTTATTTTATTTGTCTTTTTTCTGATGTTTCAACACTCTTGCATCCAGATAAAATACAATTTCTTCCATAATATTATTACAATGATCGCCTGAACGTTCTATTTTGCGGAGTACAGTACCCAAATGCAGCACATAAAGTGCATCAGCCGGATGTTCAGCAACATATTTTGAGAGCAATTCAAAACTGGTAAAATAGATATTATCAACTTGATTATCCATTGTGAAAACCATACCTGCCTGTGCAGAATTTTCCTCATTAAAGGCATCCAATGATTTTTCAAGCATGGTTTCGACACATTTAGCCATTTCGCGAATCTTAACCGTTTCCAATAACTCTCCGTGTTTACCCATATCTTCTGTAAGCAATACAAACCGGGCAATTCCTTCAGCATAATCGCCAATACGCTCAAGTGTTTTATTTATTTTAAGTATGGAAAGTACCAGACGCAAGTCGATAGCAACCGGCGTAAATAAAGCGATATAATTTTCGCAATCCCTGTCAATTTTCAGTTCAAAAGCATTGACACGTTTCTCGAGATTCAGAACTACACGGGCCAAATCTCTGTCAGAATTTAGTAATGCTGTTGTTGCATTGCGTAGTTGCGACAACACAAGAATCCACATCTCCGATATGCTGTTTTTAATCTGAAGCAGTTCAGTTTCTGTATGTTTCATATTTTCTAAAATAAAAGTTTTGTATCAATTAATTATTTAACCACATTAGTCACATAGTTAACATGAGAAAATGGTGGTCCATCAGGGTTACTATTAATTTATTTACCTTTAAGAAAAACAATCTATGTGGACTCATCTGTCTTATGTGGTTAAATATTTGGTTTTATATTGTCTATAATGATATGATGTTTAATAATTGTATATTCCATATTTAAATCAACCGAATCGTCCGGTGATATAATTCTGAGTTTGTTCTTCCTGCGGACTAAGGAATATCTTTTTAGTATCGTCGAATTCAATCATTTCACCAAGCATAAAAAAACCGGTTTTATCGCTAACGCGGGCAGCCTGTTGCATATTATGTGTTACAATAACAACAGTGTACGAATTTTTAAGTTCAAAAATCAATTCTTCAATTTTAGAGGTAGAGATCGGGTCGAGAGCGGATGCGGGCTCATCCATAAGGATTACAGAAGGCGAGATCGCTAAAGCGCGTGCAATACAAAGCCGTTGTTGCTGTCCACCCGAAAGTTCGTAAGCAGATTTCTTGAGTTTATCTTTCACTTCATCCCATAAAGCAGCTTGACGAAGCGATTTCTCAACGGTTTCTGCAATTATATTTTTATCCGTAACACCATTTACCCTGAGTCCGTACGCTACATTCTCGAAATTAGATTTTGGAAATGGGTTTGGCTTCTGAAATACCATTCCCACAGTTTTACGCAGTTCGTCGACTGAAACACCTTTATCGTAGATGTTTTGTCCGCCAACAAGACATTCTCCTGTAAGATGAGTTCCCGGAATGAGATCATTCATTCTGTTAAACAGGCGCAGAAAAGTAGATTTACCACAACCTGAGGGACCAATAAAAGCCGTTACGGTGTTTGATTCGATTGTCATATTGATGTCTTTCAACGCATGAAAATCACCGTAATAAAAATTTATGTTCTTTGCTTCAAGTTTCATTATATATAATTAATTTCCTTTATTTACTAAACTTCCTTCGTATAAAATTTGCTATAAGGTTCATCACCAGAACAACAATAACTAACACCAAAGCTGTTCCATAGGCCATTGGGCGGGTTGCTTCAAGATCTGTTCCACTGGTAGCAATCACATACAGATGGTAAGGCAAGGCCATTGCCTGATCGAAAATCGAAGTTGGCATTTTCGGGAGAAAATAAGCCGCAACAGTAAACAAAATCGGAGCCGTTTCACCAGACACACGTCCGATGGAAAGAATTAAACCTGTCATAATATTCGGGAAGGCAGCAGGGAGCACCACTTTCCTAATCGTTTGAAGTCTTGTAGCTCCCAAAGCCAGACTTCCCTGTCGGAAAGAATCAGGTATCGCCTGAAGAGCTTCTTCAGTTACACGTATAATCAATGGAAGTGCCAATAATCCAAGAGTAAATGAACCGGCTATAATTGAATCTCCAAAATTCAGTTTATTAACAAACAATGCCATTCCAAATAAACCGAATACAATGGATGGAATTCCTCCCAGATTATTTGTCATAACACGAATTATACGTGAAATATGTTTATTGGTGGCATATTCACTCATATAAATTCCCGACATGACCCCTACAGGAAATGCTATCAACATGCTCCCGATAACTAAATAGAAAGTACCGGCAATCGCAGGAAAAATACCCCCTTTAGTCATACCATCTGTAGGTGCAGTGGTCAGAAATTCCCAATTAATAACCCCAATGCCCCTTATAACTATAAATCCTATGATACAAAAGAGCACACCTACCACTACGTAGCTCATTACTTTAAAAAGTAAAAACATGATGGACTGAGATGCCCTTTTACCTATAATATTTTTTTTATTCATATATTTTTCTTTCCTATATGCAAATCAGTTTATTTTTAATTGACGGGAAGTTCAAAATAATTTTTGTCCAGTTATTTGCACGGAATTAATAAATGTTATATTAATCAGAGTTAGGGTTCTTTCGTATTATCTCAGCCCAAACACTAATTCCCAGCGTGAGAATAAATAATACAGCTCCCAACATGAACAATGCCTGATATTGTACACTTCCCATAGATGCTTCACCTAATTCAGCAGCAATGGTTGCCGGAATGGTACGAACCGGTTCGGTAAGCGTGTGCGGAATAACCGCAGCATTTCCTGTCACCATCAAAACCGCCATAGTTTCACCTATTGCACGTCCGATACCCAAAACGATAGCCGCCATTATACCCGATGAAGCATAAGGAATAATCACTTTGTAAATGGTTTGCCAGTGAGTAGCACCAAGAGCCAGGCTTGATTCCTTCATCGCTATCGGAGTAGTACGCATTGCATCTTCTGCCACAGTAATTATTGTAGGTAATGCCATAATTGCCAAAACAACACTCCCGGCAAGCGCTGTTTCACCTACGGGAAGATTGAAAAGAGAACGAATCAGGGGAACAATAACGATCAGACCAAAAAAACCATATACAACAGATGGAATACCCGCCAAAAGTTCAATAACGGGCTTTAATACCTTTCTAACCTTGTCGTTAGCGATTTCGGCCAGATATATAGCAACCGCGATTCCAAAGGGCAATGCCAACAAAATTGCGCCGAGGCTTACCCAAAGAGTTCCGAGCAACAATGGCAGTAACCCGAATTGCGCCGCCGGAGTAGCAGTAGGAAACCATTCTTTTCCTGCAAAATATTCCTTAATAGTAATCGTTTCGGCAGGAAGTACACGCCCCATGAATTTGATATCGATGAACTGCTCAGGGAAAAAGCCCAAAGCACCCGGCGTCTTTTCTATGGTTCCACTAAGTTTAGCCGGCAGATATTCAAATTCAGATCCTATTTCTTCTTCAGTATACAAAGAAACCACATCATCCATACGTATAGGTACGATAGGAATATCATTACCTCCAAGTTGTTTCCAAGAAGTAATATTACCATCGAAAATCTCTTTAATTTGCGTTGGAGTAAGGTTTTTAATTGTGTTACTCCTGTTTACACACAGTACGTATCCTTTTTCTACAGTCGATGATTTAAACAAACCCCAACCTTCGGTAAATAAAAAGATACTGATTAGTAAAATAGTCAGCGTTGTTATTCCTCCACTTAAACGCAACAATGATTCTAATATGATTTCTAAGAATCTGTTTTTTTTTCTTTTAAACACTATATTTGTGTATTGATGATTTTATATTGATAAAATATAAATTGAAATCAGATGATAAAATAGTTTGAGGGTAAAACATTTCATCATCTGACAATATTCATTCTTATTTTATTGAAAGAAAACCTACTGAATCAATAATATTTTGTCCTTCAGCCGACATTACAAAGTCGATAAAAGGTTTCACTTTAGCTTCTTTCTTCGCATCATAATAGAAATACAGAGGTCTTACAATCGGATATTTACCTTGCTTACTATTGGCTACTGTCGGTTCGATGTAGTTTTTACCACCATCAAACGAAACCAAAATCTCTTTCACATTCTTAGTTACATATGCCATTCCAACATATCCGATTGCTCCGGGAGTTTGGCTTACGGATTGAATGATAGCTCCTGTAGCCGGCATACTCAAAATGCCTGATTTATAATTTTTATTTTTCAGTACGTGTTCTTTGAAAAACTCATATGTACCGGAAGTTGTTTCCCGCGAATAAGCAGTAATTGTCAAATCAGCACCTCCAACCTGTTTCCAGTTGGTAATTTTACCGGTGAAAATACTTTCAAGTTGTTCACGTGTAAGTTTTGACACTTTATTTCCCGGATTTACAATTACTGTCAGAGCATCTTTGGCTACAATTATCTGTTTAGCAGTCTTTCCACCGTTTTGCATTTTCATTTTTTCATCGAACTTGATACTGCGTGAAGCCATTGCTATATCAGTTGTACCTTCCAGCAAAGCGGCAAATCCGATACCCGAGCCACCACCGGTTACTGTTAGTTTTGATGATGGATTTTTCTTCATATATACTTCTGCTTCTTTTTGTGCTAAAGGTAACACTGTATCAGAGCCTTTTATTTTTTGTGCCGTCACCATTGAAGCAGCAGTGGCAATCGCAACACAAGTAATCAATAATCGTTTCATAATTTAATTTTTTATTTTGTTTTTTATTTTGTGTAAAATTAATTTCATGATATTACAAAAACATTACAAACCTGTGACATTAAAGATAATATCGTTAGTGAATAAACCCTGACAAAAAACAAGTAATATATTCATATATTGCATTTTACATCAAACATTATAAATCAAAACTTATACTGGAGACGCAAGGTAAAACTATTGTCTTTTTGATCGGACGAAAACGCTTCCAGGCCTGAAGTGGTCTCGTTTTTCACAAATTCGTAATAGGCCTGTAATCTTAAACTTGGTTGGATACGCCACAACAGACCGAAACCTAAAGTGTTGTATTTTATATCTGCACAATTGGTTGAAATCTCCTGAGCAGCACGTCCAACTTCATTACCACTTACTCCCGTATTGGGATCGTACACATCATATTTTATAACCGCAGAGAACGGAATTTGTCCAATGTCCTGAACCAGTATAGCATACCAACCACTCATCGGACGTAAATAGGTATCATATACATTAGCACCAGAAGGAAGTGATGACCGGTTTGGACTTGAGGTACCCAATAAACTACCAGGCTGTGTTCCCCAAATGTATTCACCGCGCAATTGAGTCATTCCCAGGGGTGATTCAAAACTGAATTGTCCATCAAATCCAAAGTACTCGCGTTTAGCATATTTACCTATATTCGCATTATCCATGCTCACAGTAAATTCCCCGTCATTCATTGAATACACTTTGGCAGTTGTCATGTAAACACCCCCATTGTAGTAGGATGTTCCAAGCCCCCAGCGTGCAGAATTACCAATCGGCTTCGTTGCACTAAGGTGTCCGATGAAGTCCTTACGGTTATCTGTTTCCGGATTTATGGCGTTACCGGCAAAAAATCCGCCTTCAAGTTTCAAAAATCCCAATGGAGATGTTACATCTGGCTGCAACACCAACATACCGCCTAAATCACTTTCTTCGGGAAACAACTGACTGATAATACGGGAACGTTCGGTCGATTCGAGTAGTGAAGAGGAATAGGAGACCTCGTTACCAAAGGGACGGTCAAAGATACCGGCTTTAACCGCACCGTTTTTAAACCAGGGATCTTTGACATAAATGTAAGCTTCCTTTAGCTGTATGGTGGCACCTGTAAGACCGGGTTTATCAATAATGTTCAGATGAAAAACTCCTGATGCCAGATCTCCCGCATCATAGGTAAATTTCAACCGGCCACGGCGGATACCGATACGGTTAAAAGCTTTTGTTACATCGGTATTTGGTGAACCCACTTTAAGATTAGCTGATTTTTCGCCCCATTGATATTGTGTCTGAATGTAACCAGTAATTTTAAAATTATTCAGTTTAGTAATAAGAGCATCCTGTGTTTCTACTTTCTGTTGAATTTCTTCAATCGGAGTTAACCTTTCTTCCTGACCTAAAGCACTATAAAGTGATGTTGCAAAAGTTACGAAACATAGAATAATTCTTTTCATATTTTTTATGTTATTCAATAATTGATTTGTTTTTATCGTAATGAGTCCTCCTGCAACTAATTTATTATCAACAAATAATAGTATTATTACCAATTTGAAACAGATGTTACAAAAGTAGAGATGGAGTATTACAATAATATTACGGAAATATTACATTGTAATAAATAAAGATGATTACGAAACTATCAGGACAGGTAGAAAGCCATCAGCTACTGTCAGATAAGTTTTACCTGACAGTAGCTGATGGCTTGAGATATTTATAATGGACGAAGAGAAATATTATTTATGCAGGGAAAAAGTAAATTCCAAACCTCCGGTTGATTTATTATGAACATTTATTGTTCCCGAGTGAGTTTCTATAGCGTTTTTCACAATTGATAAGCCCAGACCAGTACCACCTGTTTTTCTCGAACGACCTTTGTCTACACGGAAAAAACGATCAAAGAGAAAAGGCAGATTCTCCGGATTAACGCCGGAACCATTATCAGAGAATGAAAAATAATAGCTTTTCGCATCCTCTCCGGTTAAAATGATATTGATTTTCACATTTTCTCCGGCATACGAGATGGTATTATCCATAAGGTTTCTGAATATAGAATAAATAAGCATTGGGTTACCTTTTAACCATACATCGCCACCAAAAGATGTATCTACTGTTATATTTTTATTCTGGAGTTTGATGTCCAGATCCTCAATCACATTATCTACTATTTTATTGATATTTACCGGTTCCATCTTTACGGTTTGCGGTGCTTCATTCATCTGGTTAATAATCAGTACATCCTGTAACAGTTGATTCAGTCTCACTGCCTGAGCATGACTCCTGTTTATAAAAAAATCACGCCTTTCAGGAGTAATATCAGGATTATTATAGAGTGTTTCCATATAGCCGATAATACTGCTCAGCGGAGTTTTAAGCTCATGGGCAACCTGCTGGGTCAATTCGCGCCTAACCTGTGCATTCCGTTCCAGTTGTTCCCGTTGCATATGAACCGTAAAACGATTTGAAAAATAAAACAATACCGCAATAACAATGAAAGTAAGTATCAGCCAGAAATAAAGGAAAAGATTATCAGGAGAAAGTAGTGAAGAAATGGTCATATTATAGGGCAATGATGAGCGCACATAGCAATTTCCGAAACGGGTAGCGTGATAATAATATCGGTTATGATTGGTTTTAGACGTGCGAATATCCGAACCCATACCATCTTCACGTGCTTTCATCACTTCCTTACGTGATAAGTGATTATCCATTGTTGACACATCCTTTATTACATCATCATACACTACCTTCCCCGTTAGGTCAATAATGGTTACACGTTCATCTTTGAAAATTGAATGTTGAATTAATGAATCCAGTTGGGCGATGGAACCTCTGGAATGTTCCAGAAAATAAAAAATGGCAGTATTTGTATTTTCAAGCTTTGTATCCAGCAAATCAGCTTTATACCTTTTTTCTCTTTCATACTGAAAAGCTAATACTGATATTGAAAAAATAAGAAAAATCGGTAAATAATACCGGATAAATAAGGTTTTTGAGTTATACATTTTCATGTGATTCTTTAATTTACGAACAAAGCAAGTCAGCCATTCATGCAAAGATATAAATAATTACTTATTTTCACATAAACCTAATCGATCTACAAAAACGAGAAAGCTGAATCAGTTTAAACTGATTCAGCTTTCTTTTGAGGTACTTGGCGGATTCGAACCGCCGTATACGGTTTTGCAGACCGGTGCCTAGCCACTCGGCCAAAGTACCATTCGATTTCGGAGTGCAAAGATAATCGAAATTTTCAATTCAACAATAGATTGAAGAAGCATTAATAAAAAACAGACTTCTCAAGGTACAAAAAAATGCCAACGATGACCCAGAAAACATCGTTGGCATTTCAGACAAAATCAATTTAATCCTTATTTTGGGGGAGGATTCATTCCCCTTTTGTGGTTGGGAGCTTTCTGAATCAATTCTCTTTTATAAGCCTTTTCAGCTGTCAACAACCTGTTGATCACATCCGGAGCTATTACCTTCTTCAATTTAAAATAGTAGGTTCGTTGAATAACAGCATTTTCAATTTCAAAATTTACAATGGCTTCATTGATAGCCTCATAATCGACTTTCGCGTTGACATCCTTTCTCCTGCTGTTTTTGAATGCAGTTCTGTTTTTTTCGATCAGACTCCATACTTCCAACTCTGTTTCTTTAAAAATCGGTTCTACTTTCGCTATATCAGCAGGCGATAAATTAGCTTTCGTCTGAATAAACTCCCATTTTCGGGCAATTATATCCTCCTTTGAGAAATGGCGCGGTTTATCCTGAGCGGCCAATTCACCTACAGTGAGTACAATAATCGAAATAAGTATAATTCTGACTTTCATATTCACATCAGTTTAATTGTTTTCTTCTTTTGCAGGTGTTTCATTGTAATAGTAGTCAAAAAGAATTGACGGATCCGTCTGCGACGAAACATACAATTCATACATCTCAGCCTCATGAGCTTTGCGTTGCTGATAAACATTATAAAAAACGTTTGCCATTACAAACAGCCCCACAAACATGGCAGCCATATACATCCACGGAGCTACAAGCCTCCTGATCGAAACCGGTCTGGTTTGTATGTTTGCGTCCATACCGGCTGCAAAGTTCTCGAAATAATTTTCCGGCACACTGAACGGAACATTATTTCCTATACTTTTTAAGATATTATTACTATTTGTTTCCATAATCATTTTGTACGTCTTCTTAGACCAAAATAAAGTTAAAAGGTTTAAAATTAAATTGAATCTTTTAACTCCGAAGCCATATCGAATTTATATGTTTCGTCGGTTAAAATCTTTTCTATCTTCTTCACTGCGTGGTGATAAGAGGCCTTTAACGCCCCGGTGGAAGTTTCCAGAATTTTTTCCATTTCTTCGTAAGTCAGGCTGTCGAAATACTTCATATTGAATACCAGTCTTTGTTTCTCGGGCAAAGTAAGAATGGCCTCCTGAAGCTTCATTTCAGCTTCATTTCCATTAAAAAAAGTATCAGCATGCAGTTGATTAAGCAATGTATTCTCAACATCCTCCATGCTCGAAACATTTCTCATACGTTTGTTTGCAAGAAAGGTCATGGTTTCGTTGGTAGCAATCCGATACAACCATGAAGACAAGAGGGAATCCCCTCTGAAATTTGCCAGACCGTTCCATGCTTTCATAAAGGTATTTTGAAGTATGTCGTTGGCATCGTCGTGCGAGAGCACCATTTTTCTGATGTGCCAGTACAAACGTTCCTGATACAGACGCACAACGGATGAAAAAGCTTTTTCCCTTGTTTTGGAATCAGCTAATTGCGACAATAAATCTTCCTCTTTCGCCTGCATACAAATTAATCTATGTTGTGCACCATCAGATGGCTGAATTGAATATTAGGTTTTTGGAATCAAGAAATCAGACACAAAATGCAAAGGAAGGTTTAATCACTGATGAATCAATATTATTTTTTTAACTTTAAAACATTTTACACTTTTTTTCAGCTCTCATCATTCTGTTGTTTCCTGAGATATCCTTTTTCAGTTGAATATCTTCAAATCCAGATTCTTCAAGAACTGATTTACATTCATCTGCATAATCCCGATGTATTTCAAAGAATAATTTTCCATCCTGAAAAAGATGCTGTTGTGCATAGGCAGCAATTTTCCTGTAGAAAATCAAAGGATCATTGTCGGGAACAAACAATGCCAGATGTGGCTCAAAGTCTTTTACACGCTCGTGAATGGTGTTCATTTCACTGGCGGGTATATATGGCGGGTTACTTACAATCATATGATATTTTCTCTCAGAGCTTGTTTCGGCGAGTATATCCATTTCAAAGAAACTCACATGCAGATGATTGTTTTCAGCATTTTGCCCGGCCAGCCTCAATGCTTCTTTTGAAATATCACAACCATAAACGGTGCTTCGGGGTAAAAAATTCTTCAGACTCACAGGTATACATCCGCTTCCGGTACCAATATCAAGAATTACAGCATCATGAGCTGCTTCTTCCACCATCCAGGCAACCAATTCTTCAGTTTCGGGGCGGGGAATTAATACCGACTCATTGACTCTAAAATTCAGACCGCAAAATTCAGTTTCACCGAGCACATATTGTACTGGTGTCCCTTTTTTTAGTTTTTCTGTATAAAACTCCAGTAAATTCCTCTGATATTGTGAAAAAATTGTATTTTTGTTAACTAATAATTCTGTAAAACTATAACCGGTGACTTTTGAAATGGTTAAGCGGGCGACTGACGACAATTCAGGCTCCTGATATATGGATGAAAGTTCACGCTGAAGATGTTTAATGGCTTGTTGCATGCCTGCAAAGATAATGAAAATGGATTACGAAGAAAAATACATGCATCGTTGTTTACAACTGGCTGCTTTCGGTGGCGGTTACGTAGCGCCCAATCCTATGGTGGGAGCCGTGGTGGTACATAATAACCGGATTATCGGAGAAGGTTATCATCGCCGTTACGGAGAAGCGCATGCCGAACCCAACGCTATCCATTCCGTTACCGATCCTGAGCTTCTCAAAGAAGCAACTCTATATGTCAATCTGGAACCCTGTTCTCATTACGGAAAAACACCTCCATGTGCTAATCTTATTGTAAGTAAAGGCATTCCGCGGGTGATTATAGGCACATTGGATCCCAATCCAAAAGTATCAGGACGTGGCGTCGAGATACTTAGAAAAGCCGGCATTGAGGTGATAATTGGTGTACTTGAGAAAGAGTGTAACGAATTGAATCATCGTTTTTTTGTATGGCAAAGAGAAAAGCGACCTTATGTTCTCCTGAAATGGGCTCAGACAAAAGACAGCTTTATGGATCAACTCCGGACGGATGCCAGCACAAAACCGCTACAGATATCCAATAATATCACCCGGCAACTGACCCATAAAATAAGAGCTGAATATCAGTCCATCATGGTAAGTACAAATACAGTCTTGCTCGACAATCCTTCGTTGACCGTCAGAAACTGGGCCGGAAAAAATCCTGTGAGATTAATCATCGATCGTTCGGGAAGAATTCCCCGAAACTTAACCATATTTGATCAGGCTGTCAGGACTATTATTTTTACAGAACAACCCCATGAATCTAAAGATAAGGTTGAGTATCTTCCGGTAGCTTTCGATGAAAACAGCCTTAGAAACATATTAAAACTCATTGCCGAAAAGAACATACATTCGGTGTTGGTTGAAGGAGGTTCAAAACTCTTGAACAGTTTCATTGAAGCCGGATTATGGGACGAAGCCAATGTCGAGATATCGGAAGATACAATCGGAGATGGAGTTCCGGCGCCACAAGCAGGGCATAGTGTAAAGAAAGCCGAACGTTTTAAAAACCACTGGTGGATAAATTACGAAAATCTGCATAAAAAATTCTGAAATACACAAATAATGAATAGCCTGCTTATCATCCTATTGATTGTATTGTATTTGTACATGATTGTGAGTACCATTTCAGTGCTTTTGCTCGAGAACAGAAACCCCGTGCGATCCCTTTCATGGGTGCTGGTGCTGGTGTTATTACCCATCATAGGCATTGTTTTGTATCTGCTTATCGGACAGAATTACAGAAAACAAAAAATCATTTCAAAAAAGAGCATCCGGCACAACACGCAACTTCCGAAAACTGAACTGCACCCTGAAGATTTTACCGAATTTATAGATAAACCACATCACCTGAATCTGGTTAATCTGCTATACCAAAACAGCGATGCTCCCGCCTATGCCTATAACAAAATACAAGTACTTGCTGATGGTGAGACCACGTTTACAGCAATGTTTGATGCTATTGTAAATGCAAAAGAACACATCCATATTGAATTTTTCATTTTTGGCGACGACCGTATTTCCAATCATTTGAGAATGTTGCTTATAAAAAAAGCTCAGGAAGGTGTGCGGGTTCGCATGATTTATGATTATCTGGGAAGTCATAATTTAACAAAAGGATATCTGCAGTCATTAAGCGATGCCGGCGTTTACGTCCGACCTTTCCTTCCATTGCGACTCAGATTACGACGAAGCAAGATCAACTTCCGAAATCACAGGAAGTTATTGATTGTTGATGGAAAACTTGGATTTACCGGAGGATTGAACTTTGCCGACCGCTATATTTTCGGTAATACCCTTGGTAAATGGAGGGACACCTTTGTGAAGTTTGAAGGAGCAGTGGTACACGGACTACAATCTCTGTTCCTTACTGATTGGTATTTTGTGGAAAGAAAACTGATTACCGATTTAAAGTACTATCCCAAACCTCATAAATTCAGTGAAAATCTTGTACAAATTGTGAGCAGTGGCCCCGATTCCGACTGGGAAAGTATTATGCAGGGAATTGCCTCCGCCATCATTTCGGCCAATAAATATGTTTACATGCATACGCCCTACTTCGTACCTAACGATGTCATACTGAATGCTATATCCATCGCAGCACTAAGCGGCATCGACGTCCGTCTGATGATTCCTACTGCGTCTGATTCAAAACTTTCAGATGCATGTACTTTCAGTTATCTCGGCGAAATATTGGATGCCGGAGTCAGAGTGTATCAATATAAGGAAGGTTTTCTTCACAGCAAGGCGATAGTTATTGATGACTTTATTTCAATAGTTGGCTCTGCCAATCTCGACGAACGGAGTTTCAATCAGAATTTCGAAGCAAATGCTTTCATTTTTGATGCCGAAACATCAGTAGAACTAAGAGATCTTTTCATTAAAGATCAGGATCATTGCCAGGAGATTACTCTCAACGACTGGAACAACAGAAAACGAAGTCAGAAACTGAAAGAATCGTTCGCCAGACTGTTCAGTCCTATAATATAAACAAGTTTAATATGATTAAGTCAGTTCTCATAGCAGGCTTCGGGGGATTCATCGGTACTGCGCTCCGCCTGTTAATTTCAAGATATGTTCAGTTGAATTACACTACTGTTTTTCCCTGGAGTACCTTTCTGATCAACATAGCAGGAAGTCTGCTGATAGGAATTATCTTCGGTCTTACCGAAAAGGGAGATTTCCTGACTCCCGACTGGAGGTTATTTCTCACTGTTGGCCTGTGCGGTGGCTTTACCACTTTTTCTTCACTTTCCAACGAGGCTTTTATGCTTTTGCAAAACAGGGAGTTTTTCCATTTCTTTATGTATTCCGGTCTCAGTTTTATATTAGGTCCTGTGGCTGTTTATGCGGGGAGATTAATCATTAAATTAATTTGATATGGAAAATAATATCACCAAATTCGCAATAATGCGCATCTTCATCAGTTCGACTGATAAGTACAAAGATAAATTGCTTTATGAACACATTACCTTCAGGGCAAAAGAATATGGCATTGTGGGTACCACTGTTTTAAAAGGTATTTTAGGATATGGAGCAAGCTCAGTGATTAATTATTATAAATTCTGGGAGATCTCAGAGAAACTTCCGGTTGTCGTAGAGATAATCGACAAGGAAGACATTGTAAATTCATTTTACGAAACAATCAAACCCGATTTAGAATCAATGCGTTACGGATGCCTTGTGACTACTGAAAAAACAAACATTCTTTTACAGAAATCAGGTAAAAAATCTGTTTAACACCCGCAAACTATCTCCGGGCTTGTTATTTTGGTAAAGTTATGGAAAGGATGATTGGGAAGTAATGATTTTTTTGTACTTTTGCAGACAGATAAAAACCACCTATATGCACGCTAATATATTCAAATCCACCATGTTCAACGGATTAATCATGGGGGTATTGTTTTCTCTTAATTTTTTCCTGTCGGCTTCAAAAAATGTTTCCCTGTTATTACTCAGTTACTTGCTTATTGCCATCATGATAGTTGTAAGCTATCGTATGGCGGTTCGATACAGGGATAATGAATGTGGCGGCTACATTAATTACTGGATGGTATTCAACTATGTAGTACTCACTTTTTTCTTTGCGAGCATTATTTCAAGTATCTTCAAAATTATTTACACAAAATATCTCAATCCTGATTATTTACCGATGTTGTTCGAAGAAAGTATGCGGCAGATTGAACAAAACCGTTCGCTCTTCGAAAGTTTGAAGCTACCGCTGGATGATAATTATTTCGAAGAGCTTGAACGTCAGATGCGACCTGTCAACTATTCGCTGCAAACCATCTGGGTGAATATATTTACCGGTGCTATACTGGGATTGATCCTCGGAGGCTTTGTCAGGAAGAATAAAGGTATTTTTGATGATGAAACACCGGTTGAAAATAAGGAAAATTAAAAACATATTAAAATTTGTAGAGACGTTGCACGCAACATCTCTACGTAATAAATCAAAATTAAATTTTTCATTATGGATATTTCCGTCGTAGTTCCCCTGTACAACGAAGCAGAATCGCTTCCAAAACTCTATGAATGGATAGAACGGGTTATGCTGGCCAACAAATTCAGTTACGAAATTATTTTTGTAAACGATGGAAGTACAGATGATTCGTGGAAGATCATTGAAGAGTTAAAAGAAGCACATCCACAGCAGATAAGAGGGATAAAATTCAGAAACAACTACGGAAAATCTCCGGCACTTTATTGCGGTTTCCAGGCAGCACAGGGCAATGTGGTGATTACCATGGATGCCGACCTGCAGGACAGTCCCGATGAAATACCAGCTCTATACAACATGATTACTAAAGAAAACTACGATTTGGTATCGGGCTGGAAGAAAAAAAGATATGATTCCAAGCTATCTAAAAATCTTCCTTCAAAATTATACAATGCCACTGCCCGTAAAGTTACAGGATTGAAACTTCACGACATGAATTGCGGTCTGAAAGCCTACCGTAACGAAGTGGTAAAAAATATAGAAGTGTATGGCGAAATGCACCGTTATATCCCTTATCTGGCTAAAAATGCAGGTTTTACAAGAATAGGTGAAAAAGTAGTGGAACACCGCAAAAGAGAATTCGGGGTAACAAAATTCGGTTTGAATCGTTTTGTAAACGGATATCTCGATTTGATGACCCTGTGGTTTTTATCCAAATTCGGAAAGAAGCCCATGCATTTCTTCGGTTTGTATGGCAGCCTGATGTTCTTACTGGGTTTCATCGCTGTAGTAGTGGTGGGAGCTGTTAAACTGGTGGCCATTATTAACCACGCAAAAGCGACGCTGGTGACCGACAGTCCATATTTTTTCATTGCCCTTGTAGCTATGATTCTGGGAACTCAAATGTTTTTAACCGGATTCCTGGGCGAGATAGTTGCCCGCAACTCCACTGAAAGAAATAATTATTTAATTGAAAAGGAAATCTGATACTTCTGTGATCAGGACTATCTTTTCATAAACTGCAGCAAACATGGAAATCTTTAAATATATACTTCCGGCTTTTATCGTTATGATGACGGCTTATCTCTTGTTCGACAGGATGCTGAGTAATGAAGAAAAGAAAAGAAAACATGAATTGGTGAAGAAAAATCAGGATACTACCCTTCCCCTACGTTTAAGAGCTTACGAAAGAATCATGTTGCTTCTCGAAAGAACAAAGCCGGGAACCATGGTACTTGAAACTATTAAACCCGGCATGACCTGTATCGAATTCCAATCGCAGTTGATTCAGAATATCAGGAAGGAATTTGAACATAATTATGCCCAGCAGATTTATGTGAGCAATGAATTATGGGAGGCGGTATGCATTACCCGTGAAAATCTCACAAAACTGGTGAACACTACAGCAGCACATTTTAATCCGGAGGACAATGCTTCGAAAATGGCAGAAAGCATCATTCGTATTTACTCCGAGACTGAGCAAACACCTACCGACATTGCCATTGATATTCTGAAAACTGAAACCCGTAATCAGTTTTTTGTATGAACCACTTGAGTCGCATGAGTAAACAAAAGTTCTATATATTTGCTTTCCTGATTATTGCCTTCATGGTAAATTCATGTGCACAGGACGAGACTTGCCGGGAAAATAAGAACATAAAGCTGAATGTGGGATTTTTTAGCGCAGGAACAACTACCAGTCTGAGTATTGATAGCTTAACTGCTTTTGGCCTGAATAAGGACTCATTGCTGTATAATGTCAATAAAAACATTAATAAGATCAATTTGCCATTAAATAAGAAAGAAGATGTCAGTATTTTTGTAGTCAGATTCAACACCACCCAGGACACCGTGTGGGTATTACATACAAATTACGATTATTTTATTTCATATGAATGTGGCAGTGTAATTACGCATAAGATTGATACGGTAATCACTACCAATCATTATATCGAAAGCGTAAAGATTATCAATCACGACGTAAATACAACAGATGTACAACATTTACAAATATTTCATTAGTCTGTTGCTCATTGGTTGTGGTTTTACAACATTGTACGGTCAGCAGATTAAAAATGAAAAAAACGATACGTTGAAGCACATTCGTATCAACGGTCTGAGGCTGGATGTCGACATTTCGCCGGTGGTGACTACTTTTATGAATGGTGGTGACATATTCAGCTACGAAGCTGGCATTCAAATGGATATCAACAACAAATACTATCCCGTTTTCGAACTGGGCTATGGTGGTGCACAAAAAAAAACCGCTTCTGACATCAACTATCAGGGCGATGCGTTGTTCTATCGATTGGGACTCGACTTCAACCTGATGAAACAAAAGGAAACTAAAAGAAAGTTGAACAATGTTTTTCTATTCGGTGGCCGGTTAGGTTTTTCACGTTTCAATTATGATCTTACAAATATTGAGTTTGGCAACGATTATTGGGGAACGCCTGAAATAAGACAAGCAACTGATCTTACTGCAAACAGATTATGGTATGAAATTGTTGCCGGTATCAGGGTCGAAATCGCAAAAAACATTTTTATCGGCTGGACAGTACGTTCTAAAAACATGCTGACTACCGATCCACCCGGCCAGTACAAGCTCTGGTACGTTCCGGGCTTCGGCATCAACAGCGATAGCGGGGTATGGGGTTTTAATTACACTTTAGGATATAAATTTTAAACTATAAAATACTATTATGATGATGAACTCAATTGACACATTAAACCGGACGGCTGATAATATCCGCATTCTGGCAGCATCAATGGTGGAAAAAGCCAAATCCGGTCACCCTGGCGGTGCAATGGGAGGCGCCGATTTTATTAATGTGCTGTACTCGGAATTTCTGGTATATGATCCGAAAAATCCGACATGGGCGGGTCGCGATCGTTTCTTCCTGGATCCGGGACACATGTCGCCAATGTTGTATTCTGTATTGGCTTGCACAGGAAAATACACCCTCGATGAACTGAAGCAGTTTCGTCAGTGGGGCTCCCCTACTCCCGGCCATCCTGAAGTGGATGTGAAACGTGGCGTGGAAAACACTTCCGGTCCGCTCGGACAGGGACATACCTATGCTGTGGGTGCTGCTATTGCTGCTAAATTCCTGAAAGCCCGTTTTGGTGAAGTGATGGGACAAACCATCTACGCTTTCATCTCCGACGGAGGTATTCAGGAGGAAATTTCGCAGGGAGCAGGCCGTATTGCAGGTCACCTCGCGCTTGACAACCTGATCATGTTTTATGATTCGAACGACATTCAGCTGTCGACTAATACCGATGCGGTTACCAGCGAGGATGTGGCTATGAAATACAAAGCCTGGGGATGGAAAGTGATTGAAATCAACGGTAACGATGCTGCTCAAATCCGCGCTGCACTTACCGAAGCCAAAGCCGAAAAAGAACGCCCCACTCTCATTATCGGTAAAACGATTATGGGCAAAGGTGCCTTAAAAGCCGATGGTTCAAGTTTTGAACGTATGTGTGCCACTCATGGTATGCCGCTGGGCGAATCAGGTGCTTCTTACGAAGAAAGTATCAAAAATTTAGGAGGTAATCCTGAAAATCCATTCGTAATCTTCGATGAGACAAAAGCAGTATATGCTAAACGCGAAGAAGAACTGGCGGTCATTATGGCACAGAAATATGCTGCTGAAGAAAAATGGGCAAAAGAAAATCCTGCTTTAGCAGAAAAACTGGCTATCTTCTTCTCCGGAAAAACAAATGTAAACTGGGAAGCCATCGCTCAGAAACCCAACCAGTCGACCCGTGCGGCTTCGGCAACAGTACTCGGCGAACTGGCCAAACAGGTTGAGAATATGATAGTAGCTTCTGCCGACCTGTCGAACTCCGACAAAACCGACGGATTCCTGAAAAATACCACTGCCTTCAAAAAAGGTGATTTTAGTGGCGCCTTCCTTCAGGCAGGTGTATCCGAACTCACCATGGCTTGTCTGTGCATCGGCATGAGTCTGCACGGAGGGGTTATTGCTGCCTGCGCTACTTTCTTTGTGTTCTCCGACTATATGAAACCTGCCATCCGCATGGCGGCACTTATGGAACAACCGGTGAAATTCATCTGGACACATGATGCCTTCAGAGTGGGCGAAGACGGTCCAACCCACGAACCGGTGGAACAGGAAGCCCAGATCCGTCTGATGGAAAAACTGCAAAACCACAACGGACACAACTCTATGCTGGTACTGCGTCCTGCCGATGTGGAAGAAACCACCATCGCCTGGAAAATGGCCTTGGAAAATACCCACACACCTACCGGACTTATCTTCTCGCGACAAAACATCAACGATCTGCCGGCTGAAAGCAGTCGCAAGGAAGAAGCTAAAAAAGCAAAAAAAGGTGCCTATATTGTTTCCTGCGATGGAAATCCTGATATTATTCTGGTAGCTTCAGGTTCCGAAGTTGCTACTTTGAACGAAGGTGCTGCCCTGTTGCGTGCGGAAGGTATCCGTGTGCGACTGGTTTCTGTTCCGTCCGAAGGACTATTCAGAACTCAGTCTGCCGACTATCAGGAAAGCGTACTTCCTAAGGGAGCAAAAATCTTTGGTCTTACAGCGGGATTGCCTGTTAACCTCGAAGGTTTGGCCGGAAGCAATGGCAAAGTCTTCGGACTGAATTCATTCGGTTTCTCGGCTCCTTACAAGGTATTAGACGAAAAGCTCGGATTTACGGGACAGAACGTTTACAACCAGGTAAAATCGATGCTTTAATCCTATTCTAACTTATGAAGTGTGAAGCACTAAGCAATACTGCTATGTGTTTCACGCTTCACTTGTATTATATATGAATCTATCCACCATTATTCTTATCGGCATCGGTCTGGCGATGGATTGTTTTGCCGTTTCAACGAGCAAGGGAATCTGTGCCAAAAAGTTCAAATGGAAACATGCCTTCAGAATGGCTTTTCTGTTTGGTCTTTTTCAGGGAATAATGCCTTTGATCAGTTTTTTTGCCGGTTCGGCTTATGCTTCCGACATAAAGGCTTTTGATCACTGGATTGCTTTCGTTTTACTGGCGCTGATTGGTGCTAAAATGCTCTACGAAGGTTTTACTCAACCCATCGATCCCGATTGCCGCATTGTAAAGCATCCTTTCCGCTGGAAAACCCTTCTCCCGCTGGCTTTTGCCACCAGTATCGATGCGCTGGCCACGGGCATCATTTTTATTACCTCTCCCGAATTTATATGGCAGGCGGTAGGTATTATCGGTTTTATCAGTTTTATTTTTTCAATCGCCGGACTGTGGTTGGGAGTCAGATTCAGAAAACGTTTCAACTTTAATGTGGAAGTGCTGGGTGGAATCATACTGATTGCCATAGGTATCAAAATTCTCATAGAACATCTATATTTTTCCTGATAATTTTATAATGAAAAAAACGCTACTCCTCTCTCTCCTTTTATTGGTTTCTGTATATCATTTTGCAGCCCGACCCGGTTATCAATATGATATTTATGGTTTTATCAGGAATGAATTCTATTACAATTCCAGATTGAACGAAGAAGTTATCGACGGTATCTTCAATCTGTTTCCAAAACCTACATCGTTTAACAACTCCGGTGTGGATGAAAATGCTGTTCCACAGGCCGAAATGATTAGTGTGGCTACCCGTCTGGGATTGAACATTAAGGGTAAAACCATCGCCGGCGCCAACTCATCCGCAAAAGTAGAAGTCGATTTTGCTGGTTCGGGATCCTACTATTTCTTAATCCGGCTTCGTCAGGCCTATATGCAACTCGACTGGGACAAGACTTCGCTGTTAGCCGGCCAAACCTGGCACCCCATGTTTGGCTCCGTTTTGCCTACAGGAGTTTCCTACAATGCCGGCGTGCCTTTTCAACCTTTCAATCGTAGTCCGCAACTCAGGATCAACCACCATATCACCCCATCGCTTAGCCTGATGGCGGCTGCCATTTATCAGATGCAATACACCTCTTCGGGCCCATCAGGTGCGAGTGCCGAATACATGAAGAAAGCCCTGCAGCCCGACCTTTTTGGTGGACTGGAATACAAAAACGCGGCCTGGACAAGCGGCCTGGGTATCGACTATAAGAGAATAAAACCCGATCACAGCTATATTTCATCCATTAGTGCTCTCGCTTATGCGCAGTATATCAAATCAATGTGGCAGGTTAAAGCCAAAGCGCTCATAGGTCAAAACCTGAGCGACCACCTGATGCCTGGCGGTTATGGAGTAAGCAGCAGCAGTAACCCGGGCGAACGGGTGTATACCAATATCAACAGCTTCTCCTCCTGGTTAAATGTGGTTTATGGCAAAACCTGGCAGGTGGGTGTATTTAGCGGCTACCTGCAAAACCTGGGAAGCGGTATGAACCTGCTTGCCGAGAACGATAAATTTACGATCTACGGCAGAGGGTTTTACTCCAACTCACAGGAAATGCTGGATCGACTGGTCCGTGTGGCTCCTATGCTCATCTATAATCTACCTGATTTCAGTGTCGGCCTCGAATATAATCTGACGCAGGCTACCTATGGTAAAGTTAATGCAAATGGAAGGGTGTCGCAGGCGTATAATGTGAATAATCACAGGATACAGGCGTCGGTGTGCTACTACTTTTGAGGTTAAAGATTACAGATAGCAGTATTTGACACCCGAAAAGGTGCACTTTGTGCGTGTTATGTGCCGAATTTCACTCACTCATTCGTTCTTCTACATCCATACTTTGGTGGAGTATTCTTATTATTTCTATTTTATGCTCCGACTTCTTATATCTGTAAAAGATCAAATGTGACTTAACCTTTGTACACCTGTAGTGTTTTCTTATATAGTCAGCATTTCTTCCTGATAAAGGATGTTCTGTGATATACTCGATTTCGTCAAAAAGCAAATTATAATATCGATCAGCTTGTTCAACTGACCAGGTTTCGATTGTGTAAAGCCAGATATTTTCAATGTCTTCAAAAGCCTTTTCACTTATTTCAAATTTCATTGTGAAGGTATTTGGTGTGAAGATTAGAAAGTGATTTTTCTCTGTCAAAATTACTAATCATTCCCGATTTTTCTCCTGCCTTTAACTCATCTACAAGCATTTTTGTTTTGTTTTCTTGTTGTTCATACAAACGTAAAGCTGTTCTTACAACTTCACTTGCAGATGCAAACTTACCTGATTTGACTTTCTCACTTATAAAATTCTCGAAATACTCACCGAGTAAAATTGACGTATTCTTTGCCATAATTGTATGTGATTTATTGTTTTGCAAATATACCAATAATTGGTACTCCTGCAAATTATTTCTTCATTTTTTCAATTCAGAAATCTGCTTCTTTGCATATTCTTTTGATTGAGGATCAACAAACTCGATAGCTTTAGTGTAATAATTTATTGCTTTTAACTTATTTCCATTCATTTTATAGGCATGAGCTAAATTCATTAATACAATCCCATCCTTCGGATTGAGATTCTCTGCACGTAACAATACATCAATTGCCTAATCATAGTCCTTTGAAATCATATATGTTATCGATAAATTTGATAAACTCTCTATATGAGTCGGATATATTTCCAAAACTGCAATTGCAATATTGTTGTAGGCTCCCCATTTTTAGTTTGATTTAAAAGGAGACAATTTACTTTATTTTAATTTTCCATGTTTCATAAAAATTGTCTGAGTGAAACGAAAGCATAGCCGAAGTGAAAATCAGACAGATCGTTCACTTCGCCAACCACCGTGAGAAAGGTCGTTAATTAGTTACATCCTATTTATTAAAAAACACGCCTATTATTCGGTGCTGTCATCTCCTTTGAGCTTGGGCAGCCCGATATGAAAACGAACTGACAATATCCGAATCAGAATTACCGCAACAAAAGTAATGGTTTGTGTAGTTTCGGATTTTAAGCCCAATTTCACACACAAGAAGAAAATTAATCCCCCTAAAATACATGCCATAGCATAAAAATCTTTTCGCAGTATTAATGGCACCTGATTTACAAGCACATCCCGAATAAGCCCGCCCACAGCACCCGTTATCATTCCCATGGCTATTGCCACCCAAGCGGGATAGCTCTGTGCCAAAGCTTTTTCGATACCTACTACGGTAAACAGTCCCAGGCCAATGGCATCAAACAGAAAAATAGTGTAATCCAGCTTTATGATCAATTTGCCAAACACTATGACAAACAGCAGTGCAATTCCCGTAACAATGAGATACGACGGAGTCGTCATCCAAAAAGGAGTAGTGCCTAACAACAAATCGCGCGTAGTACCGCCACCAATGGCAGTTACCAAACCTATCACATAGGCTCCAAACCAGTCAAAATGTTTTGTTGCCCCAATTCGGATACCGCTGATTGCAAACGCAAAAGTACCCAGGTAGTCAATGATATTTATATAGTTTAATTCCACTTTTACAATGTTATTTATCGTCGTTAGTTTTTCTTTGTGAAAGGTACAGCTTTTTTATTAATAAATGGGGGGATAGACGATTAATCCCCTCCCCCCGGTTTTCTTTATTTCAAATAACTTTCTGTCAATGCTGCCCAATACGTAGCTCCGATGGAGAGCAGGTCCTGGTTGAATACATACCTGGGATGATGCACCATAAAGGTATCGCCGTTTCCCAACATCGCGTAGTTACCGGGGCACTTTTCGAGCATAAAAGCAAAGTCCTCGCTACTCATAAGTGCCGGAGTGTTGTCCACCACGTTTTCCTCGCCAAAGGTGGCTTTTGCCACCGATGATGCCCACCGGGTATTTTCAGCTGTATTGATAAGCACGGTGCCGGGTATGCCTTCGCGGATTTCGTATCCGCAGTTGAAGGCTTCGGCTTGTGCTTTGGTAATGCTGCGGACTTTGTCGAGCACCATTTTACGTACGTCGTTGTCCATATTACGGATGCTTAATTTAAGCAGAGCAGTTTGGGGCACCACGTTGCCGGCATTACCCGATTGGAATGAGCCCACGTTTACCACGGTGTTTTTCCACGGTGACACGTTGCGGCTCACGATGGTCTGCAATGCCATTACCAACGAAGCTCCGCACACGAGCGGGTCGATGCTCAACTCAGGCATGGAACCGTGTGAGCCTTTTCCGATAAGTTCTATTTCCCAGTTGTCAACGGCCGACATGGTTTGCTCTTCACGATAGTGAAGTTTCCCGAAAGGGAGACCGGGAATGTTGTGCATAGCATATACGGCATCCACGGGGAAGCGTTCGAAAAGCCCGTCGGCTATCATAGCGGGACCACCTTGCATGGTTTCTTCACCTGGTTGGAAGAATATGCGCAGGGTTCCGTTAAAGTTTCTGGTTTCTGCCAGGTATTTGGCTGCACCAAGCATCATAGTGGTATGTCCATCGTGCCCGCAGAGGTGCGATTTTCCGTCACATTGGCTTTTGTAGGGCAGGTTGTTGTCTTCCTGTATGGGCAGTGCATCAAACTCGGCACGCAGTCCGATGGTTTTGGTACCGTCGCCCACTTTGAGAGTGGCTACCATCCCATTTTTGCCTACACCCTCTACCAGCTCGTAGGCTCCAAAAGACTTTACTACTTCGGCAATGTATTTGGCGGTGTCAAATTCTTGCATTGACAGTTCGGGACGGCGGTGCATGGTGTCCATCCAATGCTTCATTTGGGCTTGTAGTTTTGAAACTTCGGTAATTAATCTTGTGTTCATATTGCTTGATTTTTATTGATTA
Organism: Paludibacter sp.; assembly: GCA_034927265.1. Lineage (GTDB taxonomy): Bacteria > Bacteroidota > Bacteroidia > Bacteroidales > Paludibacteraceae > Paludibacter. The sequence continues at coordinate 53,314 of JAYFQH010000086.1, forward strand.
ATTATTTCTGAACATTATAAAACTTTCTTGCCTGGAATTAACCGATAGCTGTAATGCCCTTACACTCTCATTGGTTTTGCTTATACCGGAATTCTATTTGGTGTCTTTATTTGAGGTGAAAATATGTGCATTAGATAGTATTTCTAATTTTATGAACTCGTTGAAGTAATTGATCCCATCATCATATCCCCCACGCACATCCACAAACAAAGTAAACATATCATCCATCAGCATTACACAATCCCTTCAACCTCACTCCTCACCCTCTTCACTTTGCAAACATAAAAATAAATTTTTATAAAATTAACGCGCACCATCATTTTTCTTTCATTCTTAGTCACTTAGCTGCATAATAGCTACATAAAGATGTATAAAGATGTATAAAGATGTATAAAAGCACGCAACTAAAGGAGTTTTCATCACATTTATTAGTACTGGTAAAAATAATTTAACCAAGCCAAAGTAGTCCCGTTATAATTATTTAACCATTGGGTATTTCAGCTTCTGGTTCGACGTATGGAAATTCAGGGTAAAGAGCATGATTATAAGTAGTTGAAGGCAGATATGAACCTGAGTTTTCCACAGCATGACTTTGAGCCTAAGCAAAGAGTGTCTTTGCTTAGGTGCAAAACAGGACTTGACTTTTACCAAAACAGTACCTGACTTCAGCGAAAACAGGACTTGACCGGAGACAAATCAGGACTTGCCAATCAGCAAAACAGCACTTTGGCGTAACGAAAACAGGACTTTGGTTCAGGCAAAACAGGACTTGGCACAAACTAAAACAGTATCTGGCGAAAGTGAAAACAGGACTTGACCGCAATCAAAACAGTATTTGCACACAAAAACCGGGCAGCTTATCAGGGTAAGCCGCCCGGTTCAAAACGGATGTTGAATTCCTTCACTTTCGTGGCATTGGCATCTGCTTCGTTTGCGGTTCAGCGTGGTTTCGTCAGAGAAATAAGGTCGAGAATTAAGGTAAGACCTGTGTAAGTAATAATAGGTATGAATTAGAGCACCTACAAACATGGTATTAGTAGAGGTGCTAACGATGAATTAGTAGAGGTACTAACTTATTTTTAACACAAAAAAATTGATTTTACCGAATTATGGTATTATAAAAAAGACTTATCTTTGCACACTAACCACCTAACAATGAAAAAAATGCCTAAGATATTTACTTATTTTGGTTTCATTTTTTATTTGTTTTCTAATGAACATGAACCTATTCATGTCCATGTGAAGCATGGAGATAATGAAACCGTCTTTGAATTAATTCTTGACAATGGAGAATTAAAAGAAATACGAAAAAGAAAAAAACAGGGATTGAATCCTTAACTGAAAAAGATACAAAAACAGCAGAAGCATTCATTCAAAAATACAATACAAACATCATTGACAAATGGATTAACTTTTTCGTATTGAGAAAGCAGATCAGATGTACCAGTATTAAAAATAAAATTTAATTGCACATGAGCCATTCCTTATATATTAAACAAGCTGTTTACATTTCCGGTTATGCCGTTGAAATTGAATTTAGCGATGGCACCATTAAGAAAGTGGACTTTGAAAACTTTCTGAAAGACCACTCCCATCCTCAATACAATAAATACCGTGACCCTTCAAACTTCAAAAAGTTTTATATTGATCATGGCAATATTGTCTGGGGGAAAAACTGGGATTTGATTTTCCCCGTAGAACACCTGTATGCCGGGAATAAGCTCTGAGGATAGCGACGGCCCCGAACCCGTCGCTGCATATCACTTAATTGGTTAGCATAAGCCCGCGCGACGTATAAATACCCCAACCACTGCACCGTCATTGCGAGTCCCCAGCACAAAAATTGTGGCATAAAAGTATAAATGACATCAATACCGCAGCATCAGTCCGGGCTGAAAGCCAAATATATCATCAGCCCGGGGCAACGCCCCGGGAACGATACCAATAATCAAAACATACGCCCTGTAAGGGCAAAATATAAATATTGCCCCTTCAGGGCGTATATTATTTCGCATCATCCAGCCACCGGGGCGTTGCCCCGGGCTGATGTTATTACGCCACTTCGTGGCTGAAAGAGCGTGCAAAACATATGTGGGATATAAATATTGGTTGTGGCTTTCTCATAATTATTGAGCATATTGCGTAATTCTCTCATTGGTAGCGAAGCGAATAAGCCCATTTCAGCACCAGACAATCTTTAGTTTTGCTCAAAAAAATATCAGGATCCCGACAAATAACCTGAATCCTGACATAAAGTATTGTTATAAGATAATACCGGTTTAAATACTTTCCTCAATCAGCGTAATCTTCTGTTCAATCAATTTAGCTTCATCCTTCAGCGCTTCAATTTTCCTCATCATTTCATTGATCAGTCCGTTACCTTTTTTGTTGGAAGCAGTAAGGAAACCGACATTGTTCTCGTAGGTGGCGATTTCCGATTTGAGGTGTTCGTAGGCACGCATCAGTTTTTCGCGTTCGCGCAACAGCTTGTTCTCCCCTTTGGTCGACATATCCCTGAGGTTCGATTTGAAAGTGTCGAGACGGCGCTGATTCGCATCGACGTTCAGCTTTTCGAACATCTTATCCACAGCCGTGCGGTATTCCTTATAGATTTTATCCTTTTCCCTGAAAGGAACATGTCCCACCTCGTTCCATGCTGCAATATATTCGCGCAGGGTGGTCAGTATTTCGGCCGGCGTTTTATCCGTAACAGTATCCAGTTCATTCACACTGGCTATGATGGCCTTCTTTTTTGCCAGATTTTCGGTTTCAGCACTTTTCTGTCCCGAAGTATTTTTCTGTTTCTGATCGAAGAAGTAATCGCAAGCTGTGATGAAGCGTTTCCATATTTCGTCGGAGTATTTTTTAGCTACCGGACCAATGGTTTTCCATTCCTTCTGTAACTGGATCAACTTGTCGGTAGTTTCCTTCCATTCGGTACTGTCCTTCAGCGCTTCGGCCTTTTCGCACAGCGCTTTCTTTTTGTCCAGATTTTCATTCAGCACATTTTTCGAAGCTTTGTAGAACTCTGCTTTGGCCGAGAAGAATGCATCGCAGGCAGCGCGGTAACGATCAAAGATCTTATGGTTCATTTTGCGGGGAGCAAAACCTAATGCTCTCCACTCCTCTTGCCATGCAATAATAGTTTTGGTAGCTTCGTCCCATGCTTTATAGGAGTTTAAGTTGCTGTAATCAAATGCCTCCAGTTTCTCACACAAAGCGGTTTTAGCATTCAGATTATCTTCTTCCAGTTTTCTGATTTCATCAAAATGTCCCTGATGACGCTTATTGATCACCGAAGAAGCGGTTTTGAACCTTGTCCAGAGTTCTTCACGTATTTCACGTGCCACAGGACCGGTTTCATGCCATTCCTCATGTAGTTTCTGTAGTTGACGGAAAGCTTCGATCACATCTTCCTCTCCGGCCAAACGTTCCGCTGCTTCACACAGGGCAGTTTTTATTTCAAGATTTTTCTTGAAGTCGTATTCACGAAGTTCGTTATTGATTTTGATCAGGTCCCAGAATGTTTCCTGAAAAGCTGAATAAGATTTCCACAATTCGTTTACGTGAGCCTGCGGAACTAATCCGATGGATTTCCATTTTTTCTGTAGCTCTCTGAACTCATTGATATGCGAAGATACATCGTCGTTACTTTCCACCAACACTTTCATACGTTCCAATATGTGCTGCTTTTCGAGCAGGTTTTGCTCCTTTTCAGCTTCAATCCGGGCGGATAACAAAGCTTTTTTAGATTTATATTCATTGACCAGCGACTTGAGTTCATCATCCAAACCATCTTTCAATGGTCTGAAATCAACCTCTTCACCACCATTTTCAATAAAGAGCTTTTTCTGATCTTCAGTTTCAGATTTTAGCTTTTTATAGAAGAGTTGTTTGATATGTTCAACTTCGTCTTTTATATCATCAACATTCTTCGACAACAAATTCTTCAACACATTCAGCAATTCACCCCTTGATAAAGCATTCAGATCAGGAGATTTTTCATTATTATCCTCTTCAATAATTTCATTTTCAGAAATTGTAGCTGATGCCTCCGGCAAATCAGTTTCGGACACAGCAATAACCGCTTCATCAGCCGACGAATCTGAAGAAATGATTGGTTCCTCGCCAACAACCGGCATCTTGTTTTCTGAAGTTTCTGTCACATCGTTTTGAACGATTTCTTCTGCATCCTTGCTTAATTCAAGTGGGTCCATTATCAAAATTTTTGAATGAAAGTAAACTTTACTTTCAGAATATTATTTTATCTTAGAATGCTAAGATATCATTTAACTTTACAAAAATAGTTTTTTTTCTATTAAAAATTAAATTTATTGTAAAAAACCTTTATTATTCCTTAATATCATGCCCCATTCGTAACTTTTTCGTCTCCATATAAAATTTATTATAAGGATTAGGTTTAATAACCAAAGGAACATTTTCAACAATTGTCAGGTTGTATGATTCAAGTCCGATACGTTTCACCGGATTATTAGTCATTAACCTGAGTTTGGTTACTCCCAGACTTCTGAGTATTTGTGCACCGACACCATAATCGCGTTCGTCAGCTCTGAAACCCAGATGCAGATTGGCATCCACAGTATCGAGCCCTTCTTCCTGGAGTTTATAGGCTTTTATTTTATTCATCAGTCCGATTCCACGACCTTCCTGGTTCATATACACAATCACTCCCTTACCCTCTTTCTCGATCATTTCCATAGCTTTGTGCAACTGTTCCCCGCATTCGCAGCGTTGTGAACCGAAGATATCGCCTGTCATACACGATGAATGCACTCTCACAAGGATAGGTTCATCCTCATTCCATTCCCCTTTGATCAGGGCAATATGTTCCATACCATTCGATAACTGGCGGAAAGGGATGAGTCGGAAATTACCATAAGCAGTAGGCATTTTCACCTCCACTCCTTTTTCAACCAAAGATTCCGATTTAATACGATAAGCGATTAAATCAGCGATACTTACTATCTTAAGGTTGTATTTTTTAGCAATTTCGAGCAACTGTGGTAGACGTGCCATCGTCCCATCTTCATTCATGATTTCAATCAATGCACCGGCAGGATACAGACCCGCCATGCGAGCAAGGTCGACAGCCGCCTCGGTATGTCCTGCACGACGAATGACTCCTCTGGTTCTTGCCCGTAAGGGAAAAATATGTCCCGGACGTCCGAAAGTTTCGGGTTTTGAAGCAGGGTCGCAAAGAGCCTGAAGTGTAGCTGCTCTGTCCTGAGCCGAAACACCGGTAGTACAACCTTCAAGTTTATCGATACTCACTGTGAATGGAGTGGCATGTACTGAAGTATTGTTGCTCACCTGCATATCCAGATCCAACTCGGCACAACGCTCCTCGGTAAGGGGGGCGCAAAGGAGTCCGCGACCATGGGTAATCATGAAATTTACAATTTCAGGAGTAACCTTCTCAGCTGCACAGACGAAATCTCCCTCATTCTCACGATCTTCATCATCAACCACTATCAGCAGTTTACCATCCTTGATGTCCTGGATTGCTTCTTCAATTGTGTTTAATAATCTTTTCATTTTATACTGTTTAATTTATTTCATTTACCTGCTCATCAATAGATATTTTGATGAATTTATATATTTTCACCTTCACTGAGTGAAAGAATTTAATGTACATTTCCCTGTTGAATAAGCTGGCATCAACAGCTGCCTTGTAAGTTAAGAAGACTCCTACAGGAAATAATATAGCCGTACTCAGCCACATCCCCTGATAAGCTTCCCATATTCCTTCTCTTGCCATCTTATAACCAGTCAGGTCAATGATATAGTAAATCACAAACATCAGAACGGATATGACCACAGGGAAACCAAATCCTCCTTTACGGATAATGGCTCCCAGTGGAGCACCAATAAAGAAGAATATCAGACAGGCGAACGACAGCGCGAATTTCCGGTGCCACTCGCTGCTATGTCTGTTTAAATACAACATAGGTTCACCTAACAAAATTTTATTGTACTGCACCTGTTCCAGTGTAATCTGTGCACGCGAAACGGCAGCGTCAGCAACACGTTCCATTTCATCATTGGGAAGTTTCAAAAATGCTGAATCAGAATTATAAGGGGCCATGTTGACCGAATCACCAACTTCAAAAGAAATGGGAGAACCATAGTTACTTCTGAAAAATGCTGTCTGCAACATTTCATCTACCTGCACACGACTCCTTTCAGCAATAATAATTTTTACAGAATCAATTGAGCGCGATAATTCTCTGATATTTTTACTGACATGCTGATCCTGCAATAAAGAAGCATCGTAACGATTAAAATCCGAATCAAAATCAAAAAGTAATTCCTTTTGTACAAATGTCTCTCTGCGATAAGGAATACTATTCACATGCATCATCCGCTGCTGGTTCAGATTCTCAAAACTTTCGCCGTGATACAGACTCAGCAAAAGGTATTTTTTGTCGCCCGTAAGTTGTATTTTACCTGAATCGGCCACCAACACTGCCGCATTATTAAAACCATTTGAAAAATCGTATATCATCAGATCCTTCAGCAAACCCTGGTCTTTACCTCTTACATAGAGGTTTACACCATTTATTCCCGAATAAAACTCACCAACCGGAATATCGAGTTCCGGAGATTTATTTTTAATGGAAAATAAAAGGGTGTACATATTTTTTTGGGTCACGGGAAGCACGTTATTGGAGAAATAAAACGCACCAACCACCACAAAACCAATGAAGATGATAAGAGGACGAATAATCCGGAAGAGTGAAATGCCGGCCGACTTCATGGCAGTGAGTTCAAAATTCTCGCCCAGGTTACCGAAAGTCATCAGTGAAGCCAACAGCAAAGCCAGCGGTAAAGCAAGAGGAACAAGGGTGGTAATGGCATACATGAAGAATTCGGCCAGGACATCCCATCCTATCCCTTTACCTACCAAATCCGCAAAATGCTTCCACAAAAACTGCATCAGCAATATAAAGATGACGATCAGAAATGTCATCAGAAATAAAGTGAAGAAGCGCTTGAGGACGTATAAATCTATCTTTTTTATTAAAGACATTCGGTTTTGCTTTGAACCTGCAAATTTACTTCAAATAGTTCAATTTGCCAATAGCTTTTCGGCAAACCTATACATCAGGAGTTTTTATAAAAAGATAAAACTAAATGCCGGCATGCTTATAATGGAGTTGAACCAATCCGGTATCGAAATGTCTGACATCATGAAGCTTTAAATACAGTTCTGGTATTTGATTCTGAAATAATCTTATTCCATCACCAACCATCACCGGAATTATTGAAATGATAAATTCATCGATCAGTTTTAGTTTCAACAACTCTGTCACAATTTGTGCTCCACCATCAATAAAGATATTATTACCTGGTTCACGTTTTAGCCTATTTATCAGATCTTTAATATCACCTGTATAGAATTTTGTATTTTCAATTGACGGGCGTTTTGTCCGTGTAATGACGTAGGTTACCTTATCCCCATGAACAAACTCCGGAACCTGTTTCATTATCCAGTCATATGTTTTCCTGCCAAGTATCACCGTATCAACAGTTTTAATAAAATCAGCATATCCATAGTCTTCCCCTTCCTTTTCTACAAATGATAAGAAACTCAGATCATCGTTGGGTTTTGCAATATAGCCGTCAAGACTTGCTGCTATATACAATATTACTTTCCTTTCTTTTGTCATAATACATTTTTCTATTAAGAGTTAATACCTCTCAGGATGACTATATGGTACATTCAGGTCGTACATCTATGACAAAATAACCGCAGGTTTTCACCTACGGTTATTTAAGCCACTAGTAATATGTCACATACAGCACTATATTTAGAGTGATTATTTATTTAGTAACATCTTCACCTTTTCTGAAATCACTCTTCCTTCAGCTTTTCCTGCCAGCTGTTTGCTTGCTACGCCCATCACTTTGCCCATGTCCTGTGGACCTGCAGCACCAACTTGTGCAATGATAGCAGCGATTTCCGCCTCGAGTTGTTCGTCCGACATTTGTGCAGGAAGATATTTCTCTATAACAGCCACCTCTGCCAATTCGTTATCCGCCAGTTCCTGACGATTTTGTTCGGTAAAGATACGGGCAGATTCCTTGCGCTGTTTCACCATCTTTTGTAAAATCTTCACAGCCTGATCGTCGGGTAAAGTTCCATCTCCTCCTTTGGCAGTCTTTGCTTCTAAAAATTCTTTCTTAATTCCGCGAAGGGCTTCCAAAGCCACTTTATCGCGGGCTAACATGGCCGTTTTTATATCGGCGTTCACCTGATTGAACAATTGTTCCATGATATAATTTACTTTTTAAAATTTGAGTCATAATTAT
>JAYFQH010000038.1:0-165062 GCA_034927265.1 Paludibacter sp.
ATTTGCACTGTTTCTAATAATTTCAAAATGTTTCTAGTTCACCTTAATCTTTCATTATAAATATCCATTAGTGTCCCATTAAAATTGGAACGAATTAAAAATTAAATATGTTTGGCTCATTAAGCCTAAAACGTTCTTTGATATTTTGAAATTTAGCTCTATCGAAGAGGTCTCTAAGATGAGTTTTGTCAGTTAATGAAATGTTCAAAATATACAAAACCTTATGAGTGCTTCTATCAAGTTGCATGTCTTTTTGGACGATTGCAACTAAGCAGTAAGTAGATATGGCAGTATAGATTTGAATCCTAACTGCATTCTCAGTAGTATCCCAAAACTTTTTGATTTTCAAATGTTGCTTTAACCATTTGAAGAGAAGCTCCTGTCTAATGAATCTTATACAACATTTCGAAGCGATTGTATGTACGGTAAAATATGTAATATACCCCTGATTCATACGGAATTTCTTTCATTTCCGTAGAGTCATGAACAAGAGCTTTTGTAACATGAAAGAATGCAGGAATTTGTGTCTCTACATCATACAATGTATGTACTCGAGACTTAGCCCACCAGAATACGAAAAGGCACAAGTCAATCGTTGTTGAATCGAAAGCATAGACATTGCTGCAAAGTTTGAAGATATCAGAGATTCGTTTCTCTTTGGCTTCATTTACCAGATAATAGGCATATTCTTCAAAAATGTGATAGTTTCTGTCTTGATTAGCCCTTGCTAAGGATGATTTTGAAACATTCTTGCCCATGCCTAAATGATAACATTTAGAGTGGTGAGCATCAAGAGTGATAATCAAGTCTCTCAAACTTTCACGGTTTGATAATTACCCAAACATCAGAGCAAGCCGTTGATTCCAACAAGTGAAATGTTTCACGTATCTATCTCCATAATATTTGCAAACGATTTAGTTTAACTTATTCCTATATAGAAAAGACGCCAATTGAGCGAAAACGTATTTATCCTTATGCATTTGCAATTCTTTTATTGAAATGCAAATGTGCAAATTGAAATCCGTTTAATCGAAAAACCTCTGTAACTAACTAAATTTCAAATATTTAAAAGAATTCTCTTATATTTTAATGGGATAGTAATGATAAATATCATAATATGAAAAAAAAATTCCTTATTTTAGGCTTATTATTATCTATTAAGATTAGTTGTTTTGGAGATTCAATTAATGTTACTTTTGCTGGCAAAGGTGCAATATTACAGGCAGTCCATATTGAAAACATTACAAGGACAATTTCAACTAATTTAAATGCCAATGATATCCTATGCCTGAAGTTCTATGCTAATACAGAAGAATTAGAAGAGGAAACCGGATTTCTAAAAATATATCCAAATCCAATGGAACAAAATGCTTATATAAATTTTGTAAACAAAGATGCGGGGGATATAAGAATTAGCATAGCAGATTTAAACGGGAAGATTATAATGAATGATAATCGCTGTCTTTCAAGAGGAGTGCATGAGTTTAAACTATCAGGACTCCCGGGTGGATTATATTTATTAACAGTTCAAACAGAAAAAAACATCTATTCAAAAAGAATAATTTCTTTTAATCATTATAGCCATCAGCTTGCATTTGAAAATATTAGTTCAATTGCTTTCCAAAAAGATTATGAGAGATGTTCAATATTGAAAAAACAAAATAATAATGTTGCGATTGTTGAAATGGACTTTCATACTGGAGATAAGCTCGTATTGATTGGTTATGCTGCAGGATTTCAAAATGACACAATCTATGCTTCACCATCCGACAGCCAATTGTATACTTTCTATTTTAATGATATTTCTACTGATAATCCGGATTCATTATTATTTCCTCAACCATCGGACGCACTATTTTATTCTGACTATTTTAATTTTAGCGAGAACAAATGGAAAGATAAATCAGGAAATGGAAATGATGCGAACCTTGTCAAGTCAAATTGCGGTACAGTTAAAACTTCTACCCAATTGATCTTCAGTCAGCTTCTTGAGGGTACTTTGCCGGATTGGAAAATTTCTCATGATGGCAGTGCCTTATCAGAATTATCGTTAACTGGTATAAAATTCAAAAAAGCCGGAACAATTTATAATATCTGGGTAAAGAATACAAAATCAGGTAAAGAACACTTTTATCCTTGTTCGGAGGGCATTTTAACTGCCTATGATTGCTCCGGTAACGATAATCATATTTCCATCACCGGCAGTAACACAAAAGAATGGACAGCAAACAAGCAAGACAACTTTCATTATAACTTAATGAAGGGAGGCGGCATAAAAATAATCGACAATTTGCTTCCAAATCCAAAATTTACATATTCATTTACAAATGGATTGGCAAAAGACTGGATTGACTATAATACAACTACCAAAACAGAAGAAACTACAATTGTACGAGATGTGAAATCACAACGGTTTAAAGCAAATGATGGAGGGGGTATAAGAACTAATCTTAATCTTAAATATATCAAAGCAGGCTGTTTACTTCACTTCACAGCCTGGGTTTATGTATTATCGGGAAAAGCAAAAGTGCATCTATATGGATATCAATCTACCAGCACCTCAATAATTGAAACACAAAGTACGAAAACCGGAGAGTGGGAAAAAATCGAAGTTAAAACAATGGTATATTCTGATCCTGCCTACAATATTCAGGCATCTGTTTTTGCTGCAATGGATAACAGCGAAATAATAGTCGGAGAAACAGAATTAGATTTAATTGCAAAAGATATTTTGGTGCCGGCACTTGAGAATAAGCCGTTTGATGCTCTTGGCAGACCTTTGGAGGTTGCTCCAAACAACATATCTAAAGTTGAAACATCGATACAGTTCCCACTTAATCCCGACTTATTGGTCGCTGACAGAAATAATCTTATATTTAACACCATGCAGCAACCAAATCAGATTAAATTACAGGATATCCCGTTTGCGAATGAGAATATGGTATACGAAAATACCCTGTTCTGTAATCAGCAATTAAATGAGTTAGTCATTTTCAAAGAACCGATAGGTAGTGGATATAAGCTGAAAAGTCTTTTGTATAAATGGAATAAACCGTCTATTCTGGTGTACAAGAATCGAGCCGAATTGTCGGACAATTACCTTGAAAGTATAGTTGTGAGAGATGTGAACAGGAACTTCAAATTAGGACTGGTAAACTGGGGAACTCAACTGGTTGTGTCAACCGACTATGGTAAAACATGGAGTAATCCGGTTAGTTATGATTCGAACATGGGAATATATCAAATGTATATCACTTCAAAAGGTACAGTATTGATTTTTTATAAAGGGAGTAAAATAAAACGGTTATCATTAGGATCTACTATGCTTGAAGATGTATTTCCGCTTGATGAAAGTGGCCATGTAATTCAATTGCATAAATCTGTGAATCCTGATTTCCCCGGAGAATACTTCAAGCCTTACCATAAATTACTGGATATGTATGATCCGGCAGATGACACAAACCTTATTGTTTGGGGAACCTGGGCTAATAATGAAGGGGCAAAAGGAGCCTCTCCTATAGGGGTATTTTATTCAACTGATGATTGTACTACAGTGAAGAGGTTTTATTACTTTGGTCAGAATCCTGATTATACAGACACGGGAGGAAATGCAGGAAAGAATGGTGTATTACTTGGCAATCCAAAGAATCCGGTTATTTGCCGACATGTACATGAAGTTTCCTATAACAAATATAACAACAAAATTTATATTACTTGTGGTGATGGAAATGTCACCCCAGAGCTTCACATATTCGAAACTTCATATGATAAACAAACTGACACCTGGGCACCTTTTGTGGACTTAATATCAGACGAAGCCAGATGTCAAAGACACAGAGCGATTGGAATTGGATTTGACGAAGAGGGGTATCTCTATTTTGGATCAGATGGGGATCCTCAGGTCGTTATCCAAAACGGCATTAAATATAATTCACAAGGGGTATATAAAGTGCATAGAAACGATATAAATGACTTGTCAAAGTATATCTTGTTACATAAAGCTAAAGACATTGTTGTAAACTCGTATATGAACAATAACTATATGTTGTTCAGTTCCATTGAGAATAATAATTTGTTATATATATCTTTAAATAGAGGGCGGACATGGAAAGAAATTGATATTTCGGAATACATGACAAAATGGTATCCTTACGATACTAATCCCGTATCCAATATTGACATAATAAAAGAAGACGACAAGTGTAACATATTTTTAAAAACTCCTGTTGGTGTTTCAATTAATTTTTAAGTTTAAATAAGTGCTTGAAAATAATTATTTTCTACCTATCTTATGAGGGATGAACTTTAATAATATCCTTTATACCATTCAGCAAATCTTTGCAGTCCCACCTCTAAAGGAGTATTTGGTCGATAACCTGTTGCTTTTTCAAAACCGGATATATCGGAGTATGTATGTTGCACATCGCCGGGTTGCATGGGGAGGAACTCTTTGATGGCTTTTTTGCCGAAAGCTTGTTCCATAGTTTCAATATAGTTCATCAATTTTACGGGGGATGAATTGCCGATATTATATACTTTGTATGGTGCTGATGATGTTGCAGGATCAGGTAAATAGGCATTCCATTCGGAATTCATAGTTGCCGGGGTATGAATAACCCGGACAACACCTTCTACAATATCATCAATATAGGTGAAGTCGCGCGACATATCCCCATTGTTGAACACTTTTACAGGTTTTCCTTGCATGATAGCATCAGCAAACAACATGGGCGACATATCAGGTCGGCCCCATGGACCATATACTGTGAAAAATCGTAACCCGGTTGTAGGCAGTTTGTACATATGACTATACACATGCGCCATCAGTTCATTACTTTTTTTTGTGGCAGCATACAGGCTAACGGGATGATCCACTGTGTCGTGGGTAGAAAAGGGCATTTTGTTATTCAGACCGTATACACTACTTGAACTTGCATAAACCAGATGTTCAACTTCGTGTTGACGTGAACATTCGAGAATGTTAATAAAACCGACTACATTACTATTAATATATGCCATGGGATTTTTCATGGAATATCGCACTCCTGCCTGAGCAGCAAGGTGGCATACCCGATTAAATGAAAAATGATCAAACAGATTTTTCATGGCAGTGGTATCTTCCAAATTCATTTTAATGAAGGAAAAGCCTTTGTTCGAAACACTCATCACCAACTTATCATCCGGTATTTCTGCTTTCAATATGCCCAACTCAGCCAACCGATCATATTTTAATTTGGGGTCGTAATAATCATTAATATTATCAAGGCCTATAACGTCCCAGTTTTCAGCAAGTAACCTTCTTATAAGATGAAACCCAATGAATCCGGCAGCTCCGGTCACTAATATCGTTTTGTTCATTCAAATATTTGTCTATGGTTAGTTTATCTCCTCCTAAAATGATGCGGGGGTTTATTCGTTTTCACGTTTTTGACTTTCACCTATTCCTTCATACTCAAACCCCATTACTTCCAACTCTTTTTTATCATAGATATTTCGTCCATCAATAATGTATGGTTGTTTCATACATCGTTTCATAATGGACCAATTGGGCATCCTGAATTCTTTCCATTCGGTTACCAACAACAGGGCATCAGCCTCCAGTATTGCGTCGTAAATATCATTTGCATAGGTAATATCCGACAACAGCAAGTGGGATAATGTATGTGCAATAGCCTGACGTGCTTCTTCCATAGCCACGGGATCAAAAACACGTATTTTTGTACCTGCCTCAAGCAATAATTTAATTAATACCAGTGAAGTTGCTTCACGCATATCATCAGTGTTGGGTTTAAAAGACAAACCCCACAAAGAAATAATTTTGCCTTTCAAATCACCTTTATAATACCGGTTAAGCTTCTCAAATAATATTGTTTTTTGATAGGCATTTACAGATTCAACTGCCTTCAGGACCTGCATATTATAGCCGACCTTCTCTGCTGTTTGAATCAGAGCCTTCACATCTTTAGGGAAACAAGAACCACCATACCCGCAACCTGGATAAAGGAATTTGCTGCCAATACGCTGGTCTGTGCCGATTCCCTTGCGTACCATGTTCACATTGGCACCCAGCAATTCGCACAGGTTTGCAATGTCATTCATAAAGCTGATACGGGTAGCGAGCATGGCATTCGCAGCATACTTGGTCATTTCGGCAGATGGTATATCCATGAAAATTACTCGGAAGTTATTGAGCATAAGCGGTCGGTACAATTTCGTAAGGAGTTCTTTCGCTCTTTCTGTATCTACTCCGATAACTACTCTATCGGGACGCATGAAGTCATTGATGGCATCACCTTCTTTCAGAAACTCAGGATTAGAAGCCACATCATATGGGATATCTACTTCTCTTTTATCCAGTTCTTCCTTAATAATCTGTTTAACCAAGCTGGCTGTACCTACCGGTACCGTACTTTTTGTTACTAGCACAAGATACTTATTCATGTGCTTTCCAACTGTATGAGCAACCTCCTTTACAAAACGCAGATCAGCACTACCATCCTCTCCCTGAGGGGTTCCAACAGCACTAAATACAATCTCTGCTTCGTCGAGAACAGAAATTAAATCAGTAGTAAATCTTAGCCGTGAAGCTTCTACGTTTTTTTTCACCAGTTCTTCCAATCCTGGTTCGTAAATGGGGATAATTCCTCTGTTTAGATTATTAATTTTATCCTGATCAATATCAATACAGGTTACTTGTGCACCCATATCAGCTAAACAAGATCCCGAAACGAGTCCTACGTAACCGGTTCCGACAATGGCGATATTCATAAATTAGTTAATTATTTATTTCGTTTCTTCGACGAATTTAATTAATGTATTTGTGGTGAGTTGTTTACAATTGCGTTAACACACCGCATTGCTGTTTTTCCATCCCACAACTCCGGACGTTGAGGATGGCGTTTAGCTGCAAGCGCTGTTCGATACTCAGCCCGAATACGATCAATATTATTTCCTACCAACACACTTGCGCCCCCATGTTCTTTCAGTGTGACGGGTCGTTCGGTATTCCAGCGCAAAGTAAGGCAAGGAGTTCCCAACACGCAACATTCTTCCTGTAAACCACCACTATCGGTCAACATAATGGTAGCGGACATATTTAGTCGTAACATCTCATGATAACCTATTGGATTCAATAGGATTAGATTCTGAACTGAGGTTGCTTTTTCCCACAAACCAAAACTTTGTAACATTTTTTGAGTACGGGGATGGATAGCCCAAATGACAGGCATATCGTTAGCGACTTCATCCGAAAAGAAATTAAGGATTGCGCCTAAAATTTCTTTTTGATCTACATTCGATGGACGATGCAAGGTACAGACGGCAAACTGACTCCAATTCTTTGTATACGGAGTCTGAGTCTCCTTTATTATATTTTCGCTGATAACGTCTTCTATCCTGAGTTGATTTGCTTTGTCACGATTATTTTCCAGGGTATCAATCATGATATTGCCTACAAAACTGATTTTATCTTCCGGTACCCCTTCCTTGCGTAAATTCTCGCTTGACATAAGATCTGGCGTTAGTAACAGGTCACTTAACCTGTCAGTCACTAATCGGTTGATTTCTTCGGGCATAGTCTGGTCACCACTTCTGAGGCCTGCCTCGATGTGACACAACCTAATATTTAATTTCTTGGCAGTTACTGAGCAGGCAAGTGTTGCATTTACGTCACCTACTACGACCACCCAGTCAGGTTTTTCTTCAATGCATACTTTCTCAAATGCAATCATAGTATTTCCCACCTGTTCGGCATGTGATCCGGATCCTACTTCCATGTTAATGTCAGGATCGGGTATGCTCAAAGATCTGAAAAATGATTCTGACATACGTACATCATAGTGTTGGCCGGTATGGACTAAAATATGCTGAATTTTGACATTTTCATTTTGTTCATTAAACAAAGTTATAGCCCTGCAAAAAGGAGCTATTTTCATGAAATTGGGACGAGCACCAACAACGGAAATGATTTTCATAATTGTATCAATTTCACAGTTTCCTCAATGTGCGATTTACTTGATGCACCAAACACAACCGATTGAATATTTCGTTGATTGATAAACTCATATGCCTCCTTTGCAGGGATTGCTCCCGAAGCCAAAGTCGACATCACCATCAATTGATATTCATCAGGATTATTGTTGTTTGCAGTTTCAATATAACTTTCAACATTTGGCGACATCAAGTATCCTATTTTATTAAATGAAGAACAAACAACAACTTCTTTAATATCCCACTCCTTCAACTTTTTCAGCAAATATGGCATATTCTGTGTCAATATTCCTGGAAGAGCATTATGTTTAACACGTATATAATCGCAATATTCGGAGAAAATTTCTTTTGTTCCATATCCTAAAAACAAATCGGTTATAATATTTTGAAGGAAAATAACCTTTACATTCAGTCCTTTGAACATTTTCATTTCCACATCAATCAACATCTGCATCATCTTGATCGCATCCATGCTCAATACAGCCATACCGCCTTTTGCCATCATACCGAGCACTCCCATGGTTGAATTATCCTTGAATAAAACTTCATTAATAGCAGGAAAAATTCCTTTCTCTGCAACCATGTTAGCATATTTCTGAGGATAAGGAATAAAAGGATACCAGTTGATGTCCTGATATTTACTCTTATTTGACCTGAAATACTCGCATATATGCTTCGCTCGTTCGTTGCTATTCAACATGACACCGCGAATGCCAACATCAAAAGCCATATCATAGACACGATATATATTTTTTACATCAAAAAATTTCTCTGCCAATTGCTGAGCTTTTTCCTGTGACATATGGTTGATACCAAAGAACTGGTTATCTCCAAATATAATTTTATCAATTGGTTGCATAATTAAAATTTAGCGTTTTCTTCGTAATCATTAAACAAATTCTCAATCACTTCGAGAGTTGAAACCCCATCAGCAAAAGTACATAGGTTTCTAACAGATTTACCCTGAATACAATCCACAAAATGGTAAAGTTGACGTGTAAATTCATTGCCTCTCACATAAAAAGGGACAGGTTTAAAAATGTCGGTAATGTATAATGTGTTCCAACCCTGACGCATATTAAACTTCTCGTTTGGTTGATTCAAGTATATTTTAAGTGAATGTTGGTCAGCGAGGATACGTCCTCCTAATCCAAATATCTCCATTTTATTAGTTGGTTTACGATAACTAGTATCACTCCAGTTTACATAAAGCGTTCCACTGATTCCATTTTTATAGATTAAAGTAGTTGATGCAATATCCTCAACATTTTTTGAATAAATCTGATTCAAAGAAGAACCAATTATTTTATCCGGTTTCCCAATTAAGAAGTTTACTAAATCAATGGCATGTGAAGCCATCTCAAAAACGGCTCCTCCTCCGCTTTCACGGGTAGCTCTCCATCCAGAACCCTCATCATTGTTTGTTATGGTACAACTAAACATTTCTGATTTAAATCTGACAATGTTTCCTATTAAAGAGGCATCTAACAATTCTTTCACTTTAGTAAACACATCGTTGAAACGATTCACGTATCCAACCTGATTAACTAATTTCGTCCCAGAGTACAATCTTGCTAATTCAGAAGCTTCATCATATTTAGTTGTAAATGGTTTTTCCACGAAAACATGAATACCTTTTTCAGCAGCTTTTTTGATTATTGGAAAATGCAGATTTGGAGGGGTGCACACCAAAATCGCATCTACTTTTGATTCTTCTATTAAATCATTATAATCTTTGTAAGTTTTTACCGACAGATACTTGTTCATCATAGTTAATATTAACGCTGATGGGTCTGCAACTGACTCAACTTGCACATCTGGATGACTATTGATAATTGAATAATGAGTAATTCCCATTCGACCTGCCCCGATGATTCCCAGTTTAATTTTTTGCATATTCAAAAACTTTTTCATTAATCATATCAAATGCCTTTTTCCCCATTTGATATAATTCTTTTTTTGATTTTATTGTATTATCTTTTAAAATATTTGTAATTTCATCTATTGATGGAGAAGTAGAAAAGAACATATATTTATTTTCTATTAAAAACTTATCAACTTCTAATAATTCATCTTGATAAACAGAAAGAGTTGGTATACCAAGATATGCTAACTCTCTTGTCATAGAACCACCTGCACCAATAAAAACACTACATTTTTCGTAAATTTCTTCCAATGGGATCGGTTTGTTTGCGACATATATTCCTTTAAATTCTTTCGTTTGATAATGTTTTGCCTGCTCTGAACTACGAGGTAGTATAGTTATAGAATAATTATTTTTTAATTGAACTATTAATTCATCCATAAAATTATTTTTTCCTGTATAATATTGTGCTGTCCAAGGCTCTAATCGAATAAAAACATTGTGACATTCTTGACTCTTTTCTTTTTTGTAACTATTAAAAGAAAATTGTGATAAATAAATACCTTCTTTGATTCCAGGATAATAGTCAATTTTGAATTTTTTATTCCAACGATTCGATACTGCAAAGGATTTTAAAAACTCAGGAATTATGTTTAACGAAGCATATTTAAATGCAAGTAGGTTCCCCTTTGCATGTTCGTTGTCGTTCATATAGATTGTCGGTATTCCTGCAAATTTTCCTGCAACAGGGGCATAAAATGAACTTTGAGTGACTCCAATGTTTGGTTTATGCTGCTTAAGATATCTATATAAAAGAAATACTCTGCGTGGAAAATAGAGTAGTTTTTTAAGCTTATTTTTTCCAGCATGCCCCCCAATCTCAGTGTAATTCCATCCATTCTGCTGAATAAGAGCTATTGTATTTGCAAGATTCCGAGTTGTTATGATAATTTCATTTCCCTCCTGCTCCCATTTTTTCACAAATGGCTTAAAGAAGTTTATATGAGGTGAATTTGTTAAATCAATCCAGATTTTCATTATTGTTTAAAAGCTTTTTATATATGTTGATAATTTTTTTTGCTACGGTATCAGAATCTAATCCTAATTCGATTAGCCTATTTCGTCCATTAGTTTTTTTGTGAATTTCTGCGAAACGAAGGGCGTATTCAATCTTTTTTGCAAAATCTTTAGATGTAAAATCAGCTAAGTAACAACCCGGTTCTCCTCCAAATAACCATTCAATATCTCCTACATTAGTGGCCACAATAGGACAATTACAAGCCATAGCTTCTTTTATTACATTTGGACTTCCTTCCATAAATGATGGGAATACGAGTATATCACAACTATTCATGTAACTTACAATTGTTTCGTGTTTTGATGGGTAAGGAGTTATTAAGTTTATCTTTTGTTCTTTTAATAGCGATATTGATTCTTCTACAAGCTTAAAGTTTTTTCTAATATTAAATTTATCCCCTAAAAATAGAATTGTTTTATTTTCATTGTTTTTTTTCACTATTGTTGGTTTAAATCTATTAATATCAATTCCATTAGGTATAATTACAGATTTCTTTTTTAGCCATACGTATTTTTCGATATTTTTTGATTTGCTGATAATGTAAGCTACAAAAGGTTGAATTAATAAAGTTAATATTGTCAAATATCGACTACTCATTTTCCTTTTTTTATAACCTACATAATCTGCATACGCATCCTTACCCATTAATGAAAGAATAATTTTTTGTTTTGGCATGGCAAGTACACATATCCATGCAGATAGAGTATAATGAGCGTGAATTATATCAACATGATTTTGTTTTATGTATTTTTTTAGTTTACTCACATGCGACAGATAACCTTTTACCCCTTTTCCAATAATTGGGTAATATGCAATATCTACTCCTAATTGTTTTAACGAATTACCTTGAGCTATTATAAATGGAGGTATACCGATTTTTTCAGTATTAGCACCAGAAACAAAGAGTACTTTCATATATTCTTTTTGAGGTAAAATTTACCATAAATAATGTGTGTTTTAAATGTACATTTTTAGTTTAATAACCAAACTTTATTGTTTCAATCTAAACTCAATTTATTAGATCGATTTATCTTAAAACTCATCATGTCTGAAGTATATTTTTTTAAGATTATAGGTATAGCTTTATTGTTTTAAAAATTATTTGAAGTCCTTCCATTAGTAGATCTTTCTCTATTGTAAGAGCTGGTAATATTTTTAACGCAGAGTCGTTTCTTCCACAAGTTTCAATAATTAGTTTGTTTTTAAAACAGATTTTCACTAATTCATTTGCATTAATATTTTTAATCTCAGAAAAATCAATTGCCCATATTAATCCGCACCCTCTAATTTTAATTCCATTATGCAAAGGTAATATATCCTCTTTTAAAAATCCTCCTATCAATTTAGATTTTTTTTCAATTGAATCTGAAAACTTTTGATCAGCCCAAAAATCAAGTGCTTCAGTTGAACTTACAAATGCTAGTTGATTCCCTCTAAAAGTCCCATTATGTTCAGCTGGTTTCCATACATCTAAATGTTGCTTGAAAAGTAATACTGACATGGGGAAACCATAACCTGATAACGACTTTGAAAGAATAACCATATCTGGATTAATTCCAGACCTTTCAAATGAAAAAAATGTACCTGTGCGTCCACAACCAACTTGAATATCGTCACATATCAGAATTATATCGTTTGATTTACATATTTTTTCTAATCTAATTAGCCATGCTTCTGAGGCAACATTTACTCCACCTTCAGCTTGTACTGTTTCAAAAATTACTGCTGCCGGCTTTTCAATCCCTGAATGATCATCGGCTAACAGATGTTCAAAATAATTTAATGAATCAAAATTATAGTTTCCACCACTTTCATAAGGAATAAAGGTTACGTCGTTAAGGTTAACACCAGCTCCCTCTCTGCTTGTTTTATCTGTAGTAACAGCCAAACTACCCAGCGTCATACCGTGAAAAGCTCCTGTGAAAGCAATAATGTTCCTTCGTTTAGAAACTTTTCGTGCAAGTTTTAATGCTGCTTCAACTGCATTAGTTCCGGTTGGACCAGTAAACATAATTTTATAGCCAAGTTTACGTGGGTTAAGTATTACAGAGTAAAATCTTTCTATAAAATCATATTTTGCCTTTGTGTAAAAATCAAGGCCATGCATTATATTGTCATCAATGATATATTCTATAATTTTTTCTTTAATTTGGTCATTATTATGACCATAGTTTAAAGCTCCGGCACCGGAAAAAAAATCTATATAGCTGTATCCTTCTGTGTCGTAAAGTAAAGATCCTTTTGCCTTTGAAAAAATTGTATCATATTTACGACAATAGGATCTTACATTCGACTCATTTTTTATAAAAAGTTCTTTTTCTAACATGTCACAACAAATAAATAGGAGTTAGTTATTTTTACTTAAAACGTTTTAAAATATATTTTTAAACAGCATGCAAAGATAATAAATTAGTCTTGATTAATTTTATTTTTAACACCCTCCAACAACAACTCTCTATGTGCCTCACATTCAATATAATTCTGTATAGCCAATAGTTTTTTTGATTTATAGAGCGTGTTTGTAAGTTTTCCTTTGAAGATGTATTTATCAAACAAGCAAACATATTTATTCAAACCAGAGAGGGATCTTAAATAATTGTTTAAATATTTTTCAGCAAAAAGTTTGTAATTTTCTTCGATAAAGCCCTGTTTCAATATCTGCTCGGATCTCAACTGAAATTCAGATAAAATTTTACTCCTTTCATCTTCTTCGGCAAGTCTTATTTTATTTCCATTTTTAATAACAGGGATATAATTGATGGAATAATTGTTTAAGAGATTTATTTCGAGAATAAGACTGGTTTTCAAAAAATCACTCTCAGTGTCGTCAAAAATAAAATTACCTTGTCCATATATAATTGATGCGCCTGAATATTCTTCGTAGCAGCCAATACAATGACTATGTTGGCAGACAACCAAATCAGCACCTTTATCAATCATTTTTCTGCATACCTTTTGCAGATATGGAGAAGGGTAACGATAGTACTCTTTGCCTCCGTGATAAAGAATAATAACATAATCACATTGTTTTTTTAAGTCCTCAATATGCTCTAAACTGTCAAATGGGTCAAAAGGATTTGCTCCTGGGCTATTGTTAGTCGCAATGCTAAATTCATGTTCTGCACAAGCGTAAAATCCAACCTTCCTGTCCCCAATATTTGATATAAATGGTTTGCCTGCATCATTTTTATTGTTTCCTACTCCAATATATGGTATGTGATTTTTGCTTAACAAATCGATAGTTGATTTTAACCCCCCATAACCCTGATCAAGAATATGATTATTAGAAAGGGTTACCAATGACGGTTTAAGTTCCCGTATACCATTAATAGTTTTTTTTGATGCATGGAAATTTATCCCACATTTTTTTATTGGATTCGTATGATCATCTAGTGGCGTTTCCAGATTAAAAATACGAAAAGCACCATTGTTCCATATTTTATGTAGTTTACCTCCTAACAAAGATTCAGTTTCAGCATTAATGAATAATTCTGAGTTGGAACTTGTAGGAACTAAGTCACCTCCAATTAAAATAGTCATAGTAATTATTTTTTAATTTTTAGATCAATTAAATTACCAAGATACAAATCAGATTCTTTTTTTTCGAAAGCAGTAAACCCGGAACCATCAAAAAAGGTAATTTCTCCAAAAAATAATTTATTATCGACTATATACCAGTCAATTCTAACATGATAAGTATTTGAGGCTAGTATCTCAGATAATTCAATCATCTCATCAAATATTTTTGGCTTTTCGTGTAATATCTCTGAATTTGGTACATCCTGAGAAATATCCAGTTTATTCCATTGCATATCATAGAAATCCTGTGTATGATTTCCAAATCTATCTGAATGTAACTCTATTATCATGGCCTTGCCACTAAAACACAGGACTTTATAATCATTTGGAGTATTATTTATTTCAGAAAGAAACTGCTCGCAGAGTATTCGTGGAGTAATATCTTTGTAAGGCCATTCACGCCCAAAATTATACCAATTCTTTTTTAACCATTTTTTTAGTTTACGTTTAGTTTCTCGTACATTTAATTTTGTCTTGTCAAAACAAATAATATTTGAACTTGAACCATGAGTACATTTCAGAACAAACTGTGCTGGCAATAAATCAAAGTCAATGTCGTCAACAGTGTTATACAATGCAAGCATAGGAATCAGATATTGCTCTCCAATAGTATCTGCAATAAATTTCCTTACTTCATATTTATCAACATAGGTAGTATATTCTGGCTTCCTATCATTAATTTTCAACCATTGAAGTTTTTCATTAAATGTAGTTGGTTTTTCTAGATTTAGAGGAATTTTCAACCTTGCAAAGAAGATTATTTTTAAGTATATGCGATCTGGTACCCAATTTAGAATACCTGTTGAGCCTATATGCTGAATTAATAAAAGCGGATTTTTAAATACTCTGATTAATGAATTGATCTTTTTATTCATATGGATATCATAAAATTTTTAAAAGCAATAACTGTAATTTTCAGTCTTCAATAATTGAACTATTCAACATTTGAGTTTCGGGCTAATACTTGCTATACAACTCAACATATGACTGTCCCATCTTATTTATACTAAATTTTTCCTCAATAATTTCTCTTCCCCTATTGCCTAATTGTATACGTAAATATTTATTTTCAAGAAGCTCAATAATTTTATCTGTCAAAACATTCACGTTCTTTTCTATAATATAACCCGATTTGCCTTGTTCAATAATTTCACAACTGCCACCATAAGTATCAGTCGTGATCACAGGTTTGTTTAATGCCATATATTCAATTATAGCATTGGAAATACCTTCAGAGTAGGAAAACAATAATCCAATATCTGATATTTTAATAAGTTGTTCAACAGAATTTTGTTTGCCCATTAATCTTACATTTGCTATACCTTCATCATTAATTCGCTTTTCAAGTCGTCCTAATTCATCACCCCCTCCAACTCCAAGGATTGTTATATCGTTCCGATATTTTGCAAGCTCTTTTGCTACATCAAGCAACAGGTCGTAATCCTTACTTTTTCTTATGGCAGCAACCATTATTAATATGTAGGTGGTATGAATGTTTAAGTTTACTTTAATTCTTTCTTCATCTATCTGTATATCAAATCTTTCTAATCGGACTCCATTATAAATTAAGCGTGTTTTAATATTTTTATCTATTCCGAATTCTTTAAATCCTGCAATTGAATTTCCAAGAATAACATCAGAAGATTTAAACGCTACTTGCTGAATGAAATTTGAAAAAGAAAATTTTTTGTCATTGTTTTTAGCATATGCAATCAAATTACCTAACATCGGTTTATTGAGAATTATTTTAGTAGGGATGGCATAAAAAGTTGTCATAAATCCCCAGCTATGAATTATGTCTGGTTTAAATTCTTTTGCAATCTTAAGGAATCTGAGAAATAACGAAGGGTCTTTTTTAAAGTAGAAACGCTTTATTACATCAATTTGAATATTATATTTCAAAATGTAGTCATAGTGTATTTGATTTTCAGTTAAAACTAACCTAATCTTATAGTCTGTGTTTTCTTTAAGATAAATTAATAACTCAACTAATCTACGTTCTTTACCTCCAGGCCAAAGTCCTTCAATGAAAAAAAGTATTTTTTTTGACATATTGAAAATATTTATTTTGTTTTTGCATAAAGACTGGTACCATCCATAAAGTAATAATTAATGGAGATTCTATGATGCCAAAACCAAATCCAATCATTAATATCAATAATGGGAAAATTAGATAACCTTTAAAGTGATAAAAATTTGCCAGCCATCTTCCTGTTTTAAAAATTAGTAAAAGAAAAATTACTGAACCAATAAGTCCATATTTACCCATAATCGTGCCAATACCATTTATAGCAGCTACAACATTTTCATCGCTAAAATAACCAACTTGTGATTTAATATTTCCACCGAACCCTGCAATAGGATAATTTCTAAAGTCCTCCCATCTTAATTGAAAACTTGCAAACCTTCCTGGAGCATAACTACCTCCTGATTTCTTTGCATGAGAAAGTATTTCCTCAACGTCTTGGTTTGAATCTGTAATTATTTTTTCTTGTAGCCATGGTAAAGTTACAAATAAATATATAACGATAGCTATTCCTAATGGAACTGAGAGCACAACAAACGCTTTGTTTTTATATCTCTCCCATGCATACCAAATAATGATAGTCAATAATACAACAAAACTCGTTGTAGATTGAGAACTGATTAATGCCAAAAGAAAAACAATAAGACGTTTAGTATCATTTAGTTTTATTCCGTTACGAGCAATATTGATAAATAATGCTAATACAACATAGCTTGAAAATGGGCCAGGTTCCCAACAAAAGCCAGAATTGCGAGGAAAAAGTTCAAACATTCCCACCTGATGGTAAGTGTAAATGCCTATACTTGCATAATTCCTATTTGGAAACAAATTTTGAGACATGTCTATTTCTTTAAACAGACTATACATTGGATCTGGGATGATGAGTTGAATTAAATAAAAAATGAGAGAAACAACTGTCAATTTGTAAATTATATCCTCATATTTCAGAAATATATTTTGTTTATAATAACCTAACAACCAATATGCAATCATTATATTTGCAACATAAGAAAACATAAACATTGGATGAAAGCTTCCAATTATCAATGTATTTATTATAAAATAGCCCATCCATATTCCGAATGCAATCAGAAGCTTCTTTTGTGTATAATAAGTTTCTTTTCTAAATATTAACAGACCAATTAACCATAATATAATTAATCCCACGTGCTCTCTGAAAAAGGTCAAAGACAAGCCAGAAAAAATAACAACGATAAAAAAATATATATTTTTTAATTTATCAGACATTTATTTTTAACTCATTTATTAAATTCTCGATCATCCATTCTTGCGGATTAAATTGACCTTCATGCCAACTAAGCGAAGTATCCCAATAGCCAGGACAGGGATCATAAGCTTCTATTGCATATCCATAACTAATCTCAACAATTAGGGGTTTGTCACCATCTAATATAAAATCATATGCAATGCTTTGTGAGTTTATTTTGCGATTAACATCGAAAGCAATTTTAACCATTTCAATATTAATTTTCTCTTTATCATAAGTGATGTTCCCACTACCAGAAGCCCTAAAATCATTTTCTCTAACGCCTCGGGTTATTCCAAATGCTTTGTCACCAACAATTATGATACGAGTGTCATAATTATTTTCAGGAATAAATTCCTGAAAATAAACATATCCCTTATCCCGATTGTTCATCTTTGCAAATTCAGTAGCGATAAATAGTCGTGCTATTCCTTTCATGACACCCCATAGTGTCTCTTTGCCAATTCTGTATCTTCTATATTTTTCTTTAAAGTTTTCTAAACGATTATATTGAGAAAAACCTTTCCCAAAAGCACAATTAATTATTCTCAGCGCTTCTTTCTTATTTTTTATTAAACTTACATTTTGTGATCCTGCTCCTCCTCGAAGTTTGAATACCTTTGGATACGTCGTATTAAATGCCCATTCTATAGCTGTTTTTTTATCATAAAATACATATGAAGGAACCAGTGGAGCATCAATAGCTTCTAACAAATATTTCTGGCCTATTTTATCATCAAAGTGCCAGTTTGTGTTAAAGTTTGGAAAAACTTTTATACCAGCTTGTTTTAGTGAATAAAGTAATTGCTTTGCAAAAAGCACATCTTTATAATATATATGCGAGTGATGCCACATCAATGCATCGCAATTTTCTAATTGTTTTATTATATCCGAATCGTAACAGTTTACTAGTTTGTATGGTATACCCTTTTTATTACAATAGGTAATCCAACGTTCAGAAAAATTACCAGGACGGTGATGGATGGCTATCATATATTTAATTTTTTTCATAATTAATCCAACCCGGAGGCATTTGTGCCTTAACTGCAATAACCTTTAAGTCGTTTAATTGTATTTTTTTTTGTTCAATGAAACTGAAATTTCTTTATTTTCTAACCATTTAACAGCATTCTTTAACAAAGGTATTTTTTCTATGTTCATTCCCATAAGGTATCCTGCAACAATATCCATTAATGCGGAGTTGTTTGAAAAAGCAACAATCCCTAATGGGAGTGGCTCTGGGTTTAGTGGGCCATTACCTTGTCCTGCAATTATACCGTCACATAAACTGTATAATTCTCTTTGTAAATTATCAGCTATAGTTCCATCTGATTTTCCGTAGAGCACTATTTGGTTTATGTCAAGTACCATACGCCATGTGGTGTCATTGCCATACCATCCTGCAGCTAAGTTTTGTTCTGCATTTGGTCTAGATATTCTCCAAAAAATATTAGATATTTTTAAGAGAGCTTTGTAAGAATCCTTTCCTATTTTTGTATTAGCATAGTCTAGTATATTCTCGGATAATTTTCGGAATAAATTTTTGTTAGGATAACAGTCACCTCCTTCTTCAATTGACCCTCTCCTGTGATGAGGTAAAAAATCTTTATCCCCATTTACTCCAACCAGTATTTTTAAAGCATTAGTTAAACCTACTTTCTGATGTGTTTTTATTTTAGGAACTGTTATTACAACATCAGCATCAAATAATTCTTTAGTTATACAATATTTATGCGTTCCTTTTTTATGTGAAATTGCCAATCGAGATGGGTCATAACTTGTAACTCTAAACAGTGAACGACTGTCGTCAGACACATTCTCAAGATAACTTTTTTCACCGATGTCAAAGATAATAAAATCCTCTATTGTATTCTTATCTTGTTCTAACTGATTAATTTCGGTATTAAAAATCACCCTGCGGAAATCTTTGATATTCACATATATTCCATATTTCTTTGATAGATAATCTACTTTAGAAAGGAATTCTGTATTTAGCATTTTATTCCACTGACATCCCTGTATAGGTGCATCTCCTAATACTATCTCTTTAGGTTGCATCTGGAGTAAAACTTCAAGTGCAGCCAATAGAAATGCATCATTTGTACGTAAACAAACCTCATCCTTTTCAACTTTATTATGTGAAACCCAATTAGGTTTTAGAAGTATTTTTTTACCCGTAATCTTTTCCTTAGTAAGATGATTTGACATTACAGTTGATATAATTTCTTTCAGATATTCTTCATTAGAATATACTGTGGCCATATTATCCTCATTTAGCTCTGAAGTATATGTATATGTCGTTTGAATATTTGTATAAGCTTCCATTGCTCAAATCATTTTGTAGTACTTTTTATTGGTTGCCCAGTCAAAATATTACTTCTTAATTAGTTAAAGGACAAAAGTATCAATTATATTTAAAAATGAAGTTTTTCATTATAAGATGCATAGAGTTTATAAGTTCATAATCTTACAGCCTTAAAAAATTTATGAGTTTTTCAGTATGACTTCCCATTGTAAAATAATGCTCAGCAACTAACCTCCCCTCTACTCCAATTTTATAATAACTATCAGGATGATTTAAAACTTTCTTAAGCGTTGTTACAAGCATTTTGTGATTGTCGGGTTCGACTATTATTGCATTTTTGTCATTTAGATACAAAGGGATCTCACTTACGTTAGTACAAATTACAGGATTACTGGTTGCTAAGTATTCACCCAGCTTTGTAGGAAACCCTCCCGAGGCATAGTTTTTCGGTGGTGTCATAATTAAAAAATCTGCTTCAAACAATAAATTCGGAATTTTATCAGAAGCAACAGGGCCAACAAACTGTATATAATTAAAGGCGTTGTTAGTTTCAATCACTTGCATTACACTTTTTATGTAATCTGAATTATTATCATATGGACCAATGATATGAAATTCAAAATTTTGATGTAACTCTCTTAACTCGATGAATGCCATAACCATATTTTTTAATCCATCTCGTTCATAAGTACCTCCACCACAATACTTAAATATATAGTATGCATTTACTCTTTTATGTGCGTAATTATTAAACCTTTCTACATCAACAGTCATCGGTAAATGAAAACAATTACTTTGCCCCATATTATTAAAGAAAGTTATCAATTCTTTAGTCATGATCACTAATCCATTCAGGTTTTTATATAATGTTTTATCTAGTTTCTGAATTGGACTTTTACATTTAAATAATTGCGGATATTCCGACATTTCTTGAAAGATGCTTGTTTTATTTCTGTTTATTGAATATTGGAGTATAAATCTAAGAAATATGCTATAAAATGTTGAATTTATTCCTACAATTAAAATTGATTTCGGCTTACATTTCTTAATCTCTCCAAAGGTAAGTATAATGCCTGATAACAATAGAAAAAGTTTAAAAACTTTTGACTTCTTTTTGGGCCATATTGTTGATTTATGGACGTATTTAAAATGTATATTATTAATTTCACCTTCAAATTCTTTGTTTAAGATATGATCGGGCATTTCTGTTGGTTGTGTTATTAAAACAGTAACACGTCTTTTTTTCGCAATTTCTTTTGCATAAGATAACATCCTATTAGTTGCAGCCATCCCAATTGGAAATGACTGATTTGTTACAATAATTAAATCTATTCTTTCTGTTGACATTTTTTACTTATAATTTTTCGACATTTGGATGATTGCTTTTTATGTATTGAAGATAATATTTCATAATTATAACAAGATAAATAAAACCTGTAATTAATCTAGCATAGGCTGCGCCCGTTTCACCCCACTTTGGAATAAACAAAAGATTAAACAACATCATACTGCCCCCCACAAAAAAAGAACTATTTCTTAACGCCTTGCCCTGTCCATTTGCACCTAAATACCTATTATAAAAGTCTCCAAAACCATGTGCGATCACTCCTATACTTACAATAAAATTCAACGTAACCACGCTATTGAATTCATGTCCGTAAAAGTATTTGACAAATGGAGGCACAAGTAACCATAAACATACAAGAGCACTAACACTTAACACTATTGTAATTAAGAGGAGCTTCCCAGATATTTTATCACTGGTTGAAAAACCCTTATAATGGGTGGTAGCAATTGTATTGGGAATAAAAGTCAGCGGCATAGTGAATGTAATTGCCAAAGAATAAAAGCCAACTCCACTATTATTAACCCCAAAGTAACTGATTAACACTTCGGTTAACTGACTAAAACCAACAGCAAACAGACTACCCACATATACATTGAAGCCAAAACTTCTATTATAGTTCCATATCTCATTAAAACGGATTTTCAAATTCTGAAACGATACATGAAGCTTTCGGAGGATGATAATGTATACAATTACTTCGGTCAACAAATACAATCCGTATACGATTGCCAATTTATTGGTATCGGTTTTTGTATCCATGAAAACCAAATATAATATTATAGCAGAGATCAGAAATCCAACTTTGGGATATAACCTAAACTCACCAAGCATCCTGATACGATTGTCCGCCTGAAAAAGAGTTTCAAAATAATTTGATAACAAGAATATCCATCCGAATGGAATCACAAAAAGTAAGAACCGATCAAGATGTTTTTCCTGGATATTATTATCGAATAAAGCATACAATACCAGAAATACTGACATAACGATGAACATTCCAACAGTAATCACTAACTCAGCCCCATAATACTCTTTAGCTTTTTGCTTATCATTATTTAATACCAGAGCACGGTTTCCTGCCTGAAAAAATCCAAATGAAAAAATAATTATCGCTAAGTTAAATATACTTAAGATAAATTTATAATCGCCAAATCCCTGAGCTCCAAGATATCTGGTAATTACAATACTTGTGATAATACCTATCGGAATTCCAATAATATTTACCGAAAACAAGCCCAATACTTGTTTTGCCCGTGGGTTGTTTTTTAGTTGGGTAAATTGTTTCTTAATCACCAGACAATATTTTAATTTTGTTTCAAAAACGCTATGACATGAAAACAATATTCTTTACAATCTTCCATCAATTGCTTTTACACTTAACATTCCTTTCACATCATACACGACACCTTTCAAACACACAACCTTCTCGAGCTCGAATGATTTAAATTCGTCATGTGCCACAGCCAGCACTACACTGTCAAACTTCTTATCAGGCAATTTATTATACACTTTTACACCATATTCATGCATCACTTCCTGTGGGTTTGCCCACGGATCATAAATGGTAACTTTCACATCGTAGTCGAGCAATTCTTCCACAATATCTATTACTTTGGTGTTGCGCACATCGGGACAATTTTCTTTGAAAGTAAAACCGAGTATGAGCACCTCGGAATCGAGTACTTGTATCCCCTTCTTAAGCATCAATTTGATTACCTGATTGGCGACATAAGCTCCCATGCCATCATTCATTCGCCGTCCGGCAAGAATTATCTCAGGATTGTAGCCATGTCTTTGCGCTGCCTGCGCCAGATAATAGGGGTCAACTCCAATACAATGACCTCCAACCAAACCTGGTTTAAAAGGAAGAAAATTCCATTTGGTCGCAGCTGCTTCAAGTACATCCTGCGTGTCAATGCCCATCTTGCAAAATATCTTCGACAGTTCATTGACAAAGGCTATATTGATGTCACGCTGCGAGTTTTCAATCACTTTGGCTGCTTCCGCCACTTTCATTGTTGGGGCCAAATGGGTACCTGCAGTAATTACAGAGGCATAGACCCCGTTTACTTTTACAGCCACCTCTGGAGTTGAACCTGAGGTCACTTTTTTAATTTTTTCAACTGTGTGTAATTTATCACCCGGATTGATACGTTCAGGGCTATAACCTGCAAAAAAATCGACATTGAATTTTAAGCCCGAAACCTTTTCTACTACCGGCAGACATTCATCTTCTGTAACACCGGGATATACGGTCGATTCATAAACCACAATATCCCCTTTTCCAATTACTTTGCCAACTGTTTCACTTGCTTTGTACAAGGGAGTAAGGTCCGGATTATTATTTTTATCCACGGGGGTGGGAACAGTCACCACATAAAAATTACAGTCCTTAATGTCCTGAAGGTTCGAAGAGCAAACGAAACCACCTTTGATGGCATCTTTCAATAAACCGTCCTCCACTTCGAGGGTAGCATCATGACCTGCCATCAGCTCATTCACACGTTTTTGATTAATATCAAATCCTATCGTGGTATATTTCGTCGAAAATAAACGGGCCAAAGGCAATCCTACGTAACCCAAGCCGATAACTGCTATTTTAATTTCTTTGCTCATACTATTTTTGTTTTTTCTTCTTTCTTCTTTTGTTGACAGACAACGATCTGCAATTGATTATCTGTCGACAGTTGACCGTCGACAATTATATTAAAGATTCTCCCAATACCATTTTATAGCTTCCTTCAATCCATCCCGTAATGAGTAAGCCGGTTGATAACCCAATAATGCTTTTGCCTTATCAACCGATGCCAAAGAATGAGGGATATCTCCCAGCCTGTTGGGACCATATTTTATTTCTACATTGGCGATTGCCGGATCGAATTCTGACAGACACTCCCGTATATAGGTTACCAGTTGGTTCAGTGTATTTCTCTCACCATAAGCGGTATTATACACGGTGTTTAAGGCAGCTTTATTTTCAGTTTGTAAAGCCTTGAAATTCATTTGTATCACATTGTCGATATAAGTAAAATCACGCGAATACTCACCATCACCATTGATTACCGGTGACTCATGTTGCATCAGTCTTTTTACAAACAGGGGGATTACAGCCGCATAAGCACCATGAGGGTCCTGACGACGTCCGAATACATTGAAATAGCGCAATCCGATGCACTCCATCCCATAAGTTCTTGAAAACACATCGGCATACAATTCGTTGACATATTTGGTGATGGCATAGGGCGACAATGGCCGACCAATTACATCTTCCACTTTTGGCAGAGAAGCCGAGTCGCCATAAGTTGAGGAGCTAGCCGCATAAATAAAACGTTTCACACCCGCATCTCTTGACGCCACCAGCATATTCAAAAAACCGGACACATTTACCTCGTTGGTTGTGATCGGATCATTTATAGAACGGGGAACAGAACCAAGTGCGGCTTCATGAAGGACATAGTCGACTCGTTCGACTGCCCGCTCACAGATTTCCATACTCCGAATATCGCCTTCAATTAAAGTAAAATTTTTGTTTTCAACATGCTTTTCTATATTTTTATAATGACCAGTTGAGAAATTATCCAGACAAACTACTGTATGTCCTGAATTTAACAATGCCTCACACAAATTGGAACCTATAAATCCGGCTCCTCCTGTAACTAAAATTCTGAAACTATTAAACATGTCGTTATATCAATATTTTTCTTTTTTTTGCATTGCCCCTATGCAGCATCTGATATAATAAATTTTATTAATCACCCTATGTCTTCTTATATGACAAATTTGGTTAATTATAATCTTTCATCCAGATATCCTTCAATTTGTCCCAAACTAAACCGCTGCATATTGGCACCTCTTTCTCTCGCCTTTTCCCATTCGATAGTTACTCTTATAGCTTTTTCTGCGTCCCATTGAGGATGCCAGTCAGGAAGTATATCGTAGGAGGAGGTGTTGTAATCGTTATTGTAAGCGGTTCTCACCAATAATTTTTCGTTGTGCTGAACAGCGAATGTGACTCCTTCATCCCATATATCACAAAAGGTTTGCGTTATCCATGTTTCGTCACGGTAGAAATTGTTGCCGGGGATTAATTTATAATCGGAAATATTGTGCACCGGATCTAGATACAACTTACGGGCCAGCATCAGGTTACCATACAAAACATCCAGTACATGAACCATATTATGTGAAATCCCGGGATGGGCAACAATATTCTTTTTACTTTTGAGTACCGTACGAAAATAATCCTGAAACAAATTATTCTTCGACCAATCACCCCCACCCAATGGAGGTAAAGTTTTTACATTTACAACTGTTTTTGGATGAAGCAGACTATGTTCATTCGGAGAGAAGTAGGCATTCCGGTAACCGGTAGTCAGGAATTCCGTCGACCGAAAACTACCCATTATCAAATCCAGTTCTCCCTGATTTTTCTTGTCGCAATTTCTGAAGAGTGAGCTACGTGAGTAGTCGGGAACCAAATTGATAAATACCCGTACGCTTTCTGATTGTTTACACACCTCGAGGGCATTGAGCACACCGAGCAGATTTAAACCATACAATTCTTTTGGTTCAATACTGTCGCAATAACCCGAAACTGCCGACAAGTGGAGGACTATTTCCGGCTGATTTTTTTGTACAACGGCATTCAGAAAATCAAAATCACGAACATCACCGATATACGAAGTAATCAGTTCATCAATATCGGCTTCCTGATACAGATTGGGATATACAGGAGGTTGGATGGAACATCCTGTCACCTGCGCATCGAGGTGATGTAACATCATGGAAAGCCACGATCCCATAAAAGTAGAGTGCCCCAGAATCAGTATTTTCTTATTTTTGTAAAATTCTCTCAAATTCTTCCGTATTTATATCTATCAGGTTAAAATTCAATTCTATTCATCTTCAACCTTTCAGGCATTTCTGGATTTTTTCTTTCCATAGCCATAACCATAGCCATAGGCATATTTTCCTCCATAGCGGCTGGCCTCGATATCAACATCATTCACAATTAAATAGATCTGCTTAAGAGAATTTTCACGGTTGATGCGATCAAGATATTCGATATTGCGCTTATCGGAGTAATTGGCCCGGCATACATACAACGTAAGATTCGATACCCTGTTGATAAGGAAGGTATCGGAAACCGCTCCCACCGGTGCTGAATCAATGATGATATAATCGTACATCTCTCTCAATTCTGCAACCAGCTGATCAAAACGGTCGCTCAATATCAATTCATTGGGATTGGGTGGAATAATGCCTCCCGGAAACACCGACAGATTGGGGAACTCAGGAATGGCATGTATCAATTTTTTATAATTATCCTCCATCCCAGACAGATAAGACGAGATACCATCTTGCGTTGCAATACCAAAATGTGTTGCCAGCATAGGTTTACGCAGGTCCATTCCGATAAGCAACACCTTTTTACCTGTAAGCGAAATAGACACGGCAAGATTTACACTCACAAAGGTTTTTCCTTCTCCCGATTCGGTGGAGGTAACCAACACCAGGCGATCTTTCGGACGATTCATAATAAACTGCAATTTACTCCGCAACAATCTCAACAATTCAGCATTGGCACTGGCATTGGTACCATGGTCGATAATAACGTCAGGGGTTTTCTGATGGGCTAGTTCGGCGATGATAGGCACCTTGGTAAGCGATTCCACTTCCTTGCGATCAACAAAGGTGGTAGTAAACAGGAACTTCAGGTATAGAAAACCAATGGGCAGTAAAATTCCCAAAAATAATGAAACAATGAGTATCATCGGCAATTTTGGAGATAAGATATCAGCAGTATCAGCAGCATCAAGCAATCGGGCTTTCGGGATGGTAACTGCCATACTTAATGAGGCCTCTTCTCTTTTCTGTAAAAGGAACATGTACAGAGAAGCTTTGATTTCCTGTTGACGTTTTATTTCAAGAAACTCTCTTTCTTGTTGTGGAATTTTTTTCAACTGTGAAGCAAGGAAAGCATTCTGACTATCGAACTCTTTACGACTGATTTGCAACCCTTTCCGAGAACTGGCTATACTGTTCTGTATTGCTACGCGGGTCGATTTCACCTGAGCTTCAAGGCTCATAAGGTTAGGATTATTGCTCGAGGAACCACTCGCAACACGTTCGCGGGTC
Source organism: Paludibacter sp. (assembly GCA_034927265.1). GTDB lineage: Bacteria > Bacteroidota > Bacteroidia > Bacteroidales > Paludibacteraceae > Paludibacter. Next base: position 27,595 of record JAYFQH010000038.1, read on the forward strand.
ACCAATAGCTTATTGTATTCCTGAATAACCGCCACCAACCCCACATCGTTTAGTCCCAGATTGGGAATCAAGGCATATTTATTAGTTGGATCTTTTACAAATTCTTCAACATATTGGATTAACTGTAGCTGAATTTCAATCTCATTTCTCTTTTGATCATAAACATTGCTCCTTTGGAGGATGATATCAGCATCTGACTCAATATTCGTCAGTTCATTACTTTGTTTGTAGGCCTGAAGATCTTTCTCGACAGTTTTCAACTCTCCACTCAACAAGTCCAACCGGCCATCAATAAACAAAGCGGTAAAATTTGCCGATTTATTGATCTGATCAATAGCATCCTGATTATAGAAGTCGATCAGGCAGCGCAGGAAATCTTTACCTTTCTGTACATTGGTTTCCCGGAAGGTTAAATTTACTAAATCTCCATCTTTTGGAACTTCGGTTGTCAACAAACCGTCCTGATAGGACTTCACTACACTGATAGGGTTCGAAATCTTTACATTTATTTCGTCTTCAGGTTGTTCCCTGGCATCTTTCAAACGTATCTGCACTTTCCCAGCAGGAGTCGTAATGGTTGCGGGCAGTTCTTTCAGCTTATAACTAAAACGATCATGCAGGTACTCGCCTGAAATCAGGTACACATTATCGTCATACTCAACCGAAAATTCAAGAGGTCTTTGAATATGCAACATATCATCGTACTCCATCTGCACCTCTACCGGACTCTCACTGTAAAGTTCAATGGGCTTCAAAAAAGAACGTTTTGAATAATGGTTGTATAGTTTCAGTTCGTTGACCACCTTTTTGATCAATTCCTTCGATTGCAGCACTTTATTTTCGTTATAAATATTGGAGGAATTGGAAGACATGCCGAAAGCATCCAGTTGCTTCAACACAGACATCTGGCTGATTTGATTTCCCGATGAATTATCGGTGATCAACAAGGTGGATTTAAACTGATAATGATTGTACTGAGCTCTGTAGTATATTCCACCCACAAACAATGCCAATAAGACGGAGAATAGAATCCATTTCCAGTAAACAAGATATTTTTCTATCAATTCGCGCCAATCAATTGGTTTTTCGGCCATCAGTTGCTCAAGCTCATCCACGTTTAAATTTTTATTCATATATTTCAACAAATTTGCTTATTTAAGTAATACAAGATTATATTCGCTTATCTTTCTTATTTTACAACATTTATTATTAATGTACTCAGAGAGATAAGAGTGCCCACAATCGAAATCGACAGAGACTCAGCTGAACTGATCGCTGAAGAACGTGCTTTAGAATTATTAGGTTCCACATAAATAACATCATTTTGCTGCAGATAATAATAGGGAGAGTTTACCAGGTTTTTATCCCTCAGGTCTAATCTCACCGTCTCACGAGTTCCATTATTCTCGCGAATCAGCAGTACGCTTTCACGTTTGCCATATATGGTCATATCACCCGCCATGGCGAGAGCTTCGAAAACTGACACTTTTTCATTGTCAATCGGGAATGAACCTGCTTTGGCCACTTCTCCCAGTACAGAAATCTTAAAATTACCAAAACGTACCATTATTATTGGTTCTTCAGTGATGTATCGTGGAAAGATTTCGCTTTTAATTTTATCTGAGAGTTCCTTTTTTTTCAGTCCAGCAACCTTTATTTTTCCAATCACCGGGAAAATTATATCTCCCTGCATATCTACCAAATAATTTTGCATGCTTAAACCATAGGAAATATAGCTGCCATTTCCTACACTGTAGCTTTTTGCAGATTCACCAGCAGGAATCAACGGAAGATTAAAAGGTATAGCTGCTTCTGGAGTGTTTGTATTCACCGTAATAATCAACACATCCCCCACTTTTATTATTGATTCAGGTACGGGATTATGATCATTCTCTGTCAATTTAGCCTGATCTCCTGCATGTTGCAGATAAGCAATTTTTTCGTAAGCATTACATCCTGTCAATAGTATTATCAACAAAAAGAAAAGTACTGTTTTTTTCACAATTATCATAAATTAATATTAAACACTTATGCATGAAATACATTCATGCATAACGTAAGAATTACTGTTTTATTATCTGGCATTCATAAATGCTTTCAAACTAAAAATAGTTTTCCACACAATTACCAGATCCCACTCGAAAGACCAGTTGTTAATATATTCTTTATCGTATTCCACACGTTTTTCCATTTTCCACAACTCATCGGTCTCTCCTCTGAAACCGCTGATCTGCGCCCATCCTGTAATACCCGGCTTCACATAATGTCTTACCAGATAATCATCGATCAATGCCGAATATTTATCGGTATGGCTGAGCATGTGCGGCCGTGGCCCCACTACCGACATCTCGCCCTTAAATACATTAAAGAACTGAGGCAATTCGTCGAGATTTGTTTTTCTAATAAATTTACCGATGCGGGTAATGCGGGGGTCATCTTCAGTGGCTTGTTTTAAGTCAGACTCTCTGTTGGGCCGCATGCTCCTGAATTTGTAACAGTTAAAAGTAACCTTATTGACGCCGGTTCGTTTTTGGGTAAACAACACGGGACCTCTGGAACTCAGTTTTATAAACAAGCCCAATACCGGATAAAGCCATGAAAGGACAAACACAATAACCAACCCTGAAAACACCAGATCAAATGCCCGCTTTTTTATTTGATTTTCGATATGATCCATCGGAATCTTTTGAGGATTAATGATGGTAATGCCGTTCAGTCTCTCTGTTTTATTTCCGGGATGTTCTATTGCCTCATTTTCAGGCACGTAATATAAACGAACTCCTAACTGATTGCAAGTGTGCAGTAACTCCTTTTTATATACACAATCGGAAACCAGTTCCTGGGGATTCTTTACTGCGACAAAAACAGCCTGAATGTCATATTGTTTTACAATTTCCTTGAACTGATCACATGTGCCCAATACATTTTTTCCTGTGGAGTTGTCGGACAGAAAACCCACGAATTTATAATTCAATACCGGATTTACCTTTATAATTTTCCTGACTTTTTGCATCGTCTCGTTGTCGCCAATGAGCAATGATCTGCGGATGCGGTTGCTCTTCTTGTAATAATACCTGACAGTCTTGTAATAGACAATATGAGCAATAAACTTTTCAAAAGTAAAAAAAAGACTATTGATCAACAGAAACGGCCAAAGATAACCAATAAGAGAAATAAAGGGAAGGAAAAAAATAAATTCCAGAAGGATAAACACAAACGACCTTCGAAGCATCCTTACTACTCTGGGCATATATCCTTTTTTCAGATAGAGGATTTTTTTTCGTACAAACAAAAATGCCAGCACCCATGAAAAATTTATCAACAACAAACAAAGATAAAAATCAATCGGGTCTTCAAACTTAAATTGATAAAGTATGAACGCGAAAAACAGGATGGTAAAATTTAATACCAGCAAATCCAACACAACAGAAATTATTTGCAATTCGTTTTCACGGGCTTTCATATAACAGACTTAGCAAAATGTATAACAATACTATCTATGTTAAGGCCTAAAGGACTCACTTTTCATAATAAACCGCGCAAAGTTAAGTTTTTTTTACAATGTTTACAATAAGCAAAAACAAAAGAATTTTCATGGACACAATTCACGATCCGTAACATTCACATTTATCTGACTGACTAACAACAATATAAAACACGCATATAACCTTCAAAACATCACTAACAGGGCATTTTTTATGCGATATTTTAACATAACTTTGTGCAATTAATCGAAGGATTGCTTCGTAGTGTTACGCACGCTTCGCAACGACGGGGGCTCACAAAGTGAGCAACAAAACTCCCCCCTCAAACCCGCACTCGCTTATTTAATTATTAATTTTTTATAACCCCGCCCCCCTATTCAAAATTTTTCCTATTTTTGTGACCTGATAACCCGACAAACTACATACTTATTAATATGACAACAAACACCAAACTTTACAATTACAGTTTCAGCTCGGCAAAAACCTATCTTTTTGCCCTGATGTTTATCGCCGGTAATCTTGTATTACCGCAACTGGCACATTTAATTCCAAATGGAGGACCTACCTTGTTGCCAATTTATTTCTTCACCCTCATCGCGGCTTATAAATTCGGATTCCGAACCGGCTTGCTGACGGCAGTATTATCTCCGGTGCTCAATCACCTGATCTTCGGAATGCCTGTGTTGACGATGTTACCGATTATCCTTATTAAATCAACCTTGCTTGCATTGGCCGCCTCTTACGCCGCCCATTACTTCAAAAAAGTCAGCCTCCTGAGTTTGGTCATAGTAGTATTGAGCTATCAGTTTGTCGGCACTCTGGCCGAATGGCTCATCGTGCAAAACTTCTCCGTTGCCATTCAGGACTTCCGTATGGGATGGTTGGGGATGGTGGTGCAGGTGCTCGGAGGATACTTAATTCTTAAGTTGAGAGTGGAAAGTTGAAAGTTGAGAGTGATTGCCTTTGCACACTGTAACAACTTTCAACTCTCCATTCTCAACTCTCAACTTTCAACTAAAATGACTACGAAGTCCTTCGAAGCCCTTCTCGCCCGTTTCAGCGAAATAGAGATTCCTGAACAGTTCGATATGATCATCGCCATTGCCAATGGAGGAGTGATCCCTGCCGGCATACTTAACCAGCGGCTCAACATCGACTTTCAGACCATCAAAATCAATCTTCGTGATCCGATGCAACGACCGAAATACGACCGGCCGCAACTCGTAAGCCCTATAGACTTTGATTTTGCGGGCAAACGATTGCTCCTGGTCGACGACAGAATAAAAACTGGTGCCACCATTCAGTTTGCTAAAGAGCTACTGAAGGACGCCGCTATTATAAAAACTTTTGCAGTCAACGGAAATGCCGATTACGCGCTCTACAACGAGGCGTGCTTTCGATTCCCGTGGACGATTATCAGTTAAGAGTTGAGAATTGAGAGTTGAAAGTTATTGCCCCGTGCAAATACAATCACTCTCAACTCTCAACTCTCAACTTTCAACTAAATATTATGGACAGACGAAAATTCCTCAAAGCTGCGGCCCTGGCAGGAGCTGCCTTTACAATCAAAGACAGTGGAGCGACAACGCTCATGAGTCAGAACCTGAATAGTCAGAAATCATCGGGTGCCGGCAATTACGATCTGGTAGCCGTGATGGGTGGTGAACCGGCCGAGATGTGCCGCCGTGCCCTGGCTGAGATGGGTGGTATCGGCAAGTTCGTATCGAAAGGTCAGAAAGTCGCCATCAAACCCAACATCGGGTGGGATAAGACTCCCGAGCTCGCGGCCAACACTAATCCCGAACTGGTAGCCGAGTTGGTAAAACAATGTTTTGCAGCAGGTGCAGCAGAAGTGGTAATTTTCGACCATACCTGCGACAACTGGCGGAAGTGCTACGAAAACAGTGGCATAGAGGCAGCAGCCAAAGCAGCAGGTGCCCGTATGGCTCCCGCAGATCAGGAATCCTACTACAAACCTGTTTCGCTTTCAAAAGGAAAAGCACTGAAATCCACCAAGATACACGAAGCTATCCTGAATGCCGATGTATGGATCAATGTCCCCGTATTGAAAAACCACGGAGGTGCCAACATGAGCATTTCAATGAAAAACCTTATGGGCATTGTATGGGATCGAAAATTTTTCCATGCCAACAATCTGCAGCAATGCATTGCCGACATCAGTTCGTTGAGCAAAAAACCGGTACTTAACGTTGTCGACGCCTACCGTTTGCTGAAAACCAACGGTCCACGCGGTAGGTCGGAAGCTGATGTAGTATTATCGAAAGGATTATTCATGTCGCAGGACATGGTCGCCATCGACACTGCTGCCACCAACTTTTTTAACCAGGTACGCGAAATGCCGCTCGAAAAGGTAGGCCATATCGCTAACGCTGCCGCACTCAAAGTTGGTACAATGCAGTTGGATAAGCTGAGGATTAAACGGGTGAAAATTTAATTTATTCTGTCTATTGTCAAATGTCTATTGTCTGTTGACATTGGACATTGGACATTGGACATTGGACAATAGACATTAGACAAAAACTCAAAGCCATGCTCAGAAAAACACGCATCTTCTTTTCAATCCTCCTTTTCGCCCTCGCCACTTTCTTTTTTCTGGATTTTGCAGGGTGGTTACCTTCTGAATTTCATGTAGTGGAAATGATTCAGTTTATACCGGCACTGCTGGTGTTCAACTGGATCATTGTGGGTTTTCTGCTGCTTATAACTTTTATTTTCGGAAGAGCCTACTGCTCTTCCATTTGCCCTATGGGGGTTTACCAGGATATAGTAAGCTGGATCAGAAAAAGAACATCAGGAAAGAAAAATAAGAAACGCTACAAATACACGCCTGCACTGAACATTGTTCGTTGGTCGTTTTTGGGAGCTACTGTTCTGGCGTTTTTGTTCGGGTTTTCTTTTCTGGTGGGGTTACTCGATCCTTACAGCGCCTTTGGCAGAATGACCGTTCATCTGTTTAAACCGGCTTATATCGCTGGCAACAACCTGTTAACCACCGTGCTCAGTTCAATGGGAAACCATAGTTTTTATAAAGTAGGCCTTTATGTGATGAGCCTTTCGTCGACCATCATCGCTCTGATCACCATGGTGGTAATCAGCATCATGGCATGGCGTAATGGAAGAATTTATTGCAATACCGTATGTCCGGTAGGCACCCTGCTGGGTTTTGTAAGCAAGTATTCCCTGCTTCAGATTCGTTTCAATAATGACAATTGCACCCTTTGCGGCCGGTGTTCACGTAATTGCAAAGCCAACTGCATCGATTTCAAAAACATGAAAATCGATGCCTCCCGCTGCATCAATTGCTACAACTGCATTGATGCCTGCAAAGAATCGGGGTTGAAATACCGGTTGCCTGATCAATTGCGGTTGAAATCATTTTACCGTAGAGACGTTGCGTTTTACCGTAGAGACGTTGCATGCAACGTCTCTACAAACATTGCAAATTTAAAATTCAATAATTCAATAATTCAACAACGTCGCCAATTCCTCACCACCCTCGCCATCACCACCATGGCGGCCGGCAAACTGATGGCCGACACCACCCTGCGTTTAGGGCCGAAAAAGGAAACCGGACGCAAACAGCCCATCATGCCTCCGGGAGCACTGAGCATCGATAAATTTTCGCAAAAATGTACCTCCTGCCATCTTTGCATCAGCAAATGTCCGTCGGAAGTCATCAAGCCCTCTTTTTTAGAATATGGCATCGGAGGCATGATGCAACCCATGATGTATTTCGAACGTCAGTTTTGCAACTACGACTGCACCATCTGCAGCGAGGTATGTCCCACCGGGGCACTTACTCATCTTACTCAGGACGAAAAACACCACACCCAAATGGGCGTAGTGCAGTTACATCTTGAGAACTGCATTGTATATACCGACGAAACCAGCTGTGGAGCCTGCTCCGAACACTGTCCCACTCAGGCAGTGAGCATGAAACCCTACAAAGGCAGTCTCACCATCCCCGTCATCGATCAGGAAATCTGCGTCGGCTGCGGTGGCTGTGAGTTTATTTGTCCCGCAAAACCCTGGAAAGCCATTTTTGTTGAAGGAATCTCTGAACACAAGGCCATCAGCATTGTGAAAGAAAAGGTGGAAAAGGTGGAGATTGATGGGTTTGGGTTTTAAGGGCAAATAAGTGTGTGCGGGTTCGAGGGGGTTGCTTCGCCCCGACAACGGGGCTCGCAATGACGGGGCTCGTCGCATTTATATTACATCCCTCGCCCAAGCTTTACGCAACCAACATCATATTTTAGCGACGGGTTCGGGGTATATTAGCACCCGTCGCTGCAATCACTTATTAAGTTAGCAAAACCAACTGCGACGAAATAACAAGCTCAATAAACGCTCCGTCATTGCGAGAAGCTCACGAAGTGAGCGACGAAGCAACCCCCTCGAAATCGCACTCACATATTTGCCGTTCCAAAAAAAACCACTACTTTTGTCGAAATTTTTTAAGATCTTTCCATAATATTTTTAATTTTACACATATCATTCTATGAACACCATTCAAATTCACGATAAAAAGTTCACGCTCTCCATCACCGAAGCAGAGATTCAGGCAGCAGTAAAACGTGTAGGAGAAGCCATTAACCGCGATATGCCGGATTCCAATCCGCTTTTTATCTGTGTACTGAACGGAGCTTTTATGTTTGCCGGCGACCTGATGAAAACCGTGAATTTCCCCTGTGAAATTACCTTCGTTAAACTTTCGTCGTACGAAGGACTCATGACCACAGGCAGTGTGAAAGAGGTAATAGGACTGAATGAAAGTGTAGTGGGCAGAAATGTGGTGGTGGTTGAGGACATTGTTGACACCGGTATCACCATGGAGAAGATTATCAGCTCGTTACAGGCAAAAGGAGCAAAAAGCATCAAAGTAGCCACTTTCCTGCAAAAACCAGAAGCATTGCAACGCGATATACAGGTCGACTATGTAGCCATGAAAATCCCCAATCAGTTTATTGTGGGGTACGGACTGGATTATGATGGCTACGGAAGAAATCTGAAAGAGATTTACACGGTGGTGGAATAGATGTTCCGTCTATTGTCTATTTTGTCAAATGTCTGTTGATATTGGAAAATAGACAATAGACATTGGACAATAGACATTGGACAATAGACAATAGACATTGGACAATAGACAATTAATAGGTATAAAAAGATGATAAATGTAATTATTTCCGGGGCTCCCGGATGTGGAAAAGGCACGCAGAGTGCTTTGATAATTGAAAAATTTCAACTGAAGCATTTTTCAACAGGAGAATTATTGCGCAAAGAAATCGCTGAAAAAACAGAACTGGGACTGGAGGCTGATAAATACATTTCGAAAGGGAACCTGGTGCCCGACGAAATGATCATCGGTGTACTGACCAAAGCCATAAAACAACTGAATGGCAATTGTCCCGGCATTATTTTCGATGGATTTCCCCGCACAGTAAAACAGGCTGAAGAGCTTGAAACACTGATGAACGAACTGCAAAAACCCACCACCCTGCTTATCGATTTGCAAGTCCCCAACAGAGAACTGATCAACCGACTACTCACCCGTGGTGAGACTTCAGGTCGTAGCGACGACAATCTCGAAACCATCAAACAACGATTGGAAGTGTATGAAGCCAAAACTGCTCCTGTCAACGATTTCTACCGTCAGCTGAATAAATATGCTGCCGTGGATGGCGTCGGAACTGTGGAAGAAATTTTTGGAAGAATTGTTGAATTGTTTAATCGTTGAATTGTATAACCACATAACCGCATAACCACATAACCGTAGAGACGTTGCATGCAACGTCTCTACACAAAAACGCAACGTCTCTACATGCGTGTATTATAACGGCGTATCAATGATTATCAAAAAAAATACGTACCTTTGCCCTCTCATTAAACATCCATCATGGCCAGTTCCAATTTTGTTGATTACGTAAAAATATACTGCCGTTCGGGAAAGGGCGGAGCAGGCTCTACGCATTTTCACCGCGAGAAGTTCATCGCCAAGGGCGGACCCGACGGAGGTGATGGCGGCCGGGGTGGACATATCATTCTGCGTGGCAACAAAAACTACTGGACGCTCATTCACCTGAAATATGCCCGTCATATTTATGCCGGCGACGGTGGATCGGGAAGCGGTAGCCGCAGTTTCGGAAAAGACGGAGAAGATAAAGCCATTGATGTGCCCTGCGGCACAGTGGTATATGATGCGGAAACCGGAGAGTTTCTGTGTGACATCACCGAGGACGGACAGGAAGTGGTGCTGCTGAAAGGCGGCAGAGGCGGACAGGGCAACTGGCATTTCAGAACCGCCACCAACCAAACACCCCGCTTTGCACAACCGGGCGAACCTAGAATTGAGAAAACAGTCATCCTGCAATTAAAAGTATTGGCTGACGTGGGGCTGGTGGGACTACCCAACGCGGGTAAATCGACATTACTGTCGGTAGTGTCAGCAGCAAAACCGGAAATAGCGGATTATCCTTTTACTACGCTGGTGCCGAATCTGGGTATCGTGGCCTACCGCGACAATCAATCTTTCGTCATGGCCGATATCCCGGGCATCATTGAAGGGGCATCCGAAGGAAAGGGGCTGGGACTGCGCTTCCTACGGCATATCGAACGAAATTCGATCCTCCTGTTCATGATCGCGGCCGATAGTGAAAATATCCGCGAAGCGTACAATATATTACTGAACGAACTCAAAACCTACAATCCCGAACTGGCTTCAAAACAAAGAATACTCGCTATCACCAAATGCGACATGCTGGATGAGGAACTTATTGAAGCCATGAAAAAGGAATTGCCTGAAGGCATTCGTACGGTTTTCATCTCCTCGGTGAGCGGATTGGGCATCATGGAACTGAAAGATATGATCTGGGAGGAACTGAACAAAGAATCAAATAAAATTGTTGACCTGGTGCACCGACCCATGTATATTGAGCCTAAAACAGATGAGGAGTTGGATGATGAAGAGGACATTGAAGATCATGATGATTATTTCGAAGAGGATGAGGAAGATGATGATATCAGCAAATACAAAGGCATAGGCTGGGACGACCTTTAACAAACGATTTTTTACTCCGGGGATAATTGTTTCCTCATATTTTTTTGACATGCTTGATCAGACTACCATCGACCGTATCAACGATGCCGCGCAAATACAGGATGTGGTTTCGGATTACGTCACTCTCCGCAAACGGGGGGCGAATCTGACAGGATTATGTCCTTTCCACAACGAAAAAACTCCTTCCTTTAGTGTATCTCCGGCCAAAGGCATCTTCAAATGTTTCGGTTGCGGCAAAGGTGGTAATTCGGTACATTTTATCATGGAATATGAGCAGCTTAGCTACTATGAGGCGCTCAAGTTTCTTGCAAAAAAATACCATATTGAATTCGAGGAACGGGAGCTGAGTGCCGAAGAAATGGCTATCAGAAACGACCGTGAAAGCATGTTTCTGGTGAACGAATATGCCCAGCAATATTTCTCCAACATACTGCACAACCACATCGACGGTAAATCCATCGGCCTTGCTTATTTCAGGGAAAGAGGATTTCGCGATGACATCATACAGAAATTCCAGCTGGGATACAGCATCGATCAACGCGACGCTTTTACTCAGGCGGCTATCGGCAAGGGCTACAAAAAGGATTATCTTGTAAAAACGGGCCTCACACTCGAAAACGACAACGGACAACTCTCCGACCGTTTCCGTGGAAGGGTGATGTTCCCTGTGCATTCGCTTTCGGGCAAGGTAGTGGCCTTCGGCGGCCGTATCCTGAAGAAGGACGAGAAAATGGCGAAATATGTCAACTCGCCGGAATCGGACATCTACCATAAGAGCAATGAACTTTACGGCATTTTCTTCGCAAAGAAAGCCATCGTAAAACAGGACCGCTGTTTCCTTGTGGAAGGATATACCGATGTAATCTCCATGCACCAGAACGGCATCGAAAATGTGGTGGCCTCTTCGGGTACCTCGCTAACGCCCGGACAAATAAGGATGATCCACCGCTTCACAGAGAATGTAACAGTGATCTACGACGGCGATGCCGCCGGCATCAAAGCTTCTATTCGCGGAATCGACCTGCTGCTTGAAGAGGGTCTGAATATCAAAGTGCTCCTGCTTCCTGACGGTGATGACCCTGACTCTTTTGCCCGCAAGAATAATTCGGCAGATTTTATCGACTACGTTGAGAAAAATTCTTCCGACTTTATTCGATTTAAAACAAAACTCTTATTGGATGATGCCGGCAACGACCCGGTTAAACGGGCAGGACTGGTGCTCGATATTGTGCGCAGTATCGCCATCATCCCCAACTCGGTCATCCGTGCAGAATACGTGAAGGAATGCAGCAACCTGCTCCGCGTTGATGAAGCCATGCTGTATCATGAGATCAACAAACTCAAGGAAACTGAACGTAACAAACCGGTAACGGCAGCCCAACAGGAAAAAGCGGAGGAAAATCACAATACATCATCGGCAACCGGTTATTTCAGTCAGGACAGCCTAAAAGGAAAATTTGTTCAGGAAGAAAAAAATATTCTTGAAACCCTTATCCGCTACGGTAAACATCCCCTGCGCCATCCCGACATGAAAAAAGAGGACATGGAAAGCATGCTGGTAGCCGATTTTATCTACGAGGAACTGAACCGAGATGGCATCACCTTCAACACGCCGGCTCATCAGCTCATTCTTGAGGAATATGAGACACACTATCTGGAAGATAATTTTGATGCTGAGAAACATTTCCTTCGACATCCTGATCCTCAAATTGCTCTGCTCACGACAGATCTTATTACCGAGAGATATACGCTGAGCAAGATACACGCGAAAATTAAAAAAATTGAAAGCGATGCCGACCGGCTTTTCGATCTGGTGCCGCGAATTATATATGAATTCAAGAACTGCCTGATTCTGGATGTGATTAAAGAAAAACTCATCAGTTTAAAAACTGCCTCCGACACAAGAAATGATGCGCTGGCCGATGAGTTGATGATAGAACTCAGAAATCTGGATGATATTAAGAAGCAGTTGGCTAAAACACTCGGAGAGCGGGTGATAACAAAATTTTAAACATACAAAACAATGATCCTTTTCGACCAAATAATATTCGGCCCTGTAAAAAGCCGGCGTCTGGGGGTTTCCTTAGGGGTTAACCTTCTCCCTGTTGACGCTAAAATATGCTCTTTTGATTGTATTTACTGCGAATGTGGCTTCAACACTACCATGAAGGAGTCGCCCCTCCCTACTCGTCCGCAGGTATACGAAACGCTGGAAGCCAAATTAAAGGAAATGGTGGCAGCCAATGAATTGCCCGATGTGATTACATTTGCGGGTAATGGAGAACCGACGCTTCACCCGCAATTCGAAGGCATCATTGACGATACCATTGCCCTGCGCGACCGCTACTGTCCTTCGGCAAAAGTAAGTGTGCTTTCGAACTCCACCCGCATGCACAAGCCCAGTATCTTCAGCGCTTTACTGAAAGTCGACAATAATATCCTGAAATTCGACTCGGCCTTTGACACCACTCTACAGCTACTCGACCGGCCGGTAGGTAAACAGATTACCGTAGCCTGGCAGATCGAACAGTTCAAAAAGTTCAACGGCAATCTGATCATTCAAACCATGTTCCTTAGGGGCAATGTCAACGGACAAATCATCGACAACACCACGGACACGGAGGTCGATGCCTGGATCAACGCATTAAAAATAATAAACCCTAAACAGGTGATGATCTACACCATCGACCGGGAAACCCCAACCAAAGGCTTAGAGAAAATATCACTGGAAGAATTAAATACAATAGCGGGAAGGGTAAAAGCCGCAGGTTTTGACGTTTCCGTTGCAGGTTAATTATACACCATAAGTTTATGTCGAAAATCATCCTCGAAAACATGGAGTTCCACGCTTTTCACGGCGTAATGGAGCATGAAAAAGAGTTGGGAAATACCTTCCTGATAACAGTGGCTATGGAGATAAACACCGAAAAAGCAGCCTTCTCAGATATGCTGGAGGACACTGTGAATTATCAGTTAATTTATCACACCATCAAAAAGCAAATGGAGATTCCCTCGAACCTCATCGAACATGTGGCACAAAGGATTGCCGACAAACTGATGAATAAATTTCCCCGCATTCTGCAGCTTGAACTCAAATTGTCGAAGATGCATCCGCCACTGGGGGGAAAGGTGGAACGGGCAATGATTATCGTCGAAAAATCGCGCATATAATCTGTAGAGACGTTGCATGCAACGTCTCTACGGCAGGTGCAACGTCTATACGGCGGCGCAACGTTTTACAGGCGCAACATTTTGACGTGCACCATTTTAGAGGCGCAACATTTTACAGGTGATGGTACAATGATTAAACGATTTTTTCAAACACCTGTTTTTCAACATCATAATTAAACACTTCCCCGGTTTCGATAATGTAATACCAACCCAGGATATTCAGCGTTTTTTCTTCGTACCTCTTGCGGATGTAAGGATAGGACAGCAAGTGGTTCATCTGTTCCACGATATTGAGCTGTTCGGTCATCAGTTCGCGTTTAGCCTCATCAACAACTCCGTCAGGAGTCGGCTGCAGTTGTTCCAGCACCCTCGTTTTCACCCGTCCCATCAACTCGATCCATTTGCGGGTATGCGGTATTTCGGCTGTCTCCTTTTCATTCATATAAACGGCTTTGCATCCGCCACAATTGGAATGACCGCAAATGATGATATTTTCAATGTTCAACACTTTGACCGCATATTCGATGGCCGAAGTCGTTGCCAGATATTCCTGCGACTCCCGATACACCGGTACCAGATTGGCAATATTACGAATCACAAAAAGTTCACCTGGTAGGGTTTTGGTAATCAGATTCGGCACGATACGCGAATCTGAGCATCCGATAAACAAGGTATGAGGATGCTGGCTCTTACCTATTTTACGAAAATGTCGCTTCATCTCCAGATAATCGTTGGCAAGAAAGTCCTTCACCCCGTCGAAAAGATATTGCATAGGCGTAAGTGTAATAAATGTTTTTTTTAGAACGTACAAAGAGGGGAATTGTTTAAGCCACGGAAAATAATTTACAATATAAAATCTTTAGCACTTTGAACGACCCTGACCGGTGAGCCGAAAAATAAGTGAGACAGGCATAAGAATCGTCCTTGTTTGAGTTTTCGAAGAAATCGAGTTTGGACGATTCAGCCTGTCGATCGATAATTTTTCGTGCGAAGCGGGCATAGTCTTGATCTTTTTTGCATACTTTTTTGCATCAAGGCAAAAAAGTATGTGGGGTAAGGGGCTAGGCCCCTTATAAGCATATCTGATATTCTCATTTTTTTTGCTATTTTTGCACCCTGAAAAACTGTAACAAGCTCACATGAACAATATCCGTAATTTTTGCATCATTGCCCACATCGACCATGGTAAAAGCACGTTGGCCGACCGACTCTTAGAATACACCAAAACCGTATTCGACAAAGACCTACAGGCTCAGGTGCTTGATAGTATGGATTTAGAGCGGGAGCGCGGCATCACCATCAAGAGCCACGCCATTCAGATGAAACATAAACATAATGGCCAGGAATACACCCTGAACCTGATTGACACTCCGGGACACGTGGATTTCTCCTATGAAGTATCGCGTTCGATTGCCGCTTGCGAAGGAGCATTGCTGATCATTGACGCTACTCAGGGCATTCAGGCTCAGACCATTTCGAACCTGTACATGGCCATCGAACACGATCTCGAAATCATTCCTGTAATGAATAAGATGGATATGGATTCGGCCATGCCCGATGAAGTAGAAGATCAAATTGTTGATTTACTGGGGTGCAAAAGAGAGGAAATCATCCGTGCCAGTGGAAAAACCGGACTGGGTGTGGAGGAGATACTTCAGTCCATCGTGGAGCGGATTCCCGCTCCCAAGGGTGATCCTGAAGCTCCGTTGCAGTGCCTGATTTTCGATTCGGTATTTAATTCTTTTCGTGGCATCATTGCTTACTTTAAAATAACCAACGGCACCATCCGCAAGGGAGACCTTGTAAAGTTTGTAGCCACCGGCAAAGAATATAATGCCGATGATATAGGAATTCTGCGTCTTGATATGGTTCCGACGCAGGAGCTCAGTGCCGGCAATGTGGGATATATTATTTCAGGAATAAAAAGTTCAAAAGAAGTAAAGGTCGGCGACACCATCACCCACGTAAAACGCCCCTGCGAAAAAGCCATTGCCGGATTTGAAGAAGTAAAACCCATGGTTTTTGCCGGAGTTTATCCTATCGATACCGAAGATTTTGAAGACCTCAGAACTTCCATCGAGAAGCTGCAACTCAACGATGCTTCCCTCACCTTCGAACCAGAATCCTCTGTAGCACTGGGCTTTGGTTTCCGTTGCGGATTCCTCGGAATGTTGCACATGGAAATCGTACAGGAAAGGCTCGACAGGGAATTCGACATGAATGTAATTACCACAGTTCCCAACGTATCGTACAAAGTGTATACAAAGAAGGATGAATATCTGGAAGTACACAATCCGTCAGGTTTGCCCGACATCATGCTTATTGACAGAATAGAAGAGCCCTACATCCGCGCATCGATTATCACGCGTACCGACTATATCGGACAAATTATGACTTTGTGTCTCGATAAAAGAGGCGAACTGATCAAACAGGACTATATTTCCGGCAACAGGATGGAGTTGATTTTCGACCTGCCTCTGGGCGAGATTGTGTTCGACTTCTACGATCGTTTGAAGAGTATCTCCAAGGGATATGCTTCCTTCGATTATCATCCCCATGGTTATCGCCCATCAAAACTGATCAAGCTGGACATCCTGCTGAATGGTGAACCTGTGGATGCCCTTTCGTCGCTGATTCACTTTGATAACGCTGTGTCACTGGGCCGTAGAATGTGTGAGAAACTGAAAGAACTCATCCCGAGACAACAATTCGACATCGCCATTCAGGCAGCTATCGGAGCAAAAATCATTGCCCGCGAAACTATCAAAGCCGTTCGCAAGGACGTTACCGCCAAATGTTATGGTGGTGACATCAGCCGAAAGAGAAAACTACTTGAAAAACAGAAAAAAGGAAAAAAACGTATGAAGCAGATCGGATCCGTTGAGGTTCCGCAGAAAGCTTTCCTTGCGGTTTTAAAACTTGATTAATTTTATACTTATTTAAAAGTTCCCGTTTAAATTTAATCATTAAATTTGCAGTTTCAATATCAAAATATTAATATGTCAGTTAAAATTGGTGCAATATCTCAGATTATCGGTCCGGTAGTAGATGTATTTTTTGACTTTCAGGAAGATGAAGTCAAATTGCCGGCAATTTACGATGCCCTGAGCGTCGACAGAGGTGATGGACGGGAACTAATCATTGAAGTGCAACAACATTTAGGAGAACAAACCGTTCGTTGTGTTGCAATGGATTCAACAGACGGTCTGCGTCGTGGTCTGAAAGTTACCCCCCTGGGCACATCTATTTCAATGCCTACCGGAAATCAGATTAAAGGCCGGTTAATGAATGTCATCGGAGATTCGATAGATGGGATGAAAACGCTCGACAAAAAGGAAACTTTACCCATCCACAGGGAAGCACCCAAGTTTGAAGACATAACTACCACCGAGAGTATTTTATTTACCGGAATAAAGGTAATCGATTTGCTTGAACCCTATTCAAGAGGTGGAAAAATCGGACTTTTCGGAGGTGCCGGTGTCGGTAAGACCGTTCTTATCATGGAATTGATCAACAACATTGCAAAAGGGCACAATGGCTTTTCTGTTTTTGCCGGAGTAGGAGAAAGAACGCGTGAGGGCAACGATTTGTTACGCGACATGATTGAATCCGGCGTTATCAAGTATGGTGATGAGTTTAAGAAAAGCATGGAAGCCGGAAGCTGGGATTTAACAAAAGTGGATTATGATGAAGTGGAGAAATCGCAGGCTACCCTGGTGTTTGGTCAGATGAACGAACCTCCCGGAGCACGTTCTTCGGTTGCCCTATCAGGACTGACAGTTGCCGAGTCGTTCAGGGACAGCGGAAATGAAAGCGGAAGAGATATACTGTTTTTTATCGATAATATATTCCGTTTTACACAAGCCGGCTCCGAAGTTTCAGCTTTGTTGGGACGTATGCCTTCAGCCGTGGGTTATCAACCGACACTTGCAACTGAAATGGGGCGAATGCAGGAACGTATCACTTCAACAAAAAATGGTTCTATCACATCAGTACAAGCAGTTTATGTCCCTGCCGACGACCTTACCGACCCTGCTCCTGCAACTACTTTCTCGCACCTCGATGCCACAACAGTATTGAGTCGTAAAATTGCGGAACTGGGAATCTTTCCGGCGGTTGATCCCCTTGAATCGACTTCCAGAATTTTGAATCCTCAAATTGTGGGAGAAGAGCATTATGAAACAGCCCAACGTGTGAAACAAATCCTGCAAAGAAATAAGGAATTGCAGGACATCATATCCATTCTCGGAATGGAAGAACTGTCGGATGAAGATAAAAAAACCGTCCAAAGGGCAAGGAAAGTGCAGCGTTTCCTTTCGCAACCATTTGCCATGGCCTCACAATTCAGCGGAATACCCGGAGTAATGGTTTCGATAGAAGATACCATACACGGATTCAAAATGATATTGGACGGACAACTTGATGAAATACCGGAAATGGCATTTCTGAATGTTGGAACCATTGATGAAGCTATTGCAAAAGGCCATAAATTAATGAAAGAAGCACATAAGTCCGAAGCATAAAACGAAGATGAAACTAGAAATCATTACTCCCGAGAAAATTATATTTACAGGAAAAGCCGACATTGTTACTTTGCCTGGAATTTCGGGGAAATTTTCAATCCTTGATAACCATGCGCCTCTGATTGCCTCATTAGGCAAAGGGGTAATCTCCTTTAAAAACAAGGAGGACGGCATCAGGGATTATAGTATTGAAAGTGGTTTGTGTGAAGTAAGAAACAATGAAGTCTATGTATGTGTAGAGCATATTAATTCTGTAACTCCTGATGGTTCAGCTAAATAAAAAACTAATTGTAATTTATACAATCATTGTTCTTATCGCCGGTTGGGGAGGTTGGTGGTTGCTGAATGATATTATTCATCTGACCAACATGGAATTATATCCGGCTATTCCTGTATTTTTCTACCTAATGGGAATATCAACGATAATGATTCTTACGCATATCAACAGGGAAAACAATCGTAAAGTGGTCAATGTCTACATGATACTGAAACTTGTTAAGTTTCTCCTTGCCGCCATTGCCGTTTTAGTATTGTTTCTTGTTGCTGAAGAAAACAAGAAAGCGTTGCTGCTGACTTTTGCAAGCTATTATTTTTTATATATCATTTGTGAAGTCTATATTTTTTCGCAAGTGGAAAAAACAGACAAAGCCCTGCAAAGAAAATGAATAAACTATTGAGGATATCAGGCTTATGGCTATTGCTCTTTTTATTCTCTTTTACTTCAGTAAAAGGGAATAGCTCTTCAGCTCCGCCAGAAAAAGAAGATGCCGGCGAGTTGAATATTAAAGAATTTATTCTTCACCACATTTCGGATACCTACGAATGGCATATTACCAAAATCGGAGAAAAAGATGTCTACATTCCTCTTCCTGTGATAGTATACAGTAAGAATACCGGATGGCATGTCTTTTTGTCCTCCCGTTTTCATGAACAACCGGTGTACCAGGGACTGACGGTTTCACATGAAGGTAAGTATGCCGGTAAAATTGTCGAGATACAGGAAAATGGCACAGAATACCGGCCTTTTGATATTTCAATAACAAAAATTGCGCTGGCATTAATTATCAGCAGCAGTATATTGATTATACTGATGATGTCGGTAGTGAGATCTTATAAAAAGCAGGGTTTCAACCCAAAGGGGAAATTTGCCGCCTTTATGGAACTGTTTATCATGGACATCCATGATAATGTAATAAAACCCTGTGTCGGGAAAGATTACAAACGATATGCCCCCTATTTGCTTACCGTATTCTTTTTTATTTTCATCAATAATGTCATGGGATTAATTCCTTTCTTCCCCGGAGGAGCAAATGTGACCGGAAATATTGCCGTTACCTTTGTTTTGGCATTCATCTCCTTACTGACAATCAACCTGTCGGGATCAAAAGAATACTGGAAAGAAATACTATGGCCGGAAGTACCCACCTGGTTGAAAGCGCCGCTTCCTCTGATGCCCGTAATTGAGCTGGTGGGAGTGTTTATGAAGCCTTTCGCCCTGATGATCCGGCTTTTTGCCAATATACTGGCAGGACACTCAATTGTACTGGCCCTTATCTGTGTTATTTTCGTAACCGTAAAGATGGGTGTTGCCATGAACGCCGGCATGACTGCCATAGCCGTATTCTTCAGCGTTTTTCTGGGCTTTGTGGAAATTCTGGTGGCCTATATCCAGGCATACGTATTTACAATGCTCACAGCTATATTCATAGGATTGGCACGCGTTGAGCCCCATCATCATAAGACTGTCGACAAACAACCGACCGTTGACAAATGACAATAGACAAAAAAATTTAAACAACAAATAAAAAACTAGAACACTATGTTACTTTCAATTTTATTACAGGCAACAGCCGGAGTAGGTTTAGCTAAAATCGGAGCAGGTTTGGGAATTGGTCTTGCTGCATTAGGAGCAGGTATGGGAATCGGTAAAATCGGGGGTTCAGCCATGGAAGGAATTGCACGTCAGCCAGAAGCCGCTAATGATATTCGTATGAATATGATTATTGCCGCAGCATTTATCGATGCTGTATCATTGTTCTCAATTGTAGTCTGCGGATTTATTTTTTAATTCTTATGTCACTACTAACCCCGGATACAGGTTTGCTGTTCTGGATGCTGATATCTTTCGGGATAGTCGCATTCGTTCTCGTGAAATATGGTTTCCCCGTCATACTTAAAATGGTGGAGGACAGGAAAGCGTATATCGACGAGTCGCTGCTTATGGCAAAAGAAACACGGGCAGAACTGGAAAAAGTAAACATAGAGAGCGCTGCAATCATAGAAAATGCACGTAAAGAGCAGTTGAGAATTATCAACGAAGCTTCAAAAACAGGCGAAGAAGTGATAAAAGAAGCACAGGAAAAAGCCAGACTTGAAGCGGATAAAATCATTGAAAATGCCCGCCTTCTTATTCTTAAAGAAAAAGAAGATGCTCTACGCGACATCCGCAAAAGTGTAGCCCTTCTGTCGGTGGACATTGCCGAGAAATTAATCAGAAAGAAGCTGGATATTAATAATGGTCAGGACGAAATGATTGATCGTCTGCTCGATGACATCAACATCTCAAAATCATAAGTAATCAATGAATTCAGGATTAATTGCCACCAGATACGCAACTGCATTGCTTCGGTTTGCTGAAGATACCAAATCTACAGAAAAGGTGTATGAAGAAATGAAGGTATTGGCAGGTACTTTTGAAATCACCCATGAATTAAATGCGGCGCTGGATAATCCTGTTATCAGTAAGGATACGAAGAAAAACTTAATTCTTACCTCCGCGGGAAAGAATGTATGTCCGGCAACCGAAAGATTCATCGATTTAATCCTGACGAAGAAAAGAGAAGCTTTTTTACAATCAATATCACTCAGGTATATTGATTTGTACAGAACCAGAAAGAATATCCATAAAGCTGTAATCACCACAGCTACGGCCATTGATGCACAGACAGAAAAGAAGCTGATCGGATATATCGAATCGGAAATCAAAGGCAAAGTCGAATTTGAAATGAAAATCGACGAAGCTATCCTCGGAGGATTCATGATAGAAGTCGGATCGAACAGATGGGACTTTAGTTTATCGAACCAACTGCGACGGATAAGACAGGAATATATTAAACTTAATAACAGTATTTTATAAAATAATTTGCGGTTTCACTCCGTAAAATGAACAGGACAACATGAATGATAAAATAAATGTTAGCGAAGTATCTGATTTACTGCGTATGCAACTGCAGGAGATTGATTCAACGGTTCAGTTTGATGAAATCGGCAGGGTGTTACAGGTAAGCGACGGCGTGGTACGTATTCACGGGCTGAACAATGCGGAAGCTAATGAGCTGATTGAATTTGAGAACGGGATGAAGGCTATCGTGATGAACCTTGAAGAGGATAATGTCGGAGCTGTTTTGCTGGGCAATACCAGCATGATAAAAGAAGGATTCGTTGCAAAAAGAACCGGACGCGTAGCTTCGATCATGGTGGGAGAATCTTTGCTGGGTCGCGTAATCAATCCTTTGGGTGAACCTATCGACGGAAACGGCAGCATTAGCGGTGAGTTGATTGAAATGCCACTCGAACGTAAAGCCCCGGGAGTTATTTTCCGTCAACCGGTGAACGAACCGCTGCAAACGGGTCTGAAAGCTATCGATGCCATGATTCCTATCGGCCGCGGACAGAGAGAGTTGATCATCGGCGACCGCCAAACAGGTAAGACCAGCATCGCCATCGACACCATTATCAACCAGAGAAAGAATTTTGAGGAAGGAAATCCTGTCTATTGCATCTATGTTGCCATCGGACAAAAAGGTTCGACCATTGTATCCTTAGTAGAAACGCTCCGCAAACATAAAGCACTGGATTATACCATCGTAGTAGCCGCCAATGCCTCTGATCCGGCTGCATTACAATATTATGCTCCTTTTGCAGGAGCCACCATAGGTGAGTTCTTCCGCGATACCGGACGTCATGCCCTGGTAATTTATGATGATTTATCAA
Organism: Paludibacter sp.; assembly: GCA_034927265.1. Classification (GTDB taxonomy): domain Bacteria; phylum Bacteroidota; class Bacteroidia; order Bacteroidales; family Paludibacteraceae; genus Paludibacter. The sequence goes on from JAYFQH010000038.1 coordinate 49,842, forward strand.
AACAGGCGGTTGCCTATCGTGAAGTTTCACTGATCCTTCGTCGTCCGTCAGGAAGGGAGGCCTATCCGGGTGATATTTTCTATCTTCATTCACGCTTACTCGAACGCTCTGCAAAAATCATCAGTCAGCAGGAAATTGCTGAAAAAATGAACGATTTACCGGAGAGCCTGAAAGGAAAAGTAAAAGGAGGCGGTTCACTGACTGCCCTTCCGATTATTGAAACTCAGGCGGGTGATGTTTCGGCCTATATTCCGACCAACGTAATTTCAATTACCGACGGACAGATATTCCTGGATACCGATTTGTTCAACCAGGGTAACCGTCCTGCTATCAATGTCGGAATTTCGGTTTCGCGTGTAGGAGGAAATGCCCAAATCAAGGCAATGAAGAAAGTGGCCGGACGACTGAAAATTGACCAGGCTCAATTCCGTGAACTTGAAGCTTTCAGTAAATTCGGAAGTAATCTGGATGCTGTAACGGCCATGACAATTGATAAGGGACAGAAAAATACGCTGTTACTGAATCAGCCGCTACACCAAACAGTGCCTGTTGAAGAACAGGTTGCTTTGCTTTATTGCGGAACACAGGGATTACTTAAAAATGTACCTCTGAATAAAGTGAAGGAATTTGAAAAGAACTTTCTGATGATGCTCCGAAAAACACAAAAGAAAGAAGTACTTGATGTTATAAAAAGCGGTGTGATCGATGATAAAGTAATCTCAATCATTGAACAACTTGCGGCTGATGTTGCAAAGGACTTGTAGCCGTGCAACAGAATTACAGGACAATTGACTAATAACATATTGTAGATCAACAAGGTGAGTTCGTTAAAAGAAACAAAAACGCGTATTCAGTCGGTGAAATCAACGCAGAAGATTACTTCTGCGATGAAGATGGTTTCATCCTCAAAGTTGCATAAAGCGGAAAAGGTGGTAAACAGTTTTCTGCCTTATCAGCAACGGATGAATGAAATACTGAAGAATTATTTAAGTACGGAAGAAGAAATTGATTCTGTCTACACAAAAATAAGAGACGTTTACCGTGTAGGTATTTTGGTTTTTGCATCGAACTCTTCTTTGTGTGGCAGCTATAACTCTGTTTTAATAAAACGTCTGCAACAGTCAATTCATACTCATCGCGACGTCAGAAAGGAAGATATCATTATTTTTCCGGTTGGGAAGAAAGTCCATCAGGCATGTCTGGATATGGGAATGAATGTTGCCGGAGAGTTCGAGGAACTGTCGAACGCACCGACTTTTGAAGAAGCGCAGCAGTTGGCCCAAACGATAATGGATATGTTTGTCAGTCATAAGATTGACCGGGTAAAGGTGATTTATTTTCATTACGAAAGTAAAAGTGTACAAAAACTGACTGTCGACACTTTTCTTCCCTTCGAACTGTCGTATTATCAAAAAGGAAATATCCGTGCTGATTATCTCATCGAACCTTCGAAAGAGCAGGTGCTGGGAACGCTTATCCCACAGGTATTACATTTCAGAGTGTATGCTGCCGCACTGGATGCTAATGCCTCGGAACAGGCTGCCAGAACCATCGCCATGCAAATCGCCACTGAAAATGCCGACGATTTATTGCAGGATCTGTCGATTCAATATAACAAATCGCGTCAACAAGCAATTACCAATGAATTACTCGACATCATTGGCGGATCTTTCAAATAATCAAAGGATTTTCCTGCTCATCACCGGAAGGCTTTAATAGAGAACCAGCCCCATCACTCCTGCCCCGACAATCACAAGTATGGGATGGATTTTGAGAAAAAAGGTCGCCACAAAGGCTAGTCCGAAAAGGATGTAACTTTTGTAGTCGATGAAATTCTCATTATTCATCAAAAGCAGAGCTGCCGATGCAATCAGTCCTACAATCATCGGGCGAAGTCCCTGAAGAGAATACTGCAGGTATTTGTTTTTTTGCATGACCATAAAGAACTTTGTCAGAGTGATCATAATGATGAAAGAAGGGAGGGTGATGGCAAAAGTAGCCACAGCAGCGCCAAACACATTGCCCGAAGCAGCATAACCCACATAAGTTGCCGAGTTGATCCCGATAGGTCCGGGTGTCATCTGAGAAATAGCAATGATATCGGTAAATTCACTCTGGCTTATCCAGCCATGTGTAAGAATCTCATGCTGTATAAGAGATATGATGGCATATCCGCCTCCGAAAGCGAATATGCCAATCTTGAAAAATGATATGAATAACTGAAGGTAAATCATCAGAGTTCCAAATCCACCCCGTGCAATTCCACCCATGGCAAACCGCATTCATTCAGTTTTTCCATGAAAGGATCTGGATTAAATTCCTCAACATTGTAAACGCCGGCTTTTTTCCACTGACCCGTCAAGAACATCATAGCGCCAATCATGGCCGGTACGCCGGTGGTATAGCTCACTCCCTGCGCTCCGGTTTCGCGGTAAGATGCCTCGTGGCTGCAATTATTGTACACATAATAAGTTTTTTCCTTACCATCTTTCAGACCTTTGATGCGGCATCCGATGGAAGTCTGTCCGGTATAATTCTCTCCCAGTTCGCCCGGATCGGGTAACACCGCTTTGAGGAACTGAATAGGAACAATTTTCACTCCGTTATAATCCACTTCATCAATTCGTGCCATACCGATATTCTGAATCACACGGAGATGAGTCAGATATTCCTGACCGAAAGTCATCCAGAAACGCGCACGTTTCAGCGTTGGGAAGTTTTTCACCAGCGATTCCAGCTCTTCGTGATAGATCACATAGGATTCCTTTGGGCCTATTTCAGGATAGTTGAGCGCCTTATGAATTTCATGTGGTTCTGTTTCCACCCATTTACCGTTTTCCCAGTATTTTCCTTTTTGAGTCACCTCACGAATATTGATTTCAGGATTGAAATTGGTGGCAAAGGCTTTTCCATGGTCGCCGGCGTTACAGTCGACGATATCGAGGTAATGAATTTCATCAAAGTGATGTTTAGCCGCATAGGCAGTAAACACGCTGGTTACTCCCGGATCGAAACCACAACCGAGAATAGCTGTCAATCCGGCTTTTTCAAATTTTTCTTTATAGGCCCATTGCCAACTGTATTCAAAGTGCGCTTCATCTTTCGGTTCATAGTTGGCTGTATCCAGATAATTTACTCCTGCTTCGAGACAAGCATCCATAATGGTTAAATCCTGGTAGGGTAAGGCTACATTGATAAGCAATTCCGGTTTGAAATCATTGAGCATCTCCACCAGTTCCGGAACATTGTCGGCATCCACACGGGCAGTTTTAATGTTTACTCCCGAGCGTCTTTTGACATCCGCCGCGATAGCATCGCACTTTGATTTGGTGCGGCTTGCCAACATTATTTCAGTAAAAACATCTGGATGTTGCGCCACTTTATGCGCCACCACTGTTCCAACGCCTCCGGCGCCGATAATTAATACTTTTCCCATTTATATATTGTTTATTTGTTATTCTGTTGTTATTTTAATCAACATGCCACATTGATTCATCACAATCCCCACGGATAAATCAGGGTGCTATTCATTCCATTCGGGGAACATTTCAACCCCCCGGATAAATCCGGGGACTATTGATTTCTACAAAATTACTACTTTTTTCAAAATTACACATCACTTAAGGAATTATTATGATTTATTGCGCTTTACACAGCAATTAGCTTTGCCTGTTCCCCATAAATCCATTCCATAAAGATTATTTTACTATTTTTGCACTTTATTCAATTGAAATGCAGAAAATACTTCCGCCCGAGTGGGCAAAACAACGATTTATACAACTTACCTGGCCACACACGGATACAGACTGGGCTGACATGCTAGACGAGGTAGAGAATTGCTTTGCCGACATCGCCCGTGCCATTATTAAATTTCAATCTTTACTGATCATTTGTCAGGATGAACAAGCGGTAAAAGAACGAATCGGCAAGGTTGATTTCTCCCGGATCTCTTTTGCTGAAATTGCAAGCAACGATACCTGGGCACGCGATCATGGTGGAATCACGGTGCTGGAGGACGAAAAAAGGGTGGTATACGACTTTGGCTTTAACGGTTGGGGAAAGAAGTTCAATGCGGAACTCGACAATCAAATCACGCGCCGGTTATGGGAGGGCAACTATCTCGGAAAGGATGTCGCTTATCGGAATTGTCTTGATTTTGTACTTGAAGGAGGTAGTTTTGAATCCGACGGAGAAGGAACTCTGCTCACCACTGCTGAATGCTTGCTATCGGAAAACAGAAATGATTTATCAAAAGAAGAAATAGAAGTTCACTTAAAGGAGTATTTCGGACTCGACAGGATATTGTGGCTCCATCATGGTTATCTGGCCGGCGATGATACCGACAGTCATATTGATACGCTCGTACGTTTATGCAGCGTCGATACCATAGCTTATGTAAAATGCGATGATATGGACGATGAACATTTTGCAGCATTGCAACAAATGGAAGCCGAGCTTCAACAGTTGAAACAAAAAAACGGAGAACGCTATAAACTCATTCCCTTGCCTATGGCTGATGCTGTGTACGATGGTAACGATCGCTTACCAGCCACCTACGCCAATTTTCTGATTATCAACGGAGCAGTTTTGGCGCCTATCTACAATTCACCAAAGGACATCATCGCTATAAATCAACTTCAACAGGCCTTTCCCGATAGAAAAATCATCGGAATTAACTGTCTGCCTTTGATTAAACAACATGGCTCGCTGCATTGCGTTACCATGCAATATGTATAAAATTTTATCACGAACCAACCGCATTCACTCATTTATGAAAGCAGCTTTAATTCAACAATCGAATACCGCCGACAGGCAACAAAACCTCGCTGTGCTGACCGGCAACATCACCGACTGTGCAAAAAAAGGAGCAGAACTGATTGTTTTGCAGGAGTTACACAACAGCCTGTACTTCTGCCAGACCGAAGATCCTGAAGTTTTTGAACAAGCTGAGACCATTCCGGGATCATCAACTGAATATTTCGGCAAGCTCGCAAAAGAACATCATGTTGTCATTGTGCTTTCATTATTCGAAAAGAGGGCTCCTGGTTTGTACCACAACACAGCCGTGGTGATCGACAAAGACGGCAGTATAGCAGGCAAATATCGTAAAATGCATATACCTGACGACCCGGCTTATTATGAGAAATTTTATTTTACTCCGGGTGATCTGGGCTTTGAACCTATTCAAACATCGATAGGCAAATTAGGCGTATTGGTCTGCTGGGACCAATGGTATCCCGAAGCTGCCAGATTGATGGCGCTTGCAGGGGCGGAACTACTCATTTATCCTACAGCTATTGGCTGGGAAAGTACCGATACGCAGGACGAAAAAGACCGTCAAAAAGATGCCTGGGTCACTGTGCAACGAGGCCATGCTATTGCGAATGGCCTGCACATACTGAGTTGTAACCGTACCGGATACGAGCCCGATCCTTCTGGTGTAACCAATGGCATACAATTCTGGGGAAATAGTTTTATCTCAGGGCCCCAGGGGGAAATCATCGCTCAGGCCTCAAATGACAGAAATGAAAATCTGATAGCAGACATTGATTTGACACGCACCGAAACCGTTCGCAGAATGTGGCCGTTTTTCCGCGATCGCAGGATAGATGATTTCGGGCAACTGACAAAAAGATGGCTCTCAGAATAAGAGATTTTTTTATTCGCTGAAAAAGAAATCGCACCGACGGTTCCCCAGATTTTTGGAAGGAGGATTGGGAATCCTGCCTTTGCCATTGGCAACCATACGTTTTGAAAAAATACCATATACTTTTACCAATTCGGTTTTCACCCGGTCGGAACGACGTTGACTTAATTTTTGGTTATAGCTTCCTGACCCGGGATTATCAGTATACCCCCTGATTTCTAGCATTAATGAAGGATTGGCTTTCATCTTATCTGCTACTTTGACAATGGTGATTTGTGCTATCTTATCCAGTTCTGCGCTATCAAAATCAAAATATACCGACAAAAGACTTGCATCAGCTATAGTCTTCACACCGATACTTCTTCCCCAGAAATCAACTGGATTACCCATAGGAGTGTTCGGTTCCAAATCCCTGATATCGGGAACTCCATCCTGATCGGTATCGGCTCCGTCATTAGAGAGAATACCTTCCAGTTTTTCCACTCTGTGCTCAATATTATCGACTTTACTACCTATCCCGTCAACCTTAACTGAAAGATTACTGACATCCTGTTGCAATAAAGAAATCAGCTTCATCGACGAATCGTCATTATCAAACACTTCATCCCTGAAATGTTTCTTATCCTTAGTGATAAATTTATATCTTAGTGAAAAACCAAGCGTTTCCCACATATCATTATATTCAAAACGGTAGATCGACTCCATTTGATCGGTATTCGTATAGACCTGACGCGCTGTCAGACCTATAGAATATGATTTGGAAATATTGTACTCTAATGAAAGCGACAGGGGAAATATAAAGAAAGTAGGTGGAAACACCACTGAATATACCGGATCAGGCACTATTGGGCGCGTGGTGGTATATTTCGGCAAATAGGAGCCGGCAAAACCAATACCCCCACTGAACCACAAGCCAAACAAACGACTTTTTTTACCTCTGATAATGCTAAGAAGATCAGCACTTACATAGGTTGAAGTGTACATACCCCCCGAAGAAAACCATTCGTTAATATCTTCCTGTTCGAAGAACAAACCTCCAACACTCCAACCAAGACTGAATTCCGGATTTAAATTATACTCCAATGAAACCCCAAAGTTCGGACTTTTCAAAATTCCGGTAAGATCATAATCATACTGAAGATCGCCGTTAAACATGCTAAAACCTGCATCTGTAGAGATCGACCACCTGCCATATTTTGAGATACGGTCTGCAAAATCACTGGCATTGGCAGCAAACAAACATGCAATAAGAAGATATAACAGAATAGCTTTTTTCATTCTTGATTTAACAATCAGATTTTGTTAGTAATCAGAAATTCTCTGAAGACAAAATTACTGATAATAATCAAGCACATAGTCCCAAATAAGAGCAGTTATCAACAATGCGAGACATCACTATAAACAATTTATCAACAGTTTTTTCGTGTTTTTGTTGATAACTTTTTCTGATCCCTTTCAACCTCTGGTTATCTCAACCTTTTTTGTCGGTTCATATTGACTGTTGCGCAACTCTACATATTCAACCACTTTTTCGGCCAGTTGATGAAATGCGGCACCAGCAATGGAATTCTCGTCAACAGCGATAGGACGACCAGCATCGCCTCCTTCGCGAATGCTTTGTACGATAGGAATCTGTCCGAGCAAAGGAATCCCCAATTCTTCGGCCAGCTTTTTTCCACCATCTTTACCAAAAATAAAATACTTATTCTCAGGAAGTTCTGCCGGAGTAAACCATGCCATATTTTCAATCAATCCAAGCACAGGCACATTTACCTTATCACCTGTAAACATATTCACACCTTTACGTGCATCTGCAAGGGCAACATCCTGAGGTGTGGTTACCGCAATTGCACCTGTGATTCCCATAGTCTGCACCAGCGTCAGATGAATATCGCTGGTTCCGGGAGGTAAATCCATTACAAAGTAATCGAGTTCACCCCAATCAGCATCGGTAATCAATTGTTTCAATGCATTACTGGCCATACTTCCACGCCACACCAATGCATTCTCAGGATCAACAAAAAAACCTATGGAAAGGACTTTTACACCATATTTCTCCACCGGCATAATTAATTGCTTTCCATCCACCTCTGTCATCACCGGACGGGCATCTTCCACGCCAAACATTTTAGGCATCGAAGGCCCGTGAATATCAGCATCCAGCAGGCCCACTTTATAACCTAATGAAGCCAGAGCAATTGCCAGGTTCGACGACACAGTCGACTTCCCAACGCCTCCTTTCCCCGAAAAAACAGCAATAATATTTTTCACTCCGGGCAATATCGACACCGGTTTCTGTTTCGGAATTTCTTTCTGAACTGCGCTGATATTTCCTTTAATATCAACTTCTTCGCCTATATAGGTCAGTATCGCCGTTTCAGCGGCCTTTATCACCGACTTCACAAAAGGATCGTTTGGTTTTTCGAAGACAATTGAAAAACTCACCCGATTCCCATCAATACGGATATCATCGCGCACCATTCCGGAAGAAACAATATCCTTCCCTGTTCCCGGATAACGCACATGGGAAAGCGCTTCTAATATTAAATTCGGGTATAAATTCATAATTATATGTATTATTTATTGTCTGCGATCTGTTAATCGTTGAATCGTTGAATTGTTGAATTGTAGAGACGTTGCATGCAACGTCTCTACAATACACGCGACGTCTCTACGATCCACATCTCTGCAATTTATATCGGCTTCCTTCTTCCGAAACTCCGGTAATTATCTTTCTCTATTTCAATCTCAGGCTCAACAAACGACTCTCTTTGCTCCAGAACAAAGTTGATATATTTAATCGACAACCCACGTTCGAGCCACTGCTGTTCGTAATAGGTTTTAATGCCAAGAATAGGATCGTGTAATTCAGAATGATACAGATCATGGGTAGAAAAATTTACAGGATACTGGTTTGCTTTCACCATTTCGCAGGTATAGGTAAACAGGAAATTGCTATCCGTTTTGAGATGCATAATTCCTTTCTCCTTAAGGATTTGTTGATAGATCCGCATGAGATTTGTTGAAGTCAGTCTTTTGGTTACCTTCTTCATCTGCGGATCAGGAAAAGTGAGCCAGATTTCCGACACCTCAGCAGCAGCAAAGAAATGATGGATCATTTCAATATTCGTACGCAGAAAAGCCACGTTTTTCAATCCCTTATGCAAAGCATCTTTGGCGCCAGTCCACATACGCGCACCTTTAATATCGACCCCTATAAAATTCTTATCAGGAAACATCTGCGCCAACCCAACGGTATATTCGCCTTTCCCACAACCCAGTTCAAGCACAATCGGCGCATTATTTTCAAAAAACAACTCATTCCACTTTCCTTTTTTATCAAATACTTTTCCGTCCATTATATCGTGCGAGGACACCTGAAAAACATGTGTAAATGAATCCATTTCGGCAAATTTTGCCAGCTTATTTTTCCCCATTTTGAGACTCTACTCTTAATCCTATTGCGTAAATACCTTGTAAATTTTCATCCCGCATGCCATGCCTGATCGTGTAGGTATATTTTCCGGGCACAACAACTTTACCTTTATGATAAGGCACCGAAAACAAATACACAGAACCCGAACCCTGGCCCAACCATTTACCTGTATAATCGGCCAGATCACAGGAGATGGTATCGCGCACAACTGTACTGTCGGGAGACATCCGCTCGGCAAAAAGCCACAAATTCTGATAGGGATAATTTCCCGCATGCCTTATATCGACAACCACATTGTACGTCTGCATCGTATCCATGACCACATCATAATTGCACACAGTATTAATAGTCCATCCTTCAGGAGAAATTTCCCTGAACTCAAAATACTTCGCTTTATGGCCACAAGAGGCAAAAAATGCAACTACGATCCATAATGTGAAGACAATGCTAACTGGCTGAAGGTTTTTCATTTTTATTCTGATTATTTGGGTTTTCCTGACCCTTTTTCTTTAAAACAGGACGATGATGATTGTTTTTTCCCTGTTTTTTTCGTTTCTGATTGTCAAAACGGGTCAGACTGTCCTCTCCCACTACATTATTATAATCCACCTTTTTTACCGTCTCTTCTGTTTTAGGCTCAAGCGAATCGGGTTTGAACCCTATTTTGTTCATCGCTATGACCTCTTTGGCCCTTTCTGCAGAAATAGTAACGACATTTGCCCCGAAATTTTGGGCGGTTGAATAGGAGATGACCGACTTGAAAGTATCAGTTTTAAAATGATAATAGGTGTTATCAAGTGTTTCGAGTTGAATTTCCTTCGATGGAAAATCTTTCATTGCATCCATGTAGGCATCAAGCTCGTAGTTCAGGCAACATTTGAGTTTACCGCATTGTCCGGCAAGCTTCTGAGGATTCATCGAGATATCCTGATAACGCGCTGCAGAAGTGGATACCGAATTGAAATTTGTCATCCAGCCCGAACAACACAGCTCCCGTCCACAAGGACCGATGCCACCTATCCTTCCGGCTTCCTGACGGGCTCCAATCTGTTTCATTTCAATGCGCACACGGAAAGTTTCGGCAAAAACCTTGATTAATTGTCGAAAATCAACCCGCTCATCTGCAATATAATAGAAGATTGCTTTATTGCCATCTCCCTGAAATTCCACATCGCCGATTTTCATATTCAGCTTGAGACTCTCAGCAATCTGACGGGCCTTGATCATGGTTTCCTGTTCTTTTGCCTTTGCTTCGTTAAACTTTTCAAGATCAGTTTCCTTTGCCTTACGGTAAATTCGTTTGATTTCGTATTTCGCCGGATCGATATGCTGCTTATTCATTTGCAACAACACAAGTCTTCCCGTGAGGGTCACTTCTCCGATGTCATGTCCGGGTGACGACTCCACCGCTACTACATCTCCTTTTTCCAGAGGAATTTTTGTACTGTTGATAAAATATCCTTTTCGTGTGTTTTTAAATTGCACCTCTACATAGTCAGTGTCCTGTTGCGTTTCCGGTAAATCGCAAAGCCAGTCGAAAGTACTGAGCTTCTGATGCGAGTTCCGGCAACAGCCTTTTTTATTGATGCCGCAACCGCAGCCATTAAGTGTATGTTCCATTGATGATTATCTTTTTAAGAGCATAATGATTTTTAATACTAAATCAAAAAAAACCATTTTTGCATTCACATTTTGTTCGATATGTCTTTCTGCCAGCGAAAATTCAGTCATTAAATCTTCTACATTCCTTTCGTTAATAAAGGGAGAAAACTTAGAAGAAAATGCTGCTTCGGACATATCCAGGTAATTTAACGCTGAATTATTTAAATTATATATAAAATTTTCACGCGTCTGATGCTGGGCATATTGCAAAAACCCTTTCTGACGTTCTCTTCCCACACCCGGTTGAGCCATCTCATCGGCCCATTTCCGGAGTGTTTTCAAAGAAGCGTAATCCTTACGGTTCCCCACTTGCCAGGCCAAACGCATTACAGTAACAAATCTGTCAAAGTTTTGTTTTTTCTCATCTCCTTCTTTCAAAAGATTCCGGGCAGCCAGATAACTTCCGTTGGCAATACGGGCGATGTTCAACGCATCATGCTGCGTAATTTCCAGTTCTGGATTTGTGAGTAGTGCGGTTACTATATCATCCACCTCCAACAGAGGGATATTGATGTGTTGTGTTCTGGAAAGTATTGTTGTAATGATCTCATCAGGATGATTGGAGACCATCAGAAAAATAGTCTTTTCAGGCGGTTCTTCCAATATTTTCAATAATTTATTGGAACAGGTGACATTCATTTTTTCAGGCAACCAAATGATCATCACTTTATATTCGGATTCATAAGTTTTTAAACTTAGCTTACGAATAATCTCCTGACTTTCATTGGCATATATCATACCCTGCTTGGCGTCGTCGGAAATCTTAGCAAACCATTCATTCACTCCGAAATAGTGATTGTCAATGATCATCTCTCTGAAATCGGCCACAAAATCATCGCATACCACCGAAGATTTTCCAGCGGGTTTAATTACCGGAAATACCAGATGAAGATCAGGGTGTGCCAGCTTGGCATATTTAACACATGAAGGACAAACTCCGCATGAATCTGTTTCCGTTCGGTTTTCGCAGCAAATATACTGTGCATAAGCTACAGCCAGCGCCAGCTTACCCACTCCTTCCTGTCCGCGAAATAACTGCGCGTGAGGTATTCGCTGTTCTGCTACAGTGCGGATCAGACGTTCTTTAATCGCTTTTTGTCCAAGTATCTGCGAAAACAACATAAAAATACCGGTTTGACTTTTTTCATTTAATTCGCAAATTTACTGATAATATTCGATAGTTGAAAATGGTAGTTTAAGCCAACTTTTAGCTATCTTTGCAGTTCACTTATCCCATTTTGCTTATGAAGAATCTTGAACCAAAAGCGCTGTGGAACTATTTCCATCAGATTACACAGATACCCCGTCCTTCAAAAAAAGAAGAAAAAATACGGACTTACCTCAAAAATTTCGCAGAACAGCAGCAATTATATTGGACAGAAGATGCTGTTGGAAACCTCCTCATCTGTAAAAATGCAACTACCGGATACGAAAATCGTCCGGCTGTCATTCTTCAGGCACATATGGACATGGTCTGTGAAAAAAATTCTGACGTTGAGCACGATTTCGAAACCGATGCCATTAAAACTTACATTGATGATGACTGGATAAAGGCCAGAGGTACTACCCTGGGAGCCGACAATGGCATAGGCATGACCATGATGCTGACAGTGCTGGCCGGCAAGAACCTGCAACATCCTGCCCTGGAATGTCTTTTCACCGTAGATGAAGAAACCGGACTGACCGGAGCACTTATGCTCGAAAAAAATATCCTGAAAGGTAGCACTTTAATCAATCTGGACTCGGAAGACGACGGAGAAATATTTATCGGCTGTGCCGGCGGCATAGGGACCAAAGCAATCCTGAATTATCAGAAGGAAGATACTCCTGCAGGATTATTCGGTTGTAAAGTCAATGTAAGCGGACTTACCGGGGGACATTCGGGAGGAGATATTCATCTTGGACTGGGCAACGCTATCAAAATTCTGAACAGATATCTCTGGCAACTCAACCGGCAAATGGATTTCAGACTGATATCCTTTGAAGGAGGAAACCTCCATAACGCGATTCCCCGTGAAGCCTCTGCTTTTTTCGCTGTACCCTATGCTGAAAAAGAAACGATACGGGTGATACTCAATCACTTCATTGCTGATATGGAAGGAATATACAAAAGAACCGATCCACTGATGAAAATTACGCTGGAATCAGATAGTCTGCCTGCAACGGTCATGATCAAAACTGATTCCGATCGTATTCTTAATGCTTTATACGCCTGTCCTCACGGAGTAATTGCCATGAGCAGAGACATTCCTGAACTGGTGGAAACCTCTACTAATCTGGCATCGGTAAAAATGAAGGAGAACCAAACAATTGAAATAAACACCAGCCAGCGTAGCTCGGTTGAAAGTGCAAAATCCGACATTGCTGCTCAGGTGTACGCAGTCTTTGCACTGGCAGATGCCAACATTATCCAATCAGAAGGATATCCCGGCTGGCAACCCAACCTGAACTCATCGGTTTTAGAAAAAGCCTCCTCCGCTTATCAACGGTTATTTAATGAAGAAGCAAAAGTAAAAGCCATTCATGCCGGACTCGAGTGCGGACTTTTTCTGGAAAAATATCCGCATCTCGACATGATATCCATTGGTCCGCAAATGTATGGTGTACACTCTCCCGACGAACGATTAAGCATCCGTTCCACTCAAAAAACATGGAAATGGTTACTAGAAATTCTTAAATACTGTTAATTTTTTGATAAAATTATTTAATTTACATGAATAATAAAAGAAAAATTATCAATGATCCGGTATTCGGATTCATAAATATTCCCGATAATTTTCTGTACGATATCATACAACATCCTTATTTTCAAAGACTTCACAGAATTAAACAATTAGGATTATCATCGTATGTATATCCAGGGGCGCAACACACCCGCATGCAACATTCACTCGGTGCAATGCATCTGATGGGAGAAGCCATCAGCCAGTTGCGTCTGGCGGGTCATTCCATCTCATCTGAAGAAGAAATGGGTGTTAAGGCTTGCATTTTACTTCATGACATAGGACACGGACCTTTTTCACATGCGCTGGAGCATAGTTTGGTTCCGGAAGTAAGTCATGAAGAAATTTCTTTGTTGATTATGGAGAAGATGAACAGAGAGTTTGAAGGAAAACTCTCTTTGGCAATCGAAATTTTTCGAAACAGGTATCCGAAAAAGTTCCTGCATCAGTTGGTTTCGGGACAGTTGGATATGGACCGGCTGGATTATCTGAGCAGAGACAGTTTCTTTTGCGGTGTGAGTGAGGGAATCATCGGAGCATCACGCATCATTAAGATGCTGAACCTTCACAACGATGAACTCGTGGTTGAAGCTAAAGGAATATATTCTATTGAAAAATTTCTTGTTGCCCGAAGACTGATGTACTGGCAGGTTTATCTGCATAAAACTTCAGTTGCCGCCGAGAAAATGCTGGTTAACATCCTCAAACGGGCCAAAGAGTTGGCCTCAAGGGGAACAGACCTTTTCGCAACACCGGCTTTACATTATTTTTTATATCAGAAAGTAGGGTTAAGCAACTTCTCTTCTTCAGGAAACGGATTTGAGAATTTCATAATGCTCGATGATTCTGATTTTTTCTCAGCGTTGAAGGTCTGGTCAGGTCATCCTGACTTTGTATTATCATTACTATGTAAATCATTCATCAACAGAAGATTATTCAAAGTAGAAATAAGAACAGAGCCTACTGATGATGAGTACCAACACAATATAATAAAGCGTTATATGGAGCGTTTTAATATCTCTGAGAATGAAGCGCGTTATTTTATGGGAGATGAAGTAGTAAGTACCGACACATACAGTCCTGAGGATGATAACATCAATATTTTAATGAAAGACGGTTCGATCAAAGACATAGCTGAGGCTTCCGACATGCTGAACATTCAGGTGTTGACAAAGAAGGTTCAAAAGCACTTTTTTTGTTATTATAAATTAAGCGATCAATGATGTCAATTGTCAATTGTCAAATGTCAGACGTCCAATATCAACAGACAATAGACCGTCGACAATAGACAACAGACAATAGACAAAAATATCGCAGATATTAATTCATCTTTTCGGTTTTATGTTTAAAAAAAATAATTTAAACCCGATTATATTGAATTTGTTTATTAATTTTGTGCCCAAATATTTTTTATGAAGTTTTCCGCTCAACAAATAGCTGATTTTTTAAAAGGGACGATCGAGGGTGATCCAACCGTCAGCGTCAGTGATTTTTCAAAAATTGAAGATGGCAAACCGGGCACGCTCAGTTTCTTATCCAATCATAAGTACATGCATCACATTTATGATTGTGAAGCCAGCATCATTTTGGTAAACAACGATTTCATTCCTGAAAGACCTGTTAAAGCGACACTTATACGTGTGGAAAATGCCTACGAGTCCTTGGCACATCTGCTACATATTGCCGAACAACAGAAAACAAGGAAGACCGGCATTTCCTCATTAGCATCAATAGATAAAACTGCTATAATTGGTAAGGAAGCTTATATTGCTCCTTTTGCACAGGTTGGAGCTAATGCTAAAATCGGGGATAAGGTGACGATTCATGGAAGTGTTACCATCGCTGAGAATGTGACAATCGGCAATAATGTCACTATATTTCCGGGAGTTAGTATATACAACGAATCAGTGATTGGTAACAATTGTATCATTCACTCCAATGTTGTAATCGGATCCGACGGATTCGGGTTTGCCAGAACCGACGATGGTTCGTACAGCAAAATCATGCAAATGGGGAATGTGGTCATAGAGGATAATGTGGAGATTGGCTCCAACTCGACCATCGACAGAGCCACCTTCGGGAGCACTGTCATTTCGAAAGGAGTAAAAATTGATAATTTGGTGCAGATAGCACACAATGTTGAAATTGGAGAAAACTCGGTAATTGCCTCACAAACAGGCATAGCGGGTTCTTCGAAAATAGGGAGGGGAGTAATGTTTGGCGGACAGGTAGGTATTACCGGCCATGTCAACATAGCCGACGGTACCATTCTGGGAGCAAAAGCTGGCGTTGCCGGATCCATTAAAATACCCGGACAAACTTTATCTGGTTATCCTGCTGTACCTATCAATACTTTTCGGAGATCCTATGTAGTCAATAAAAATTTACCGGAATTACAAAAAACAGTCAACCTGTTGAAACAAAAAATAGAGGAATTGGAAAAGATGTTATTGTCTGATAAAAAGAATTCCTGACAGCTGATATAAAAAATGAAACAACAAACGATTGGGAATTCTTTCACACTTGAAGGAAAAGGCTTACATACAGGATTGATTATTCGCTTAACGGCATATCCTGCTCCCGACAATCATGGAATAAAAATAAGGCGGGTGGATATGGCCGGAACCCCTGAAATTGAAGCTGTAGCCGACAACGTAATTGAAACAGTCAGAGGTACCGTACTTAAAATCGCTGATTCGCAGGTAAGCACTATCGAACATGCCATGGCGGCATTTTATGCTTCAGGAATCGACAACTGCCTCTTCGAGGTAAATGGTCCTGAATTTCCTATTCTGGATGGTAGTGCAAAATTATTTATAGAAAAAATTCAGGAAGTAGGAATCGTTGTACAAAACAGCGAGAAGGAATATATCTCCATCTCCGAACTGACAGAATGTACCATTGCTACCGGATCAAACATCAAAGCCTATCCAGCTGATGAACTTGAACTTGAAGTAAAAATCGGTTTCAATTCGCCTGTTTTAAAAGAGCAACATGCACAATTAAAACAACTGAAAAACTTCGCCGGAGAAATTGCCGGTGCACGTACCTTTGTTTTTGTAAGGGAAATAGAGCCTTTGCTGAACATGAACCTCATCAAGGGTGGAGACCTGAAAAATGCCATTGTGATTTACGACAAAATAATGCCTCAGGAAGCGTTGAACGCACTTACTGACAAATTAAACCAACCCCGCATTAACGCTGATGAACTCAGCTATTTAAGTGGGAAACTTCATTATGAGAATGAACCGGCACGACATAAGTTGCTTGACGTATTGGGAGATCTTGCTTTAGCAGGAAAACCAGTGAAAGGTCGTATCGTAGCTACATATCCCGGTCATACCATCAATACTGAATTTGCAAAATTACTCAGAAAAAAATATTTATAACTAAGAAGAAATGTCTCAACAGCCATTAGCACAGATACATCCGGATGCCATTATCGGTCCTGATGTTGAAATAGGACCTTTTGTTTTTATTGATAAAAATGTTGAAATAGGTGCGGGAACCAAAATCGGTTCGAATGTAACTATCCTTGAAGGGACTCGCATCGGCGAAAAATGTAACATCTTTCCGGGTGCCGTTTTGGGAGGTATTCCTCAGGATTTGAAATTTAAAGGTGAAGAAACACTCGCCATCATTGGCAACAATACCACCATCCGTGAATTTGTAACAGTAAACAGAGGTACCGTCGCTAAAGAAAAAACCATTGTAGGAGACAATTGCCTTATCATGGCTTACTCTCATGTGGCACACGACTGTATTGTAGGTAATAACGTGATCATCGCCAATGCCTCTCAATTAGCGGGAGAAGTTGAAATTGCCAATCACGCCATCCTTGGTGGAGGAACACTGGTTCATCAATTCTCCAAAATAGGTGCTCACGTAATGATTCAGGGCGGAACCAGAGTAATAAAAGATGTACCGCCTTATGTTACTGCCGGTCGTGACCCGCTTACATATGCCGGTGTTAATAGTGTGGGTCTGAGAAGAAGAGGCTTTACCAACGAACAAATTACATTGATCCAGGACATTTATCGCATTGTATTTCAATCGAAATTAAACACTACAAACGCATTGGCTAAAATTCTCGAAACAATCCCCGAAACCACAGAAAGAAACCTGATTGTTGAATTCATCAAATCTTCAGATCGTGGAATTATCAAGGGATTTCTTTAGTTGAGAGTTGAAAGTTGAGAGTTGAGAGTTAAAGAGCAAAAAAATTTTGTAAATTTGCCATCAATAGCCCCTATCTTCAGATAGGGGTTTCGGTTTGATATCAATTTTAGGGATAATTTGTAATGAATAGCCCCTATCTTCAGATAGGGGGCATGATTAAATATCGAATTTTAGGGATATTTTGAATTTGAAAAGAATTTGTTTCGGTTTGTTACGAGGATTATTTAAATAAACAGGTATATGGAAACAACAAATGTAGACGCACCAAAGAAAAGTCTCAATTTCATTGAGCTGATGGTTGAGCAGGATTTGAAAGAAGGCAGAAACGACGGCCGCATTCAGACGAGGTTTCCACCAGAGCCCAATGGTTATCTGCATATAGGACATGCCAAGGCTATCTGTCTGGATTTCGGTATTGCAAAAAAATACGGAGGCATTTGTAATCTGCGTTTCGACGACACGAATCCCGCAAAAGAAGATGTGGAATACGTCGACTCAATCATGGAAGATATAAAATGGCTTGGTTACGAGTGGAAAAACGTATACTATGCTTCTGATTATTTTCAACAACTCTGGGACCTGGCCGTTCAATTAATTAAAGACGGGAAAGCGTACATCGACGAGCAATCGGCTGAAACTATTGCCAAACAAAAAGGATCACCTACTGTTCCCGGTATTGAAAGCCCTTATCGCAACCGTCCGGTAGAAGAAAGTCTGGCGCTGTTTGAAAAGATGAACACAGGCGAAATTGCTGAAGGCACCATGGTTTTGCGTGCAAAAATCGACATGAGCTCTTCGAACATGCATTTCCGCGACCCTATCATGTACCGTATTATCACCGATCATCCGCATCACCGTACGGGATGGACATGGAAAGCCTATCCCATGTACGATTATGCCCACGGACAATCCGACTACTTTGAAGGAGTAACCCACTCGCTCTGTACACTTGAATTTGTAGTACATCGTCCGCTTTACGACTGGTTTATCGATCAATTTAAAGACTCGGACTACCGGCCACGTCAAACGGAATTCAACCGTTTAAACATCACCTACACCGTGATGAGCAAACGGAAGATGTTGCAACTGGTTGAAGAAGGACTGGTGACAGGTTGGGACGATCCGCGCATGCCGACTTTATGCGGCCTACGCCGCCGTGGCTATTCACCCGACGCCATTCATAACTTTATTGATAAGATAGGATATACCAAATACGACGGCATCAACGATATAGGATTACTGGAGCATGCTGCCCGCGAAACGCTGAACAAAACCGCAACCCGGGTGAATGCTGTATTGAATCCTGTAAAACTCATCGTCACCAATTATCCCGAAGGTCAGGTAGAAAAACTTCCTACCGAGAATAATCCCGAAGATCCATCGGCAGGTTCACGTGAAATCCTTTTCTCAAGAGAACTCTACATCGAAAGAGAAGATTTCATGGAAGAAGCTCCGAAGAAGTTCTTCCGTATGACTCCAGGACAAGAAGTGCGTCTTAAAAGCGCTTATATCGTAAAATGTACGGGCTGCAAAAAGGATGCGGAAGGTAATATTGAAGAAATCTACTGCGAATATGATCCATTGACCAAAAGTGGCATGCCTGATTCAGGCAGAAAGGTCAAAGGCACCCTCCATTGGTTGTCTACCCAAAACGCTGTTCAGGCAGAGGTAAGGCTCTACGACCGCTTGTTTAATGTAGAAAACCCATCAGCCGACGAGCGTGATTTCCGTGATCTGTTGAATCCCGACTCGTTGAAAGTACTGACCAACTGCTTTGTGGAGCCCTGGTTAAAGAATGAGAAACCACTCTCCGGTTTCCAGTTCCAACGTACAGGCTATTTCAATATTGACCCCGATACAACTCCTGAGAAACTGATCTTCAACAGAACAGTATCGTTAAAGGATAGTTGGGCAAAAGAACAAAACAGGTAACATCAAAAACAGCAGGAACGTTGCATATCATATATTGTAGAGACGTTGCATATCATATATTGTAGAGACGTTGCATGCAACGTCTCTACGGTTTTGGTTATTCGGTTTTTGTCGTTTGGTTGTATGATTTTCGTTATTCGCCTTTAACTATCCCCTCCATCACCTCATACACAATAGGGCAGGTCGAAGCATTCTCAACCGACAACATATATATCTGATAAAACTTTTTCCGGTCGGTATGAGGATATTCGCGGCAGGCTTTGGGACGCGATTCGTAAATGGCACAATAATTATCGGCTCCAAGAAACGGACAGGGCATAGTCTTAAATACCATATCGCCGTCCTCATCCACTCTCAGATATTGTGATATCAAATCCGTCTGTTTCATACGAAGTGCTTTGGCCATCTTTTCCACATCTTTGTCGGTAATCCTGGGTCCAAGCGTGCGGCAGCAGCTACCACAAGTAAGGCAGTCAATCTGAGCAGAATACTTATCGTGCAGAGCATGAATGGTCAGATCCATCTTCTCCAACTGCTTCCTATGCGACTTAAAATACTTTATCCAGTCCGCTCTTTTTCTCCTGGAATCCTCTTTCAGTTTACTGATATCCATATACTTAATTAATCCTCAAAACATTTTTTCCGGGGAGTCAAAGATAGCACATTCAGCTATTTTATCAAAATGGAACAACATTCATAAAAAATAAGTATCTTTGCGGGCGATACTATAAATCTTGTTATCCTTTTATGAGTTTATTAAGTAGTGTATTGGGACAATACGATGCCCCACAAAAAGCAAAAGCACTCGGAGTTTATCCGTATTTTCGTCCCATAGAATCAGATCAGGACACAGTAGTAACTATCAACGGGAAACCTGTTCTGATGTTTGGATCAAACAGTTATCTTGGATTGACCAATCACCCCAGATTAAAAGAAGCAGCCATCAAAGCCATTGAGAAATATGGTACGGGATGTGCCGGTTCACGTTTTCTGAATGGTACACTCGACATCCATCTTGAGCTGGAAGAAAGACTGGCAAAGCTGGTTCACAAACAAGCCGCGCTGGTATATGCCACAGGTTTTACGGTAAACTCGGGAGTAGTCCCTTGTATCACCGGACGTGAAGATTATCTTATCTTTGACGAATTCGACCACGCTTCGATCATCGAAGGAAAAAGGTTATCGTTCTCGAAACAATTGAAATATCGTCATAACGATATGGATGCTCTTGAGAAACTCCTTCAGAAATGTGAACCTGAAAAAGTAAAGGTAATCGTTGTCGATGGCGTATTCAGCATGGAAGGTGATGTGGCAAAACTCCCCGAAATTGTTGAACTGTCAAAGAAATACAATGCGTCCATCATGGTCGACGAAGCCCATTCGCTGGGGGTATTCGGACCTACAGGTGCCGGTGTTTGCGAACATTTCGGTGTTTCTGCCGATGTTGATCTTATCATGGGTACTTTCAGCAAATCTCTGGGTACTATCGGAGGCTTCATCGCTTCAGACGAAAACATCATCAATTTCCTGAAACATAACTCAAGAACATTGATTTTCAGCGCTTCCATCACCCCTGCTTCGACAGCTTGTGTACTTGAAGCCCTTGATGTAATGAAAGATGAAGAATGGAGAAAAGACACCTTATGGGCAAACACCAAGCGTGCTAAAGAAGGTTTCCTGAAAGCTGGCTTTGAAATCGGACCTACTGAAACACCCATCATTCCGCTTTATGTGCGTGACAATACCAAAACTTTTGCTTTGACGCGGATGCTGATGGACGATGGCGTTTTTGTTAATCCGGTGGTTTCTCCGGCCGTTCGCTCGGAAGACTCACTGATACGGTACTCCCTGATGGCCACGCACACTTTTGATCAGATAGATGAATCCATCACCAAAATATCGAAAGCTGCAAGAACACTGGGAATTATTGAGTAAAAACTTTATTAATATATATCTTAATTCTATTTACCATTTATCCATTTACTTTTTACAATTTGCTCTGATATCAGAAAATGTTCGTCAGAAAAACTGTAAAAAGTAAATGGTTAAATGGTAAATTCTTTCAAAAAAATGATTACAGTTTCGAATTTAGCTATTCAGTTCGGGAAAAGGGTTTTGTTTTCCGACGTTAATCTCAAATTTACTGCAGGCAACTGCTACGGTGTTATCGGAGCCAACGGTGCCGGAAAATCAACCCTGATACGCATATTGAGCGGCGATCTCGACGCGACACGCGGTACCATCCAGTTCGGTCCAGGGGAACGTTTATCGGTATTAAAACAGGATCATTTCGAGTTTGACGAATTTCCGGTAATCGAAACGGTGATGATGGGTCATGATGTGCTCTGGAAAATTAAAGAGGAAAAAGACGCAATTTACCTTAAAGAGGATTTCACTGATGCCGACGGAATACGTGCTTCGGAACTGGAAGATAAGTTTTCGGAGATGAACGGATGGAATGCCGAAAGCGATGCAGCTGCGTTGCTGAGCGGACTGGGCATCAGGGAAGAACTGCATTACCAACTGATGAAAGAACTTAGTGGACAGGAAAAAGTTCGTGTACTGCTTGCCAGAGCTTTGTTCGGTAAACCCGACAATCTGCTATTGGATGAGCCGACCAACGACCTCGACGTAGACACAGTGATGTGGCTCGAAAATTATCTGGCCAACTACGAAAATACGGTATTGGTGGTTTCACACGACCGTCACTTCCTTGATGCGGTAAGTACTCATACTGTAGACATCGACTACGGAAAAGTGCAATTGTTTGCCGGAAACTATTCCTTCTGGTACGAATCGAGCCAGCTTGCTCTGAAACAACAGCAAATGCAGAATAAGAAAGCCGAGGAAAAACGGAAAGAACTCGAAGAATTTATCCGCCGCTTCAGTGCCAACGTAGCCAAATCGAAACAGGCTACCAGTAGAAGGAAGATGCTGGAGAAACTGAATGTGGATGAAATTCAACCTTCTACCCGTAAATATCCGGGCATCATCTTCACTCCTGACCGTGAGCCGGGCAACATGGTGCTCGAAGTGCACGGACTGGGCAAAACGGCCGAAGATGGCACGGTGCTTTTCAAAGATGTGAATTTCAATGTGGAAAAAAACGATAAAATTGCCTTCGTTTCAAAGGATCCACGTGCGATGACAGCTTTCTTTGAAATCATTAACGGTCATGATAAAGAACATGAAGGGACTTACAATTGGGGCGTAACCATTACTCATGCATATCTCCCTCTGGACAACTCCGAATTTTTCAATACCGACCTCAATCTGGTCGACTGGCTAGGTCAGTTCTCGGATGATACTACCGAATCATTTATCCGCGGGTATCTGGGAAAAATGCTTTTCTCCGGAGAAGAAATTTACAAGAAAGCCAGTGTACTTTCGGGAGGTGAAAAAATGCGTTGTATGATCTCACGCATGATGTTGAGGAATGCCAATGTGATGATTCTCGACTCACCTGCCAATCACCTGGATCTGGAATCGATACAGGCGTTCAACAACACACTGGTGAGCTTTAAAGGAAACGTATTGATGGCTTCGCACGACCGCGAATTTATTCAAACGGTGTGTAACCGTATCATAGAACTGACTCCGAAGGGAATCATCGACAAACAAATGGATTTCGACGATTATTTAACTTCTGAAGAAATTAAGGAAGTTAGAACGCGGCTATATAAATAGAATTTATTTTATTATTTTTACTGTTCATAATTAATTAGTATCAACTCTACGTATCTATAAGCAACAATGGAAGTTAAACCCGTTTTTTGGATAGGCTTTACCGTGTTTATCCTTATTTTGTTAATTCTTGATCTCTATGTTTTTCACAAAAAGGATACAGTTATTAAAGTAAAAGAAGCGTTGTTATGGAGTGCTTTCTGGATTGGATTAGCACTTCTGTTTAATATAGGCATTTACATTTTTTACGACCACACAAGAGCCATAGAGTTTTTCACAGCTTATGTGCTTGAGGAATCCCTGAGCATCGACAATTTGTTTGTATTCATCATGATATTCAAATTCTTCAATATCAAGTCTGAATACCAGCACAGGATTCTTTTCTGGGGAATTATTGGGGCCATAGTGATGAGGGCACTTTTTATCTTTGCAGGAGTAGCACTTATCGAACGTTTTGCATGGGTTATGTATATTTTCGGAGCATTCCTTATTTATACCGGTATTCATATGCTCTTTGAGAAAAAAGAAGAAGAAGAATTTGATCCCAATAAAAAGTTTATCATTCGGGTATTTCGTAAAATTATGCGTGTAACCGATGACATGTCGGTACCTCACTTTTTTGTAAGAAAGAATAATTTGCTTTATGCGACACCTTTCTTCGTGGTACTTTTGTTTATTGAGGCATCAGACCTGATATTTGCGGTTGATTCAATTCCGGCGGTTTTATCGGTATCAAAAGATACATTCATTGTTTTCACCTCAAATATCTTTGCAATACTAGGCTTACGATCCCTCTACTTCGCACTCAACGGTATAATAGATTATTTTTATTATCTGAAATATGCACTGGCCGGGATATTGACTTTTATCGGTATAAAGATGTGTGTGAACGAATTGGCTGCTGAATTAAATTATTCTTTTCACATATCAAACTATACTTCGTTAGGTGTTATCATTGCTTTCCTTGCAATCTCCATTCTTCTTTCTATTGTGAAGAAAAAGGGTTTGGAACAAAAGGCATAAGTTTTTGATATAAGCATCATCCGAGAGAAGTTAGAAACTTTATATATTAAACTATAAAGTGCTATTGTTTAACCATATAGACTGTTTTTATGAAAGTAAAATCTTCTTTACTCCTGATATGCATCTTAATAACGGGATTTTCATGTGAACAGATCAACGATCTGCTCACTTTCAACGTCAAATCAAGTACCAGTATCACTATTCCGGCATCATCACCTTTAAGTCTGCCCTTTGAGATGATGACACCTGAAATTCAAACCGGTTCATCACAGGACTTTGAAAATAACAACACCAGAGCTGATCTTGTAAAGGACGTAAAACTGGAGGAATTAAAGATGACCATTACTGCTCCCGAGGGTAAGACATTCAGTTTCCTGAAGTCAATTCAGATTTATATTTCTGCCGAAAATAAGGATGAAATACTCCTTGCTTCAGCAGAAAATATTTCTTCGGCAACCAACACCATCAGTCTTGCCACCACACAGGAAAAGCTTGATGAATATATCAAAGCAAACGGTTACCGGTTGAGGACTAAAACCGTCACCCGCGAAACGCTCACCCGGGATGTAACTATCAAAATAGACATGAAATATAAAGTTACAGCAGATGTGCTGTAAGATTTTTTCTTTATTTTGAACCACGATAATAGCGAATAATTGAATGTGGGTGTCTCACCACTTATCACACATCACTAAAAGACGTGGCATGCCACGTCTCTACGCTATTCGCTATTACCTATTCGCTCTAAAGTGCCACTTCAGGATTCGTGTCCTTATATTTTTTCTGTAATGTGATGAGCTGCTTATGCAGTTGCGCTCTAATTTTTGCATAGGCAGGATCATTGTATACACTTTTCATTTCGCGCGGGTCTTTTTCAAGATCGTACAACTCCCACTCGTCAACCACCTGATAAAAATGGATCAGTTTATAGCGCTCAGTCCTTACTCCATAATGTGGAATCACCGAATGAGGCTGCGGATATTCGTAATAATGATAATAGATGGCATCACGCCATTTTGACGATTTTCCGTTCAGAATTTTCCGGAACGATTCACCCTGAATGTCTTTTGGTATTTTTATTCCGGCATAATCAAGGAAAGTGGCTGCAAAATCGATGTTCTGCACCATTTTGTCGCACACCATTCCGGCTTTAATCTCCTTAGGATAACGCATCAGTAAAGGAGTACGCAACGACTCTTCATACATGAAACGTTTGTCGAACCAACCGTGTTCGCCCAGATAGAATCCCTGATCAGAAGTGTACACCACGATGGTATTTTCTTCCAAACCATTCTTCTTCAGGTAATCGAGTACTTCGCCCACCCCATCGTCGACCGACTGAATACAACGTAAATAATCCTTTATATAACGGTTATATTTCCATTTTTTCAAAGCATCTCCCTCAGGAGTGTTTTTGATAAATGCTTCATTACGTGGCCCATAAGCATTTCGCCATGCAGTCAGTTGTTCTTCGCTCATTCTTGCGGTTATCTCTTTACTAAAAGGAGTTATTTTCCCACTGAAAGGATCTTTCTCAAACTTCATATCCTGACCCCATTCCAGATCCCTTCCAACTTCCATCTTTTGGTGTTTAGCCGCGGTACCACGTCCGGCATAATCGTCGAAGAAATTCTCAGGAACTTCAAAATCGCGATCCTCATACAAATCGAAATATTTAGCTTCAGGCTGCCAGCCACGGTGAGGGGCTTTCTGGTGATACAGCAAACAGAAAGGTTTCGACTTGTCGCGCAGGTTATTTAGCCAGTTGAGGGCAAACTGAGTTGTCAGGGTGGTAACATAGCCCGGATAAGTCTTTCTGACACCATTTTCGATAAACTGAGGATTATAATACTGTCCCTGTCCGGGAAGAATATTGGTATAATCGAATCCCTGAGGATTGCCGGGAATATGTATTTTCCCGATCATGGCTGTCTGATAACCATCTTGTTGCAAAATCCTGACAAAATTCTGCTGATCCCAGTCGAACTTCGTATCCTGATTATCCATCTTACCATTCAGATGGTTAAATTTGCCGGTAAGCATTACTGCACGACTGGGCGCAGAAATTGAATTCGTCACGAAAGCTTTATTAAACAGCACTCCCTCTTTCGCTATACGGTCAATATTCGGAGTTTCATTCAAATGATGGCCATAAGCGCTGATGGCCTGATAGGCATGATCGTCGCTCATGATAAAGATAATGTTGGGCTGTTGCTTCGCAAACACGGAAGCCGAAGCTACAAGTCCGGCACCAAGTACGTAAAAGGTGTTTTTTGTTGTTTTCATGATATTTGGTTTTTGTCAAATGTCTATTGTCTGGTGTCAATTGTCTGGTGATAGTAAATAATCTACAGGCTGTAAACAACAGACATTGGACAATAGACATTATCCATCCCTGCAATGATAAAACTAATTTATTTTACATCGATGACGGTTTCAGCTGTTTTCAACCATGGAGAAGTAAAAGTCACCTTCACCTGTCCCGCAGTCCCGTTTGCCTTGATATAAGCCAGTATCCTGCCATGGAAAACACGGTGCTTATTATCGGTATAATCGCTCATGTCTTTGTTATTGCTGGCTTCGAGGCCCAGCAGACTGGCAGGACCGGAGATATGGCAGGTTACTTCGTCATCCGACATCATCACAGGAGTGCCCTTCTCGTCGACAACCTGCAACACTACATGAGCAATGCCATCTTCTTTGTTTATTATAGCGTTTTCAGCTTTCACCTGTAAAGCATAAGGCCGTCCTGAAGATTGAATAGCAGCTCTTGCCTGTTCTTTTCCCTGAGCATCCATGCCGATGACTTCCAGTTTTCCTTCCTGATAAGGGATGTCCCACACAATGATGCCTGTTGCGTCGTCATAAGCCTTCGTGTTACCGACTTCCTTACCGTTGAGTAAAAGTTTTGCTTTGGCAGTATTGGTGTAGCATACCACACGAACCGACTGTCCATCACTGTAGTTCCACACCGGCCAGGCATCCATGGAAGGTTTATCATCCTTTTTCTTTTTGTTATTCTCATCCTCCAGTTGCGACCACACATCCTGCATGTTGCTTCCCGAATTCGCTCCGGGGGTAGGATAAGTTCCGATATAAGCCATCGGTTGATCCGACCAAAGTGACTTTCTGAAATATCCGCGGGGTTTTACAAAACCGCCCAGATCCACTAAACCCGAATAGAAACCACGGGAGGGCCATTTACCTGATTCTCCCAGATAATCGATACCTGTCCACAAGAATTGTCCGAAGATATGTTCATTATCGCGTACCGCTTTCCATGCATCCAGATCATGACGGTTTTCACTGCCAAAGATTACCCGTTTCGGATATTTTGCATGATCAGATTGGTAACGACTTTCAGTATAGTTATAACCGGCAATATCTAACGCTCCGGGATATTCAGTTTCGTTCGACATAGCAACACCGGCTAATCCGGCGCTCACAGGACGTGAAGTATCATATTTCTTGACTACTGTCACCAGTTTTTTGGCTATCACCCCAAGACGCATAGCATCGGGAGCTTCCTTTTTATATCCTTTATAGATGGGCTGTGTAAATCCGGAAGTACCGCCACCGTCTAATATCGGATGTGAGTAAGGATCATTCGGATAATCCACCTCATTTCCAATGCTCCAGGCAAAGATAGAAACATGGTTCCGGTCGCGGCGTACCATATCGGCCAGATCTTGTTCTCCCCATGATTCAAAGAAATCGTAAGATCCCTGAAAGCCGGGAGTGCCCACATTCCATCCTTCCAACCATTTGCGTTTCGGATATTCCCATTCGTCGAAAGCTTCGTTTTTAACTAATAAACCAAGTTCGTCGCACAGTTCATATAAATGAGGAGCCTGCGGATTATGACTGGTACGGATGGCGTTTACACCAGTTTCTTTCAGCGCGAGCAATCTTCTTCTCCATACTTCCTTGTAAGATGCAGCGCCCAGCACACCAGCATCGTGGTGCAAACAGACGCCTTTTACCTTCATCCATTTGCCATTCAGTGCAAAACCTTTGTTCGGGTCAAAAGTATAAGTACGAATCCCTGTTTTTACTGAATTTTCATCGATCACTTTACCATTCTGCAACACTTTTGTTTTCAAGCAATAAAGGGCAGGATGATTTAAATCCCACAATTCAGGATTTTTCACCTTCAACTGAGCAACGGCTTTATTATTTTGCTGAGCAGCCAGTTGTATTTTCTTTGAAGTTGTGGCTACAACTTTCCCATCAGGTGCCACTAATTCATGCTGAATGGTAAGACCGGCAGCTGCTTGCGAACCGTTTTCCATTTCCACTTCGACATGTAGCAATGCTTCTTTTGACGATTTTACTTCGGGATAGGCAAACACTCCCCACTGGGCTATGTGTACGGGATTGGCATACACCAACCATACATCCCGATAGATCCCCGAGCCGGTGTACCAGCGTGAGTCGGCTGATTTGCTGTGGTCAACACGTACTGCGATCACATTTTCCTTTCCGAATTCAACGTAGGGTGTGGCATCGTACATGAACGAGATATACCCGTTTGGCCGTTTTCCTAAGGAATGACCATTGATAAAAACCTCACTGCGATTATATACTCCCTCGAAATAAAGATATGTCTTTTCTCCTTTTTTTGATGCAGGGATTTCGATCGATTTGCGATACCATCCTATCCCTCCCGGAAGATAACCGGTACAACTGGCAAGTGTGGGGCTCAACTGACCCTGCACACTCCAGTCGTGTGGAAGATCGACCTTTTCCCATCGCTGATCGTTAAACCCCGGAGCTGAAGCAGATTCCACTTCACCCAATTTAAATTTCCACGAAGAATTAATTTTTTCAGGCTTCCCGAAAGACACCTGTGCTGTCACCGCATTGATCATAAAAGCCGCGGCAATTAAAAGAATAAGAGGTTTTTTCATTTTAAAAATATATAGCGTTTATTTTGTTTTTTGTCTGTCGTCTACGGGTCAGCGGTCTACGGTCTGTTGTCTGTTGTCTGAAGACTGTTGACCGTTGACTTTAAAAATCATCTGATAATATGTACAAATTTATATGTCTTTGCATTTACCGATATAAGATATATGCCACTATTTAACGTATATGAATGCGATAATACGTTCTTTGCTTTTGAGATAACTCTTCCTTCGAGCGACAGGAACATGATATCTGACGGAAATTGAGTTTTAACGTTCACTGTTGAACCTTCGGAATAAATTATTGTATTTGTCTTTACTTCAGGAACATCCTGATAGGGATTTACATCATAATGCACCCACAATTTACGATTTGCAGGAAGAGCAATTCCTCCACCGGTAATGTTGATGGAACCTGTTTGTTTTCCGGAGACCAGAGGGGCATTGATCTTTATTCTCAATGGTTCATCCACCTTACCTTCAACAGCGGTAAAAGTATTGTTGATTAAAGAAATTTGTGACGCACCGCTGCTCACCTGAGCCGTTAACCCTGAACTCAGATTCCATCCTTTTAGTGGAAATGCAAACTCCTTCTCCTGTCCGGGAATGATATCGCCCAATTCCCAGTTTTGTGCCACACCTATATTTACCGTCGGGGTGGTAGCCTTATTGATCTGAATTTCACCGAGAGTGATTCCGTCGGTATCAGCCCCGGCATTTTTTGAAGTAGCGGAGAACTTAACACGGAAAGGTTGATCGGTCTGATAGGTAAACTGGCGAATAGCATGGGTAACATAAGCATTGTTAGGACCGATCAGATGATTGTAAATCGTGTCATTGCCGATTAGTACCATAAAAGTCCGCTTAGTATTATCGACACCCCCTTTGATCATTCTTCCGCGGAACTGCAGTTGGAAAGGTTCATTCATACTTATTTCTGGAGAAATCAGACTGGAAGCTCCCTGAGTTCCGATTGCGGCACTGACACGCGAATATTCTCCCGCTTTCAAAGCCGGGGTGATCGACAGCGAATGTCCTTCCCAACCCTCATTTATCGCATACATTTCGTTCAATTCGTCATCCGTAATGGTTTCGGTTTCCGGAGAAGTCTTACTAAATGATTCTCCGAATTCGGAAACCACTGCTTTTAGCGTCGCAATCTTTGTATTAGCCCCACAATTTACAGTGATTGTTGTGGTGTATGTACCCGGTGAGGTCGCATCAAAATGGAAAGGAAGCTGTACTCCGGCCGACAGTTCACTCATCATCAGTTGTTGAGGCAACACTACCTTAAAGGCATCGCTTCCGGTTACTTCAAATGTTGGGAGAGTGGTAGCACCATCCACCCAAAGCATAAGACTATTATTATCAAAACTTTTGCCCTTCGAAACATAACCGAGGTCAACTCCGCTGTTCGAAAAGGATATTTTGTCTTCCGAAGTCAGGGTACTAATGGGTAATTCCACCTCATCACCACTGGCACGACAGTGCATTTTAAAGGTGTTCGTTCCGAGCCATGACACTATATCATCGCGCAGAACATTGGCAATTTGTTGTATTTCAGGAGTTGGAGCTGCCAGCAGATTGTTACCTTCCACTTCATCATCGGTAAGGCAATACAACTCGTAGCGCTGTTGCTCGTAGTAATAATGAAGTTTGTACACTTTGCCTCCAACCTTTCCCGAAACAGTGGTCGTAGGGGCTAAACGTGTATCTAGGTATCCCGGAAAATGCCAGTGAATATACTTACGACTCAGAGTATCCTTTTGTCCGAAAAGAATGGGAGCAAAAGATTCTCCATCCAGCACATGTTGTGAAGGTTCAGGCAGAGTAGCTCCCGCAATTTCGGCAAGTGTAGGGTGATAATCAATGACATGTACCGGCTCCTTCGAAACCGTTCCGGCCTGAATTTTCCCGGGATAACGTACCGCAAGGGGAACTCTTATTCCTCCTTCATGGAACATTCCTTTCTCTCCCCGCAAAGGGGTATTGTAATGCGTACCTCCCACTCCTCCGTTGTCGGAAGAAAAAATCACCACCGTATTCTCCGCCATAGAGTCGGAGGTGTCACCATCTCCATTCGGATCATCGAGCGCAGCAAGGATACGCCCCACTGTCTGGTCCAACTGCTCTGTGAGTGCTGCATATTTGTAATTGGTATGACGGGGATCGAGGGTAGTGCGAATTTGATATTTTGCATACAAATCTTCCCTGCTTACAATAGCTGAATGAATGGCATGAAAACAAACCCACATGCAAAAAGGACTGTTTTTATCAGCACTGGCGATATTATCAATCACGCAATCGCCAATAGCATCGGTCAAATGCTTGGGAGTGCCTGCCAGGATATCGGGATTATTGCCATTGGCAAAAGGTTTCAGATTTTTATTTATATAAGCCTGCGTATAGGGCGAGGCATATTGATCATAATCGGGATCATCGAACACCCAGGTACCTTTGTAATTATAAGCCATATAATTACTCAGATTCTGTCCATCGCGCTTTATCTGTTTGTTGATGGAAAAATCGTAATCAAATCCGTGGCTGACATTCAGATCTCCATTCCAGCCATGTACTTTCCCGAAAATATAGTTTTTATAACCTACAGTTCGAAGGGTCTCGGCAAAAGTAATTGTTGCCGGATTGATATTTAAATTCTGAGTCGGAGGAATAATCATCGTACTGTTAGGATCGCCGACTCCCCGATCCAATGATTCCACATTAAACACACCGGTACGGAGAGCATACTGCCCGGTGAGCAAGGCGGCACGGGTCGGGGCACTGTTTTGTTGGGTATAGGCCCTTGTAAAGACTTTACTTTGCGAAAAAAATCTGTCGATATTCGGGGTCTGATGGTTTTTAGATCCCCGGTTATCTGTCCCGATTGCAGAAGAAATATCGTTCCAACCCAGATCGTCAGCCGTCAGAATGATAATATTCGGCTTCGACGTAGGCGTGGCAGTCATCACCGGCAAGGTGACGGACAAACCCGATGATAACATCGCTAATTGTATGATTTTTCTTTGCATTTTGTTAATGTTTTTTTTGTCACCAGTCTACAGTCTTCGGTCACCAGTCTTCGGTCTGTTGTCTGTTGACTGTCGACCCTAATTCTTCAAAACCAACCGCCTGTAACGCTTCTCCCCCATCTCGATCTCAACCACCAGCAAACCTTTACTACAATCCGCAACATTTATTTCGCTACCTGTTCCGTTTTTCATTAATCTGCCTACACTATCGAAGAGCCGGTAGTTTATTTCTTCCGAATGATCGTCAGATTTAATATGCAGCCGATCACCAACAGGATTGGGATATATTTTTATTCCTGCATCAATTAGTTTATTAACTCCAGAGACACCATCTTTTATTTTATTCACGGTGGCTATCATCGAAAAGAACTGGCTTTCGCCCACCTGACTGACTGCTTTAACTCGATAATAATGATAACCGACGTTGCGCGATGTAAAATCGGTGAAAGTATTTCCGCTGATATTTGTTCCAACCAATTGATAATTACTATCATTCCATGGCGTTGGACAATAATACACATTAAATTTAGCATTAAAAGTAGAATCCGAAGGTGTCCATCCTAAAGTAACTGTTCCATTAGCATTCTCAGAAGCATTCACCAGATAAGGCGGCCACGGGCGGTTAACTACAGGTGTGGCTGAAATCTCATCAGAAGATTCACTTTCTCCGTATCCGTTATAAGCGACTACAGAGATATAATAATGCTGATTGTTCTGCATCTTCCGGAAAAGATAACCCGACACATTTCCGGCATCGATCACGTTAGTATAAAGTCCCGGAGTTGTGCCGTATTTTACACGGTATCCATTAGCAAAAGGCACACTCTCCCAATGGATGGAAATACGGCCGGCATCTTCGTGTTTATAATTAATAACAGGCTTTGCTGGTAAAGCTGTTCTGCTTGTCACCTCATTGGAGTAAGCACTTGAACCTGTACCATTGGTAGCAGTTACCACAAAATAATATATCATTCCGGGTTGCAGACCGGTTATTTCAGCACTATTCTCATTTACAACCACCGATTGCGGATAATTTCCCGGACTTGTACCGTAGCTTACCGTATAACTTGTAGCAATATCCCTTTTCCACCATTTTAATGACACTGCATTTTGTTTGTGTTCTACATCATATATCCTCGTAGCCAGAGGAGCCGGAATTTCAGCACTTTCTTTCAACCATTCAATCCTCGTAACTGAATAAGGTTTAATTTTTATTAAGTCTGCAGTCATACTATCTGTATAAGTCGCCGTAATGCTGTTAGCCGGATTGATATCGGAAAAATACTCCACATACGCTTTTTTATTGAGCAGCACACCATCCAGCAGGATGTTTAAATCGTGTGGATAAGCAGTTTTATTCGTGATAAGCAAATAATCCCTGTCGTTCATGCCTTTATAAGCGGTGGCATAGATGGCAGGTATGCTGCCGCCATCGCGCTTAGGAACAAGTTCAGCATTATCATTTGTGGTTTTCCATGCAAAACTACTGTTTTTAAAGGCCTTATTCACAATATAATGTCCATAGCCTTCACTATCGATAGTATAACCGGTAACTAATGCATCTGTATTAATGGGTGTCTGATTCTGCCATGCCGTCATTATTTCCGTCTGATACTTGTTCACAGGTTTAAATGCACTCGCGATATGGTGTTTTCCGATCATCGATGCCTGTGCCTGCTGTGAGAGTCGCATGAAATATTCCGCTACATAAATGCCACTATAATTCGTACTGTTCAGGGCATCATTCCACACACCGAATTCAGTGATCAGCAATTTGGCATTCGTCCATGTATTGCCGGTCATGCTGGAGAAATAACTTCCTGAAGTTGCATTATCAAGCGATTTATTCGCAGTAAGAAATCCATCGTTAAATTCCACATCTGCATTTCTGTGAGTAGGGTAGGCATGAATAGAGGCATTATTCCAGAAACGTCCGTTTTTATTCTGATACTGCTTTATCTGTGCCGCAAAAGTTGATGGGCCCCAGTTCCATCCATAGCTCAATGCCAAATTAGCATCGGGAAATACTGATTTGATAGAGTCGGCAATTTCCCGCATCTTGTGAGCATAATCTTCTCCGTCGTTCCAGATATAACGGCGTGGAGCTACGAAGAAATTCGGCTCGTTACAGAATTGCCAGTTATCCACAATGATGTGATTATTTTTACAGAAGCGTGCAAACTGTGCTGCCTTCTGGGCCGATTCATAAAAACCATTCCAGGTAACCACTATTTTTGTCCCTGTTTCGCCACACATTCTGGCAAAATCAATGAAACGGTGAGCACCTTTCCCTTCCATCCATTTATATAAATCAGGGATAGAAGAATAATCATCCTGCGAACCATCATCACCACCCGTTCCCGGGTTACTCGAAGTTCCTTCAAACCATTGCAGTTCGTATTGTCCGGTGAGAATATCGAAATAATCACCAGATGTTCCTGAGAAATACCTCAGGAAACCGGGATTCATCATTTTCACTCCTGCCTTAAATTCGGGATGTGTATAGGTCCACGGTCCATCTGCAATGCGCATATTGAAGCCGGCAAAACCTTCGTTTAGCGGAATACCAGCTTTTGTATCCACAGTAACGATAACTTTTCCGCTGTTCACTTTATCAGGAAATTCAGTCACCGTCTGTTGCACGGTTGTTGTCCATGTATTAATCATTTCAGCAGTTGAGGCAGGATCATTCAGAATGCCGGTAGCATCTGTAAGCAATTGCAAAAACTCCTGATATACGCTTTCAGAGTATTTCCCGGTTTCATTGCCTATCTTTGCTGCCAACAAGAGCTGCTCGCCCTGAGCAATTGCACTCAACAGATTACCTCTGCCCGAGGGCACAATCCAACCATTTATTTTTACACTCTCAACGGTCCAGTACTCCACATCAGCAGGAGAACCTTTCCTATTAACGCTTATTGTAAAATATTGTCGTGTATTTAAAACCAGGTTATCAGAAATTGTAGTTGTCTTAAAAGCCGATTCAGGCACATTGTCGGCATACACCCCACGACCGGTATAAGAAGTAAAATCATCCCGTCCTGCTTCGACACCCGTTGCATCTCGCGAGATATCACGGAAAACAGCCATACGGTTCACACAGGATTCGTTGAGTACACCACTACCGGCATGTACAATTTCATAATTCTTCAGCACAACATCATAGCCTGCATCAGGAAGAATATCAAACAACAAACCCATATTTTTGAATGCGATGGTATTGGTATTGGAATTCATTTTTATCCAGTACCTCCCACTTGTAGTAATACCCTCAGCAGCCGATTTAGAAGTCATGGCAGAAGCCTGCAGAAAAGCGGATCCGGTAGTTAGAGCCTGTCGGCTCTGACCTGCAAAATCGTATGAGAGATTAAACTCCGGTAATGCAAGTAACTGATTTGAAGCATTAACATTTACCCTGATTGAAGCATGAGTAAACAGGTATCCGGAAAGGAAAAACAACCCTACTAAGCACTTTTTCTTCATCATATCAGAGCAAATTGATATCTTTTTAACAACAAAATTGTCGGGAGTCAACAGTCCACAGACAAGCTCAATGAAACCACTGACTGTTGACTGTGTGACTGCTGACCTATGACTGTTAACCTTACAACAAAAGAATTTGAACAGAATAAAAAATGATTGGTTATTTCAACAGCACTTTTACAGATGAAGTGGCCGTTTTAATAATGTATGCGCCTGATGTCAAAGCAATTTCGGCATTATTCACCTGATTGAAATGAGCTAGTTTTGCACCTAAAACATTGTAGATGGTAATATTTTCTACCTTGTCAGAACT
Source organism: Paludibacter sp. (assembly GCA_034927265.1). Taxonomy (GTDB): domain Bacteria; phylum Bacteroidota; class Bacteroidia; order Bacteroidales; family Paludibacteraceae; genus Paludibacter. The sequence goes on from JAYFQH010000038.1 coordinate 85,857, forward strand.
TATGTTCAACAAACCTTTATCAGTTTTGATTTTCAGATCGTTTGCACGATTATCAGCCAATCCTGTAGGAAGACGGTTCAGATATTTCACGCCTGTGGTTGCATTTACAAATATTTTTGGAAGATTTGTCGTTGCATCCATTTCGAAATTAACTTCCGGAGAGTTGTATGTTTTAGTTTGGTCAATAATTACTGTTCCTGCTATTGATGGAACATCTGCATCATACAATGTATCAGTTGTTTCTGTCAAAGGAACTCTATCAAAGTTTCTTACAGCATTAAGGATCACATTTTCCATTACCGGGTTGAAAATATTCTGATAATATAAATCGCAATCATAAGAAGATGCGCGTTTATTTCCCACAGAGATAAGATTTTTGATAGTAATGAATACTGAATCTGCTCCAATATTAGATTTCATGGCAAACATCGGATGTGTTTTATCAGTATCTCCAAATAGAAACTTATTATTTACCACATAGCAATTTTCAACATTAAGTGTACTTGCGGTATTGTTTCCGTTAACCAGCGCACCCGATTGCAAATTACGGTCAGTACCGGGAGATTTATTACCAATATTTATTGCATTAAAGATATTGTTCATAAATGTAGTATTCTTAATGGTACATGAGCCACTCTGATACGCAATCAAACCATTCATTCCATTATTATCAAATGCTCCACAGTTTTCGATGAAACAATTCTCAAAAAGAATTGAAAGAGCAGCATCAGCAACCTGAGTCTGAATTATACCTCCGGCACGAGCCATTATATTATTGAAGTTACAGTTACGAAAAGTAAATTTAAGATTGGTTCCGCCCCCACTTGTTACATTTACAAAACCACCACCGTTTGAGTTATTAAATCCCATGTTTTGGAATGACAACTTTTCCAGTATTAAATCCAGATTACTTTCAGCTGTATTAAACTGGAACAAACGGTTTGGATTCTGGTCGACATGCCCTCCGGTTCCAGGCAATGTAAATCCATCAGCGAATCTCTTCACAAAAGTCTTGTCTGCACCAGCGCCAACTAAAGTTATTTTTTTGTTGGCAATAGGGCCTAAACTGTTGGTGCCTCCACCTTCAATCAAATAGGTTCCTTCTGCAATATTGATAGTTATCTCTGTTGCCGGATCTGTTTTAGCTGCATCCCAGGCTGCCTTGATGGTAGTAAAAGTCTTTCCTTCACCCACTTCTAAAGTTGTTTGTGCAAAAAGTGAAGATATGCCCAGCACAATAACGGTTAATAAAATAGTAATTTTTCTCATACGATTATATTTAATGATTAATTAAGTTTAATAACATTACAAATTTAAGAAGATACTAAAACTTACAGGTATAAATTCTATTCAAAAGCATGGGGTAAATTATTCAATGACGACATATCAGGCTCGTCATATCAACTGGATTAAAAACAAGCCGATTATCCGTTATAATTCAGACAACCGGCTTTTCAACTTCAACACTTGTTCTTTTATATACCGGGATATCTATCTTATAATTACTTTCTCTGATATACTGGCCTTACCATCATCAATTTTCAAAATATAACAGCCTTTCTGGGATAATTCTATAAACTCGTTGTTGCGAATTTGTTTGTTATCAAACACTTTCAATCCTGTTACTGTAAACACCTCTAAATGTGCACCTTCAAAACCAGATAATTCGACTGCATTACGATAAATGCTTACCTTGCCCTTATTTGCAGTATTGGTCCCCGTTCCTGTATCTGAAGTTGCAACAAGGTTTATTGTGCGGCTAATTCCTGATGTAGTCACCGTGAGCACATCATTATATTCACCTGTAACAGCAGGTGCTGCAAACTGAACATCTATGCTGGTACCAGCAGTGGCGGTTGCCTGTGCAATGGTTGTGCCTGAAGTAACACTAAAGTTTGTGCCATCTTGAAAGGAAAGGCTTACATCACCAGTCAGGTTGTACCCCTTTAGTGGAATATTGACGGTCTTATTTCCTAAAGGAGAAACTTTCCCAAAATCTGATCTTTGATTTAAATAGACGTTTAGTGCGGGAGATGAGGTATAATTCACAGTTATATCATCAATAATAATTTGATTGTTTGCTAATTGAATCCCTGTAAATTTCAATTTGCTGTTAGCAGTTCCAATGGATGCATTTGATATCTTTAAATTCATCGATGAATTAGTTTGAACTGCGGTTTGAATCAAACTGTCGTTATCCACATATACCCATATCCTGCCGTCAGATGGATTCACTAAACTTCTCATTTTAAATTGCAATTCAAATGGTTGACTCAAATCCAATTCCCTGGTAATCAAAAAGGCAGAATCAGTTTCAGTAGACCCTAAGCATATACATCCAAGAGCCGAACTACCTCTGAATTCATACAAATTTGCTCCTGTCCAATTGGGTGTGAGTGTTAAAATATTATTACCCGGGATTACAGGAAGTAAACTTAAATCTGAGCCCGCAGAGGTAGTATTATTATAGTTGGAGAAGTCCTCAAACAACACATAAGAAGTAGCAGTGATGGGTATTTCAATGGCAGTAATGTCAGGATTTGCAATTTGCAATACAGCCAAATGAGGTGTATTGGTTTTTGTAACAGGGTCGTAGGTAAGTAATGAAGCATCGTAGGTAACATTGACAGTAACTTCCTGACCATTTAATTCTCCGGCAGTCAACGAAGACTTATCTACCTCAAAATAAGCATTGTCCACTCCGGTTAGACTTAAAGTTGTGGTTTGATTGAGATACAAACCCGAAATCTTCATAGGAAAAGTGTAGGGGTGCAAATGCGACGCTGTGATTGTTTTAGACGTAATATCCGTCGTAATTGCAGGATTAGTTGCTTCTGCGTATGTACCCCAAACTTCAATTTTATCAATTGTAAATGGATTAGATGCCTGAGGGGCAAATGAGAAATAACGGAGATTGTTGTCAGTTACTGTTGGAAAATTAGCTGACTCAATATTAAGTATTTCAAAATCAGGCCCAACATAAGGAACAACTAAAGCTGACCATATTTTTAATGTAGCACCATCGTTTAGTGATGGTGAAACACTTAAGGTATTTTTCTGATTCGCATCTGCACCACCTCTTTTATAATAGATTTTTATGCTTGATACCTTAAACTGCTCAAGCGTTACATCCTTGTTGATTGTAAACTGAATACACTGTCCTCTGCCTATATTTTGACTATTAGCTATCCAACCCGTTGTAACGACAGCATCGTTTTGATAAACAGCTGTAATATAAGTTGCATTTGTATAATCCAATGCCCCTGAAAAAGTCAAACCAGAAACTACATTTGTAGCTTTATCCTGATTCGCCCCGGTGGTAAACTCATATTGCCCGAGTAAAACGTCCTCGGCGAACGAATAAGAGATAGACAAAAACAAAGACATCACAAGCAGAAAAATAGTACCTAAACATTTTCCGCTGATCAAATAAGGTAGTAATTTTTTCATAATAACTTAATTTTAAGATTAGTAATAAGATTCTCCGGTGCAAAAACACCTGATCGTGACATGGCAAATATAGAGTAGTTCCTGTTTATTAAGGGGATAAATTTTAGTCAAAAATATCGTATACTTTATTCATTCCTCCATCTGCAAAAAATTGATTATCATTGCATATTGTTTCGGTGTAACATAATATTTCGAGGCTTTAGTAGGAATTTATCACCTATCTTGTCTAATGAACATAGGTTGAAACAATGACAGAAACAGAAATAATTCATTCCATCCTTTCCGGCGAAACTTCCGCCTTTAAATTGCTGGTCGACAAATACCACAAAATGGTGTTCCGGACTGCTATGGGTTTCGTTCACAACAAAGAAGATGCTGAGGACCTTACTCAGGATGTTTTTATCAGAATATTCCAGTCGCTCGGAAATTTCAGAGAACAAGCAGCATTATCCACCTGGATTTACAGGATTACCGTCAACCTGAGTCTGAATTATGTCAATGCGAATAAGCTGGAACGTTTTTTTGAACTGACAGAAGAAAAAATTCACAATATCCTGAACCGACGCGACGACTCGCAAAATCCTGAGCAACGAATGATTGATGACGAAAGAGACAGGGCAATACGGAAAGCAATCGACAAATTAAGCGATAAACAACGAACTGCCTTTATCTTAAGCAAGTATGAGGAGCTTTCTCAAAAGGAAATCGCCACCATTATGCAAACAACTGAAGGGGCAGTGGAACAACACCTGCAAAGAGCAAAAGCAAGCTTGCAAAAAAAAATTGCTTCATTAGTAGGAGAATGAAAAATGAATGGTCTAATTCAATAAACAAAAGTACAAAATGAAAACTGACGAATATATCAACGACTTCATCAACAGAGAAAGACAAACAGAACCAAATCCGTTTTTGTCGACTCTGATTATGAGCAGGATTGAAACGCCGGTAGCAAAAAAATTGACGGTATGGCAAAGTATTGCGGTTGCAGCAAGTATTAGTGTTGTAATTTTCCTTGGAACACAACTGGGCAGATACTCTGTAAGCGACAAAGGTATAGCCCTGAATATCAACGACAGTGAAATAGAGAACTTTATTTATTATAATGATGAAACTCATGAATAAGATAAAAATACTACAATGGTTGGTAGCCTTATTGCTGCTTTTAAATCTTAGTACCATCGCCAGCATCGTTTACCATCAATATCAGGAGAAAGTTGATACTGACATACTGATATCCGATTCTGAAAACGAAAGGAGGTTGAACGGACGGTACTTCAGACAAACACTAGGATTCGACAATGAACAGATGGAAGCATTCAGACAGGCAAACAGAGCTTTCCAACCCGAAGCCAATGCCATCATTAGCACCATTGATTCCTTAAAGAACGATATTTTCTCGGAGTTAAAAAGGGAAAAACCTGATACAGCAAAACTGAATCTTCTATCAGAAAGCATTGGTAATCAACACACAAAACTAAAGAAGGAAACGAACAAATTCTATCTTAAAATAAAGAATGTCTGCGATTCGGTTCAGAAAAAACAATTGAACGAAGTGTTCAGTCCGCTTTTCAGAAACCAATACGCCGGCGGATCAGGCAGAAATTGCAAGCGATAAGGATACGATTTGTGGAATTGAATTGGGAATTTTAATTGGAGACGTGGTTTATGGAATCGGAACACGGAACAGGGTTATGGGATAGGATTATGGGACGCGGGTTGTGGAATGTGGGGGATATGGGATATGGGACGACGTGGAATGTGGAATGTACGTTGTGGGTTGTGCGTTGCGCGTCGCACGTTGTACGTTGTACGTTGTACGTTGTGCGTCGCACGTTGTAGAGACGTTGCATGCAACGTCTCTACGGTCAAACGGTCAAACGGTCAAACGGTCAAACAATCAAACAATCAATAATACACAATTCTACAATCCGTCGGTTAAACAATAATATAATTCAACAAACAACCATATAAAATATAAAAAAATGAAAGCAAAAGTAATGCTCATGGCCGTAGCGCTGGTAGCCATGACAGGAGGTGCAGTTTATGCACAAAGCACAGCAAAACAGAAAACTCAACAGGGTGTTAACTACGTGGATGCCAACAAAAACGGCGTATGCGACAATTATGAAAACGGCAAAAGAGGAAACAATCCTAAAGGAGATGGAGTACGTTTAAAAGATGGTAGTGGCCGGACAAGCGGCAAGGGAAAAGGATGTGGTAATTGTCAGGGAATGAGAAACGGACAAGGTAACCGTGGAAAAAATTACGTAGATGCCAATAAAAATGGAATATGTGATAACCGTGAAAAGAACTAAACCTGGCTATGAAAAAGGGGGTTGCATTGTTTGTAATGACGGGTAAATAGTTGAGTAAAAGTTCGAGGGGGTTGCTTCGTCGGCTTCGCCTTCTCGCAATGACGAGGGTTGATCTTTAATACATCGTCATTGCGAGAAGGCGAAGCCGACGAAGCAACCCCCCTATTGAACAAAGAGTTAAAATCTCACTTCCGCTCTATCTCCCTCAGATTCTCCATCTTCTTCTTAGCGAGAAATCCATAAATATCCTCAAGGTGTTCGGTCACCTTTTGATTACCAAATTCATAAACTTTCGTAACAAGTCCGTCAAGAAAATCCCTGTCGTGCGAAACAACAATCAGGGTACCGTCGAAATCGACCAAGGCTTGTTTCAGGATATCCTTGGTTCTCATATCCAAATGATTGGTTGGTTCATCTAATATCAACAGATTGACCGGTTCGAGCAATAGCTTAATCATGGCCAAACGGGTCCGCTCGCCTCCCGATAGCACTTTCACTTTTTTAAACGAGTTATCCCCGCCAAACATAAAAGCTCCGAGCAAGTCTTTGATTTTGGTACGGATATCGCCCACCGCCACATCATCAATAGTCTGAAAAACAGTCAGATTTTCATCTAACAACGAGGCCTGATTCTGTGCAAAATAGCCTATTTTTACGTTATGCCCCAGGGTAAGTTTGCCTTCATGCTCTATTTCCTGCATGATGGCTTTCACCATGGTCGATTTACCTTCGCCGTTTTTCCCCACAAAGGCGATCTTTTCGCCTCTTTCGATCATGAAACTTGCATTAGCAAAAACACGTTTTTCGCCATACATCTTCCCTACTCCTTCTGCTGTCACAGGGTAATTTCCTGAACGGGGCGAAGGAGGAAATTTCAGACGCAGCGCTGAGGTATCTTCTTCGTCGACTTCCAGCAGCACCAGTTTTTCAAGCATCTTTACGCGTGATTGTACCTGTAGTGTCTTCGAATAGGTTCCTTTGAAGCGTTCGATGAACTCTGTGGTTTCGGCAATCATCTTCTGTTGTTCGTCGAACTGCTTCTGTTGCTGAACCCTTCGCTCTTTCCTCAATTCAAGATAATGTGAGTATTTGGCTTTATAATCGTAGATTCTTCCCATCGTCACTTCGATGGTGCGGGTGGTAATGTTATCAACAAAAGCACGGTCGTGTGAAATAACCACTACCGCCTTAGCCGAGTTGATCAGAAAATCCTCCAGCCACTGGATAGATTCGATATCTAAATGGTTGGTAGGCTCATCCAGCAAAATGACATCCGGACGACGCAACAGCATTTTAGCCAGTTCGATGCGCATCCGCCATCCTCCACTGAATTCTGATGTTTTACGATGAAAGTCACTCCTTTCAAACCCCAGCCCTATTAGAGTCTTTTCAATGTCGGCATCATAATTAATTTCCTCGATGCTGTAAAACTGCTCGCTTAATGCCGCTACCTGCTCAATCAAGGCCATGTAACTGTCCGATTCATAATCAGTGCGGGTAGTCAGTTCTTCGTTCAGTGCCTCGATCTGCTTTTCCATTTCATTGATGGCCGAGAAAGCCAACGCGGCTTCTTCAAAAACGGTACGGTGATCTTCAAGTAACAAATGTTGGGGAAGATAGGCGATGACGGTGTCCTTTGGATAAGAAACTTTCCCACGTGAAGGTTCACGTATTCCGGCAAGTATCTTTAACAAGGTGGATTTGCCGGCACCGTTTTTCCCCATCAGGGCAATACGGTCCTTTTCGTTAATTACAAAAGATACATCAGAAAAAAGTGTCTGGCCGCCAAATTCGACGGTAAGAGAATCAGCTGATAACATGAATAACAATTACAATTTTTTATACCTGAGAAACAACGGGAGCAGCAGTAAAAATAGAGATTATAAATACTCCGGAGCAAATACTGAAATCAAACGGTCAGTACAAACGTCTTTTAAAAATTGCGGCAAAGTTAACAAATCATTTGAATTCTTCAACCACTTTGTAATTTTTAATCTGTCTGTTGCTTCGCTACAGGCTCAATGCAAAGTGTAAAATTGATGTTTTAGCAATTAATAATATATCTTTGTATGCAAATTACACTATTATGAACAATATTGATGCATTGACCTGGAGTGATGTCAAATCAGCTAAATTTGATATCGCTATTTTGCCCTGGGGAGCAACCGAACCGCATAACCTTCATCTGCCTTACACCACCGACAATCTGCTTTCACGGGCTGTGTCGCTGGATGCAGCAACCAAAGCCGAATCACTGGGCGTACGCTCTGTAGTGCTGCCAGCAATTCCGTTGGGAGCTCAAAATCCGGGGCAAACACAATTAATGTTCTGTCTGCATGCCTGTATGGAAACTCAAAAAGCCATCTTACAGGACATTGTTGCTTCACTGCATTATCAGGGGCTCCGCAAACTGCTCATCATCAATGGTCACGGCGGGAATGTTTTTAGCCCGTTTGTCCGTGATCTGGCACTGGATTTTAAAGATTTCCTGATTGTTACTTCCGACTATTTTAAACTTGTTGATGCCAATGCTTATTTCGACGAACCGGGCGACCATGCAGGGGAACTGGAAACTTCCCTAATGCTCCATTACTATCCCGAACTTGTAAAACCCGCTGAAACATACAGAAAAGGGGAAAGCAAACAATTTTCCATCAAAGGCTTACGCAACCGTTCTTTCTGGTTGCCACGCAACTGGCAGGCCGTATCGGCTGACACGGGTATAGGTAATCCCGCTGCTGCTACTGCTGAAAAAGGGAAAGCATACGCTGAGGCTGTTTCTCAAGTCATTGCTGATTTTTTATACGATTTTACAAATACTGATATTTCGAACTTATACGAATAAAAAAATCCTCTGATTATCAATTTGACAATCAGAGGATTTTGACTTAAACGTTGTCTCACCAAGATTCGAACTTGGACAGGCAGAACCAAAAACTGCAGTGCTACCATTACACCATGAGACAATCAATGTGCTTTTTCGAAAAGCGGTGCAAATATACAACCGTTTTTCTGTTTCTGCAATAGCTTTCTGAAAAATAAATCCTTACTCAGCAATCAGCAGGAAGTAGTTCTTCTTTCCTTTCTGAACCAGAAGATATTTGTCGTTCAGCAATGCAGTTGCCTGCGCCAGTTCATCCTGACCGGCTAATTTTTCTTTATTGATGCTGACTCCTCCTGCCTGAACCATCTTCCTCATTTCTCCTTTGGATGGAAAAACAGCGGCATGGTCGGTCAGCAAATCGATGAATTTTACTCCTTCGTTAAAAAGTGTTTTTGGCACACGGAACTGAGGCACGCCTTCGAAGACTGCCAGCAAAGTGTCTTCGTCCAGTTTGCGGAGCGCTTCTGAAGTAGCATTACCAAATAAGATTCCTGAAGCTTCTACTGCCGCCAGATAATCTTCTTCACTATGTACCAACACGGTAACTTCCAGTGCCAGTCGTTTCTGAAGCACACGTAAATGTGGTGCTTCTGCATGTTCCTGGATCAACGCTTCCACTTCATCTTTCGGGATGGAGGTGAATATTTTGATTTATTTCTCAGCATCGGCATCACTGACGTTCAGCCAGAACTGATAGAACTTATAGGGTGAAGTATATTTCCTGTCTAACCACACATTCCCGCTTTCGGTTTTTCCGAATTTGCCGCCATCAGCTTTTGTGATCAGCGGACAAACGAGTGCATAGGCATCACCATCGGTTTTACGGCGAATCAGTTCGGTACCTGTGGTGATATTTCCCCATTGGTCGGAACCACCCATCTGCAACTTACAATTCTTATGCTGATTCAACCACAGAAAGTCGTAGCCCTGCAAGAGCTGATAAGAGAACTCGGTAAACGACATGCCCACACTCGACTCAGCGCTCAATCGTTTCTTCACCGAATCCTTGGCCATCATATAGTTGACGGTGAGATGCTTTCCGATGTCGCGGATAAAATCCAGAAATGAATAGTCCTTCATCCAGTCGTAGTTGTTGACCAACTCAGCAGCATTAGGGGCATTGCTTTCGAAATCAAGAAACTTTGCCAACTGTGCTTTGATGCAATTCTGATTGTGACGCAGGGTTTCTTCGTTCAGCAAATTACGTTCGGCCGATTTGCCCGACGGATCACCGATCATCCCTGTAGCACCTCCAATAAGAGCAATAGGTTTGTGACCGGCACGCTGAAAATGACGCAACATCATCACGCCCACCAGATGTCCGATGTGCAATGAATCTGCTGTCGGGTCAATACCAACATAAGCCGTAGTCATCTCTTTTGCCAACTGCTCTTCAGTACCCGGCATCATGGTGTGGATCATGCCGCGCCAGGTAAGTTCTTCAATAAAATTCATTTTGACTTAATTTTGAGGTTGCAAAGATAAGGAAAAAAACTAAATCCCCCACTGTAACTACGGCTTACCGCTGCATTTTTGCATTGACCGGCATCAATGTTTGTGAACCGAATGTCCACCTGTTTGGTCAATGATGTCGTGTATGGCTTCTATGGTGTGGGTGTAATCAACATAAGCCTCCACATATTCGCGGCCTTTATCCGGCGAATCGTTTTTGATCTTGTTAAGTCGGGCTACTTTATCGTATTTTTCTTTTATAGCCTTTCCGATATGTTTGTTTAGTTTGCCAAGCAAATCGTCAATATTGTTGTTTGCAATAGCCTCGTCACTCATTTGCACAATCGGTTTGGTCGTTCCTGCTGCTTTTAAGCCTGTGAAAGGAGCACCTTCTGTTTCGCGATGCAACCTGACCAGGGTTTCGAAGAAATACTTTTCAACGATTGAATACACTTCTTTATCACCGGATTTTAAACTGTAAGTTTTGTTGAACAAGGGAACAACCTCCTTTTCCTGTTCGGGCGTAATCCACTTCAGCACCAGATTTACATTGTTACTTTCGAGGGCTTTTTGCGCATCTTTAATGGTGGGGCCATCGTAGGAGTCGCAATGGGCAAATGCCGGAATGGAACCGAATACCATAAATAATGTTACAAGCGTAATTAAACGGAAGATCGACATGCCTGATTTAAGATTTGCAGGAAGAGATTTTGAACTCAGTGTTCCTGAATTCATTTCTTTTGTTTTCATTTCAAATAATTTTAATTGTGAATACTAAATGATTTTGAAACAAAAGTAGGCAGAGTAAAATCCATGCGCGACCTACTTTGTAAAGTAGTACTCATTTATCTTGATTAACGTGAGTTCGAAATAAGAAGAATATCTATGCAAATCTTTCAAGGAACAACCACCAGCCCCGAATGGGGTTTTAAAGCTAAAATGTGAAATGTTTTTTATTTCGAACTCACGTTCATTTGAGCTACTACTTTAACTTGAATTCCTGTTAAGAATCTATGATTCAGCTTTCAGAAGATTATTTTTATATTCACTCGGGGTAAGTCCGGTCATTTTCTTAAACACCCTGTTGAAAGCCGACTTGGTATTAAATCCGCTATCGAAAGCAATGCCCAGAAGAGATAAATTCTCAAATTCTGGATTCATGATTCTTAGTTTTACCTCTTCAATACGATATTGATTAACGAAATCGAAAAAATTAACGCCAAACTGTTCATTAATGATCCGCGAAAGGTGATGGGAGGGGATATTGAGTTTATTTGCCAGCACAGGCAATGAAAGATCGGCGTCCAGATAAGGTTTTTCTGTCGCCATGTAATTTTTCAATTCACTTACGTAATGTTCAATGTCTGTTTCTTTGAGTACTACTCCGGCATACTTTGCCTTCATTTCTGTCACGTATCCTGCGTTCTGGTTGGGATAATGAATAAATATCTCCTTTTGTTTAAGACCATAATAACCAACCAGAAGAATAAACACCGACAGAGAAAGTGCTAATCCATCTGTACAAAATATCCATGAAAATAAATGAAACACATGATGGACAGAAGCAAAAATCATTAATATTGTCCAAATGCCTCCAAAAATATAGACAAGCTTCCTTATCCAGTCGAGCTTAACATCTTCGTAGGAGGAGAAATTATTAAAGATATTGAGGTCTAACCTTCTGAAAAGCAAACCTGATAAGACAAAATAGAAGGGTCCCGACAACACTGTGAGTATCAGAAAGAAGCTAAATATCCATGGAACTCCGCTGTCACTTTCCACGTGATCGAGTCTTATACGTTCGGCCACCTCCGGGAGGAAGGACGCAATAATCAGGTATATATTAAACAACGCAAAAGGTACAAAATGGATCAACTTCTTCCAGTCAAACTTAAAATTCTGGTCGATCAGCGCTGTAATATATAAAAACATAAAGGGACCATGCAGCAGGAGCAATGAAATAAACCCTGCAGAAAGAAGGTGATAATCAACAAACAATTTGTTTGAGAACAAGCCGTAAATACCTGTATACAACCCTAAATAAATCAGCCAGCAAATCAACACCTTATCGTGTAATGCCTTTTTCTTCTGCATGATCATGAAAGCAAAGAAAAGGGCATTGAAGGCTGCTATCAAGAAGATATATTTCATTGGGAGTTGTGTGTAGATAACTTATTAACTTGTAATTGGATTCTTATTCCTAATTGGTAATGGGCAAAGGTAAGGAAAAAACAATAAAATAACACGACGGAGTCTGGAGGTGGTTGTGGATCAAATTATTGTGTCGACTCCAATTGCCCATTCAGGAAGCTTTTTACTCTTTATTTTTGGATCCTCATTTTCAATTCCATATTGAATAGAGAAAAATTCCTTTCGCTTCAGTCCATTTCTTTTCGCAATAATAAAATTGGGAAAAGTGGAAAGATATTGATTATAATCAAGAACATATTCATTATAGCCTTTAGTTAAATCATTTAAGATTATATTGTTTTTATTGATTGCCTCCATAAATGTAATCATCCGGGGAGTTGAATTATCATTTACTTTATCACTAAAATGAATCATTTTTTCATTTAATTTATGTTCCAACTCAACAAAATCAATACTACACTGATTTTTATAAATATTTCTTTTTCTAAGATTATCTGTCAATATAATCTGAAAACCACTATAATCCGATACCTCATTCTTATTTGCATTCAAATATTCTTCAATCATGTGACATCTTTCAGTTGACAAAGAAAAACATAGTGTCCACTGATTTATTACCCTCTTATCCAATTTTACTAAATTTGATTCAACAGATTGATAATAACTAAATAATACTAAAAATACGAGTAATATTATACTTAACAAAACTATAAGAGAAATAATAACTTTTTTCATAATGATATATATTTCACTAACCAAAATTAGTATAAAAAAACTTCAAGTCTCTTTATGTAAAAGACTCACCTTCTGCTCGTGGCACCATCTCCACCACTACCATAATATATATTTCAGGGTTCCACTAACTTATAATACATGTTTATGTCGACACCCCTAATCTGAGAAGCAATAGAATTGACTATTTGGAGTTTTATTGCTTCAAATGCAATTTCTAATGAAAATGCAGATAACCCAAAATCAATTGATCTTACATCTCCACCAATAGAGTTTGTCTTAACTATCATCAATAATGGCTTCGATTGTTGTACAAACGACTCACTTTTAATTATGTATATTTATTACAACCAATGTTTATTTCAAATTCAGAATTTCAATTATTTTTTCATCAAAATAATAATCCGAATCAATTATTATTATAAAAAAACGATGATTGAGTTTATAAAATATAAACAAAGCCTTTGTTTGTGCGGGAACATAATCTACAAATATCTGATGTTCTCCTTTTTCATTGCTTAGAGAAACCCGTGTAATTTCACCAAAAAAACCTTTATAATTATGACCTGTGATAACTTTTTCTACCTTGGAGTAGTTGTCAATATGGACGGTCATTTTTTTAAACTCATATCCGAAACGAATTGAAGTTCTTTTGTTTGACTTTGAGTTAAGTATCTCACCTCTTTTTAATTTTATGTCTTTAAGTTTTTGATTTGTAAATATATGTATACTGTCAGGAGATATATTATCCATGTGTAAGAACTCCCATATATCTATGCGATAAGTTGTATCTTTAAGCGTCTCAGGCCAAACCACATGTTTTCGAGATAGTGCTGGCACATATAAAAAATGAGTTATTGTGTCATATCTGGATACATAGCCAGAAGTAAAGGTTGTATCAATACATTCGATGATTGATTCCTTAAAAAGAAAATTAAATCCTTTTCGTTTCTCCCAGTCTGTAGAATGCCCATGTATAAAAAAGTCTGCCCAAAAGTAAATAACATAACATAATGTCAAAATAATAACTGAGATAATTATTTTCTTTTTCATAACCGTATGCTAAAATTAATTTATTTATCTGTATGCAGGTATTCTATATGGAACTCTGAATACTAATGGGACGACGTAATACATTAAAGAATTAACTTTTTGTGAATTTAATTTTAAAGAAAACCCCGCTCCAGTGTTTCTTCCTGTTGGAATCGAGACATCAAAAATATAATTACGCCCATCTGTACCGATTTTTAAGATATTTGATCCAGTTGTAATAGTTCCATCTACACCGTATGTAAATGAACTGGTTTGGATTTCAACAGGAAGACCTGTATTTGCATCAACAACAGTTGCTACATTTGAATTTCCACCATTAGAAATCGTCAAAAAACCTTCTAACTCCACATTCGGTTGATTGATTATTGTATGAGATTTCTTCATTATAATCTCGCTTTTTTTATTTTCAACTTTTCCCTCCATATGGTTTAAAAAACCAATCGTAGCTCCCGTTGCTGCACCCCGCCAAAAATCGCCTCCGCTTAGTTCAGCCCCTATACCACCTGAGATTGCCGAGAATCCCACCGTACCCAAAAAGCTGTTGGCAAACTTTCCTCCAACTGTCTGGAATGCCGAACCTCCTAATGAGCCTAACGCTCCTGATGCAAATCCCTGCGTAAAGTCGCCTCCGAAAGCTCCCCAACAAGCAGCATCAATCAATGTTCCAAAGCCGGGTATTATTAAAGAGAAGAAGAACTCACCGCTTGGATCAGTGGATTTAAACGGATTGCCATAAGCATATCCATACCGGTTATAGTTCAGCCAGTTATCCAGTGCTTGCACAAACGGATCAGGACTAAAGAACATCGCTGTCAGCGGATCGTAAACACGACAGTTCGTATTGATATCACCAATCAGCGTTATACTTCTCTATAATTTTATCCTCACCAGTTAATGTTTCAATTTTTTTATCAATAATGATTAATTCCAAAGGGGTTGCTTTAAATTTATACTCTCCAAATATTGCATCTCCGGAAAACAGATCCCCTTCTTTTTTCCCAATAAGGAAAATATATTTAAAATATTTAAAAAAATTATATGGCAATTCATTCTGATTGTTCAGATGCAGATTAAACAGTCTAAATTTAGTATACGACTTATCTAGTTTATGATGTTTACTATCGTCCGGTTTGTTACTCACGATTGTATAAGTACATTCTTCATCAAAAACAATTTTAAGCTCATAACTATCTCCCAAGCAAGTCCACCAGGGCCGTTGAGATATCACAAAATTATAGTTAACTATAAGATCGTTTGCGATCAATTGACTAATGTTATTTTCTAATGAATCTATAATTCTATTAAACCGACTTTGAGAACTTAGATTCAATAAAACAGAAAATAAAAGAATACAAATTAATATTATTTTTCTCATAGCTATTTTAAACTCAAGATATACATCATTTGCATATAACTTCTATAATTGCATAGGGATTAATGATAACCTCCCGCAGTGTGTTTGTGTAGGAATGATTTTATAATATGGTTCTTCCGTTCTTATAACATGTAGCATTACCATGATAAATTTTGTTTTTCTACGATTGCATCTTTACCTTTTAGAATTTCTACGTATTTATCTATAATATATATATTATCACGCATCACCTTGATTTTATAATTCCCAAATACAGCATCACCGCATTTTTGAACCTGTAAAAATTGAAAATTGAAAAATGCTATTGCATCATAAGGTAATTCTCCGTGCTTGTAAATATGGTTCATGAATGTATCAAGCATAAAATATTTTTTTAGCTTTGTTCTGTTGACTTTTTGTTTGATCAATCCATCAGGTCTACTCAAAGAAGTAAGAAATAGGAAGTTTTTCTCGTCAAAAAAAACTTTTAATTCCCACGAATCCCCGAGACCTACCCATGGGCGTTTTGATAGAATTATACTATCTTCCAAAAGATCATTTGTTATTAGTTCATCTATCGAAATTAATAAAGAATCTATTGTTTTTAGGTACCGGTCTTTAGCTTCCACCGTGAAAATACTCGTCAAAATAATGAAACTACTTAGGGCTATAATTCTCGCTTTCATCTTCTTATTTTGTTAATATAATACATCGTTTGAACATAACTCCTGTAATTATAAATGTAAGGATTTATCTCAACGGTCCAATATTCAGGTCTTAATCCTCTAAATAACTGATTATATGTATCGCCAAATCCATCATAATCAACACTCGGGTATTGTGATTGTCCGTCAACGTTTATTGATAAGTTTAAATCGCCACTTGCATTCAGTTTAGTTCTTGACAAGATATCTTTGGAATGAAGTATTTTTCCCTCAGCATTTGCATTATGTGTTTTAGCCATATATGTTTGAAATGACTCCAAGTTCGGCGTAGCCTCCAGGCTACGTCGTGCTAAAAGAAAGTCTCCAGACTTTCTAATTTTCATCAACTATCTTACCGTTCGCATCAACGGCAGTTTATCTATCGGCAAAATCATATCAACAACATCAAGCACGCAACTTTTTGCTGCAAATGACCGTGCACTTGAATATAGATAATCTTCCGGCTTTTCAACAATCCCGGCTCTTACAGGATTGTCATGTATATAATGAATCTTTTGTAATATAAATTTGTCACTATGAATCTGCTCCGCATGGTTCTCATGTGTCCAAACCTGATACTTTTCATTGCGTTTATGCTTCTTTGCAGCATACTCAAATAAATTCAATATCCACTGCCTTCTGCTTTCAATTCCCAGCTCTATTTCTTTCAGAATTTGTTTTGCTGTATAACTCTTAAATTCTTTTATGGTTTCACTTAATCAGCCGGTATTACTGCTTATAAGCAGATGAATATGATTACTCATAATTACAAAAGCGTAAATCTCCAATCCTTTGTTCTGCTGACAAAATTTTAAACTATCGATAATGATATCCCGATAAACTTTTCTTGTGAACAAATCAATCCAATCAATAATCTGAAAAGTTACATAATGCATTGAATCCTGTTCAACAACTTGATATCCTGTACTCATATTTAAGATTTTAGGTTTGTTTTTGTTATCTACCAGCCGGAGGCCGGTTTCCTGCACGACGTAGTCAGGAGACTACGCCGAACAAGGGGTTTTATTGCTTCAAATGCAGTTCCTAATGAAAATACAGATAACCCAAAATCAATTAATCTTACATCTCCACCAACAGAGTTTGTCTAAACTATCATCAATAATGGCCTCGATTGTTGTACAAACGACTCACTTTTAATTATGTAAATTTATCACAACCAATGTTTATTTCAAATTCAGAATTTCAATTATTTTTTCATCAAATTTTTTATTACAACTAATCGTTATTATATAAAAATGTGAATTTTTATTAACAATCAAAAACAAGACTGCTTTTTTAGGTTTGTAGTCAATAAAGATTTTGTGTTTTTCTTTCTCATTACTAAGTGACACTCTGTTTAATTGTCCAATAAACCCATTATAATTTTCACCTGTCACATACGGATTAGTTATTTCACTCTTGTTATCAACATTGATATTCATTTTCTTAAATCGATATCTAAAATTAATCGAAACAGGTTCTTCTGAATCTGGCTCCAATATCTCACCCCATTTTAAACTTAAATCGTCTAAAGATTGACAAAATCTAAGTTTTACACTATCTACAGGCAAATTACCAAGTTTTTTAAATTCCCAAATTGTTACAAAATAAGCAGTATCGCCTCTTAATCGAAACTTATGCTGTTCTTCCTCGTTTAATGTTGAAATCCCCGGCACATAATTAAAACTCATGTATATATCATTCTTTTTTACATAAGTACATCTTGTAAATTTGTCGACATCTTTTATGTAAGGTGCTTTAAATAAATGCATATAGTTTTTCCATTCGTTATTATCTCTGATGATAGAATGAGAAAAGAATATATCATCAACGGCAATACTAAAAACATAAATGGCCAACACACTTAGCATTATGCTAATTATTGCTTTTGGAGTTATTTTTTTCATATATTACTTCAAAAATTAGGTACTGGTTTCAATACAGGAATATTTCTAAATAAAATGAAATATCCTCCAGTCATCAAAACACGGTTAACTATGTTTGCGTTTAATTTTATTGTTAATCCATAATTAGTTGCTCGTCCGACAGGAATGGATACATCAAAAACATAATTGTGTCCATCACTACCAATTTGCATGAAACTATTACCTACAGTGAAAGACCCATCAACAACACTCACTGTAGAAATTGGTGTTTGAACCTCTACCATATTCCCTCTATTATCATTAACAATAGTTATGTAAGAGTTTTGGTTGTCAGTAACTAAAGTAGAATGTGCATCAACCTGTGCATTTGGAGATTTTACCAAGCTTTTGCTTTTCTTAATAGCATAATTATTCTTCCTTTTCTCCAATTCATTGTCCATATGATTCAACAAACCTACAACAGCTCCAGTCGCTGCACCCTGCCAAAAATTGCCTCCGCTTAGTTCAGCCCCTATACCGCCAGAAATTGAAGAAAATCCTACTGTACCCAAAAAACTGTTGGCAAACTTTCCTCCAACTGTCTGAAATACCGAACCTCCCAATGAACCTAACGCTCCTGATGCAAATCCCTGCGTAAAGTCGCCTCCGAAAGCACCATTTACCATTCCATTTGCAACTCCATGAGAAATTGCCCGTCCTATTTCTCCGATAAAACCATTTGTCCCTACCGCTCCGAAAGAGGCGCCAATACCAGCTGTTAAGACTCCAGAAACAGCACCCATCCCGACAGATTTACCAAATTGGCTCCAACTCCAGTTGTCAAAACCACCTTCACTGAATACCACGCTTGCCGTATAACCAGCACCTCCAATCAACGCCCCCCAGCAGGCGGCATCAATAAGAGTTCCAAGACCAGGTAATAATAACGAGAAGAAGAATTCTCCATTCGGATCAGTATATCTAAACGGATTTCCAAATGCATAGCCATATCTGTTATAATTCAACCAATTATCCGGAGCCTGGACAAACGGATCAGGACTAAAGAACATTGCTGTCAGCGGGTCGTAAACCCTACCGTTCATATTTATTATTCCGAACTGGTCAATATGTTCATGTCCTGTATAACCCCGGTTGAGAATCCAACTCGTATTTGCATTTTCCTCTGCCCAGTTATATGGATTACGTCTTTTCCCCCAAGGGTCGTAAGCATTACGTTGTATAACTGCACCACTTTCGTCGGTAAGGGCAAGGATGGACCCTTGGTAATCAGTGTATACATATAACAAGCTATCCGCTCCACCATGGCTGTTCTGTATTAAAACCGCCCCGCTAAGGTAATGAATTTTTCGTATATTACCATTGGGGAATACCTCCTCTTCGTAATCGCCAATGTAATATCTTGTCATTCTGGTTTCACCATTGACTTTGTAGATCGATTTCCTCCTCTGATCATCCACTCCATACGTAATCTGATAGAATTTATTACCTTCAGTCAACGTTTTAATCTTTTTAAAATCTGTGTATGTCACATTCAAAGAGTCGGCAGGAAAATTATCAGGTATACCTGCGATGGAAGTCAGAGCATGTGGCTTGACGTTGGCTCCATAGTTCATAGTGAAATCTCCGATGTCACTTTTGGTTAGTAGGTTGCCTGTAGTGGGATGGTAGGTTATCTCATTGCTCTTCACAAGAGTTGAGATATTTTGATATATATCCCATTTAGTTAACCTGTTTAGATTATCATTCTGATAGTTATATCCAAATACTTCACGTTGGGTAAACATATTATCCCGTCGTTCCGAAAGATTTCCTTTGGCATCAAAAACATAGGAATAAAAAACTACGCCGTTTGCAAATACTGAAGTTGGGAATCCACGGTCGTCATAAGTGTATGTGCATATTTTTTCTCCCTGAAGGATATTCAGAATTTGTCCCCTTGCATTTTCATCAATAGCTTTCCAAACTGACCGGCCAGCTTTGTCTGTAATTTCCTTTAGTAAACCATTGTCATCATATTTATTTGTCACAAAATATCCTGATGGGTAAATTTCTTTCTTTATCCGACCATAAAAGTCAAACTCTTTTTTGCTTTCAAATATTTTATCTCCAACAGTTTCTTTTACATTTATAATACGACCAAACTGATCATATCCGATCTCTTGCTTGTTGGTAGAAGAAATTTCTATTTTAATCAGTTTTTGTTCCTGATCATAAGAATATGAAGTTAATTCACCATTGCGGATTATTTTGTCAAGCAGACCATTAGCTTGATAAGTATTAGTTGTAATGGCATATTGAGTGGAATCATGTATTTTCTGCTTTTCTTCAATCAACTCTCCAAAACCGTTGTACTTGCTTAGTACAATACCGGCATCCGGATCAGTTAACTTGATCCTGTTGCCCTGGAGGTTATATTCCATTAGTAATGCCGAGCCACCTTCAGGTGTGGCTGTCTTTGCCAAACCGGATGCCCAATAGGTATATGCTACTGATTTACCATTTACTTTACTTGTTACGGTTTGTCCGGCACCATTCAAAGTAGTTTCCTTTGTTCCTTCAGGAGCAATGGTGGTTGATGTTAACCCATATGTGTAGCTTACATTTCCCATAGATGTTGTAACAGAAGTTACCCGTTTAAATGGGTCGGCATTATACACAAAATTTTGTTGAGCCCATTTAGTAACTGCGTTTGCATTACTTTCAAATGTAGGATCCGATATTTTATCCACCCGACCATCTGTGCGGTATAGCGTGTGCACATACACATTATTATTATTTAAACCTACAGTTTGTCTCATGACCTCCTGTCCCATCGCATTGTACCATATTTTTTGTGGCGCGTTTCCAGATGATTGTTTATAGAGATAATATTTTGCCTTGTCGGGATCATTGGTACCTGCCCATTGTAATACCTGTGTCTCGCGATTGCCATCGGGATATTTTGTTTCCATTAAGCGTCCCAGAATATCATATTGGTATGATGTGGTCATCACGGCACTATTTGCACTGAGTTTAGTTTCTTTACTTTGTAAGAAACCTGTTTCATTATCCCAATTGTGTTTAACCTGATGTCCCAACGGATTTGTTTGTATGTCTAAAAAACGGCCTTGTGATTTATAGGTCATTGTCGATGTTCTTACAACTGGTTGCCCTGTAAATATATTTGTTATAGTTTCAGATATTTGTGTTGGGTTGCCATAGTTATCATATAAGTAAGATTTACTTACCTGATTTGAGTCGTTTTTATCAATTATTTCAGTTTTTAACCTTCCATTGTCGAAATAATCATATTCGTAATATCTTGTTTGTGAAGGAACACCCTGACTTGTTTTTACTACATCTAGGGTTCTTACCTTGTCGGGATACCAGCTTCCCTTTTGTTGATAAGTATAATTCTCAGTAGTAGTCACACCTGTATTATTGCCATATCGGGTTATTACGCAGGTAGGATTCCCATAATCATCATAATTCGGAAATCTTTTTGTCGTTGTCAGATAATCAGTAGCATTCAGATAATTTCTTTCTGTAATTGAATCCGCACGTACCCAGAATCTTTTATTCGATTTATCAATTACTGAAAAATAATTTGTCGTGCTGTTCTGTGTCGACTGACTATTCTGAGGGAGCAAAATTGCAAAAGTTATATTAAGCGTACTGGTAGTAGTTTGAGTAATGCCATCTGGATTAGTTACGCTAGTATTTCGATAACCAAGAAAACCCTTATAAGGATGAAACACTTCATTTGTAAATGAATAAGAAGTTGTCCCGAACGCATTGATAACAGTATTAACTACGGCATTACCCATTTTTGAAGTAAAATATGGACTTGGTTGGGATTGTCCAAATGTATTGTCGGTTTGATATGAGATATTTGTCCAATTTCCAAAACCATCTTCAATTCTGGAAATAATACTACGATCTGAAATAATACTACCATAAAAAGTAGAGCCATAATAATGATAATAAGAGCTGTTGTAAGAGCCATAATCATAAATATAATCCAGAAATATTGTTTTTTCTCCATTCCCTTTAATGTTTGCAATAGAAATCTTTTGATAATCAGATCTAGATTCTAAATCCACATTAGTTGGGGAGTTAAGATAATTTAAGACAAATCTGTTTCCATAATAGTTTCCAATCAGAACACTCCCTGAATATCTCATGCGATAAGAGTTAGTATTCAAGTTCCTTATTGGATAGCTAGGGTTAAACAACTCGCTTTCCTCACAGAAATATGCAATTATATCTTTTTCATTGTATGAGAAAGATGGTGTGTTAAAATTAAAAGTTCTATCGTATAAAATAATTATATTAAGAAATCCATCTCCGTCATAATCTACAAAACAAACATCTTTTACATTAAGATCTTCTACAACAGATAGTTGTTCTGAATTTGCATCAAATCCCGGATAATTATCTTTCACAAACTGACTAAAAATATTTCCTTCTATAAAGACTCCCGATTGACTGTCGAATGTGTTATCCTTTTTTCTGAATAATACCTCGTATTGTATGGATGCTGAACATTCGATTTGGCTATAACCAAATCGACCAGTTCCTGTTGTTATTTTAATCAAATCCGTAGTGCCATCTTGGTTAACATCTGCGGCATAATAATGTCCTCCATAGTGTGTGTAAATCTCTTGAAGCGAGTTATTCTCAATCTTATAAGTTTTTATGGTAGAATACGCCTGAAGAAAACCAATATCCATCTTTCCGTCTCCATCAAAATCACCCTGAAGAAAATCTGAAACATTGTATAAATTAATTCCATTTGTATTCACTTGTGTTTTGGTTAACGTTCCATCTACATAATTAATAAGATATGCGATGTTATCATCCTGAATAACTATAATTTCGGTTTTTCCATCACCATCATAATCACCAGAAGTTGTCTTAAATTCTCGGTTAAGAATTGGATCACTTCTGGTTTGATATGTTAATAACGGCATTATTTTTTGGTAAATAGAAATATGAAGAACCTCATCATCCAATATATTTTTATATACAACATTATATCCATAATCAATCCATCCATATGATGTAAATTGTACACTTTTAGCTTTGTATATTAAATCTTCTTTACGATCTGCATTCACATCCACGAATGATCGTACTATACTGTTTTGCACACTAATTTCATTTTCTTGATTTATTGTTTGACTGAATATCTCAGTTTTTCCGGCACCTGTATTTTGTATAATTTTTTGCGTATAAACATCCTGTCCATTACTCTGAGTTTTAGTAACTATGAATGCATCATCTAATCCATCGCCATTAAAATCAAGAAATACAGGGGTTCTTGCTAGGCTGTAACCACTAAACAGGGAAGTATTATTAAATCCTCCTGACACCTCATTCGTCCATTGGAATTTTAGAGGATTTAATGCATAATAATTTTCGCCTTCATTCATTTCCTCTATATCATTCCCAGTTTTGTTATAATATTGACGTATTTCTGAAAGTACGGTTTGCCCATTTTGATCAGAGTAAACAACTTTATAATTTTTCAAATAATTTTCTGAATCAACTCCTTTAATCCTTATACGATCAAGAATGTAACCGACAGACATTTTGTTACCGTTTATATAATAATTGTTCCTATTAGGTTCGGATATATATGTAAATTCGACACGACCACCAGAATAATCAATACTTGATAGAACTTTTTCGTTCTCAAACATTGTATAATTGTATATAATAGTGTTGCCAAAATTATCTGTAGTTTTATTCAAATACCAATTATATATGCTGGATTCACTTGCGGGAACAAGACGGGAATCAGAAGTTTTTCCATATTCCAAGGTAATTCCACCGGAAGTCTCAACAATAAAATACTCAGGTCCATCACCCAACATGCCTTTTGATGTGATTTTGGTTGTTTGATTGTTTTCGGTAAAATATATTACCCCATCATCCCCATATTCTGTAATGTTATCTGTTATTAAACGCATTCCGTCGATTGCAAACCGATCATCACCATCAAAGGATACAGAATGTGCTCCACTTTCATAGTAAAGGTTATGTGGTACTCTGGAAATGACAGAGGAACATGACAATCCAAACCCTCTTCCCAATAAACCTGCTGGCAACTGACTGTTATATACGAGCGACACATTCGGTTGCATCTCGTTAATCCCCGGCGGACACTCTATAGGTATGGTATAAGTTGCTGCCCCTGTTGGGCTTACAGCAAACTGTCCCGGAATACTTCCCACAACAGCCCCCAGAGTCGGGTCTGTAGTGATGGTTCCGTTCGGCAAGGCATAGGTATTCTCGGTCGGTGGAAACAGCAACCCTGCATCAATTTTAGCCGTAAACGTATTTGAGCCGGGATTCTGAAACTTAAACCCCGGTTTCATAACAATCTGGTCGCGGGCAACATAAGTTTTGGTGGCACCACTTTCATCGTTTTCCAATTGATAGTTTACCTGAGGGGTCTGTGCCTGCGTTGCCGGAGTTGCGATTGCAAATAACAGCAATAAAAATAAAACAGCGTATTTGTATGGATGTGGCATAGTTATCGGATTTAATGATATAATTGTTCGATTAAAGCAGACAGGTTTCTAAAACCTGTCTGCTTTGGAAAGGAAAAAGGTAGATTGTTATTTCACAACTTGTTTTTTCAACTCATCAATTTGCTTTTGCTGCTCAATAATGTACAAAGTCAGTTCTTCAATCTTTTGCAGCAGCTTATTCTGCATTTCGCCCATGCTTATCCCATCGTTTTGTACTTCAGCTGCCGAAGGGATACCTGGTAAATGATTGTTTGCCGTCACGAATTGCTCTACCTGATGTAAGGGCATCAGGTTGTAATTGGGTTTGAAAACATAATCAGGCCAGTTGCTCTGAAGTTTTACCACTACTTCTTCGGCGATGATTTTGCCCGCGACGGCGAGTTTGTAATCTGAAGGAATAACAGACGTGCCGATGCCTACTTTACCATTCTCATTAATGGTTAAAGCATCGACATCTGTCGCTGACGTAGTCTGGAACATGAATTTTGTTTCACCCGGCAAAAAACGAATAAAAGATGAACCTCTAGAGTTGTCAATTCTTCCGTAGTGAGGACTTCCGTTCACGTTATATCCTATTCCGGCACCATAATAAGTCCAATAAGGTTCACTTGCCCATAATGATAAGTTAGACGGTTGATCACTCCCATTTCCGGTTGAATATAACCTCATTTTTGTATCGCTATGCCCTCCTGCAATAGTTAATTTTTCTGAAGGAGATGTGATACCTATCCCAACATTTCCGTCATTCTGAAAAGTTACTTTAATAGGATTACTTATAGGATTAGCATTGCCTCCGAACGATAAATGAAGCTTACCCTGATTTTCTAAAGAACTTGGAACCCAACTTAGACCTGCATGTTGGATTCCATTTCCCGTAAAGCACATTAATGAAGATGCTTGACCTGATGTCGCAGTAGGATTGCCGAAAGATAAATGTGCCTTGTTTGCATCCGGGGTTTTTGAAATTGTAAAAACGCTTGTTGGAGTTGTTGTTCCGATACCCACATTACCTGCACTACTAATTATTAAACGATCAGTACCATTTACTGACAACCTGTAATCTCTTATTGAGGATCCTACATTTAATTTATATCCTGTGTTATCTACTGTTTGGGACACTTCATACCCAGAGGTGCAATTAGCCGCCGAAAAAGAAAACCTTCCTCCCACACCTTCTAAAATTTCAAACTTTTTTGTTGGTGGTGTAATAGTTCCTAATCCTATTTTACCGTTTACATACAAGTTCCCGTCTGTTTGAGTGAAACCTGACACATGTAAGTCCCCATCTGTTTGAGTATTACCTGATACATGTAGATTGTTCTGAATAATATTGTCGTTATCCACAGCAAAACTTATATTCAATCCAAAATATGGATTAGGGTCTTCGGGATCTCTAGGCTCCTCAGGATCATTATAATTACTCACACTACCATCTGATTCAAATCTGATTTGTGCTTTGCCATTTGGAATTAATGTAGATATTACACCGCTTTTTGTCCCGCTCAAAGTCAATAAAGTAGTTGCCACACCTTGATTATTCACACTGTTTATGGTAACAAAATCCCAACTTGATTCTGTTCCTATTAAATAGGTAATCTTTAGAGGTTTATCTGTGACCGTGCTTTGAACGTTCCACACC
Organism: Paludibacter sp.; assembly: GCA_034927265.1. Lineage (GTDB taxonomy): Bacteria > Bacteroidota > Bacteroidia > Bacteroidales > Paludibacteraceae > Paludibacter. Next base: position 111,995 of record JAYFQH010000038.1, read on the forward strand.
TCTTCCATATTATTTACATATCCGCTGGTTAAAGAGATGACATCGTTTTGGGTAATTGTATATGTACCTGAAAATGACGGTATACTTACACCTAACACCAAGACCAATAAAAACAATATCTTTGTCTTCATAATTTTTGTTTTGATGATTTGCTTTATTTAACCCTACAGGCATTTGCTGCTCTTTGTTGCATTTTAAATGCCTTTTGTCCTTTTTGCTCTCCGGTTAAAATACTGTCCAAGAATATTTCGTATTCTTCCGAGGCTTGCTTTTTAATATCAAAGTTCTCTTTTGCTGTTGCTTTCGAACTAACAGCATTTGATTTTGACACAAAAGCTTTCGCTCTTTCTTTAATTATTTTTTTTTGGCTATCTGTCAACTGAACATCTGCATTGAGTTTTGAAACAATTAAATCTTCCAGATTAGTTTTATTTCCTTTATCTGTGGGTTTCTGAGCAAATAATAATTCTGCACAGAGAATTACAACACATGCTGTAATAATAATTTTTTTTGCTTTCATTTAATTAGATTTTATTAATAGTGACTGATAAATGCCTTTTATTCCTTGATAACTTTAAATTCTTTGCGCTTCTCTCCCGCCTGCACGCGCAGAATGTACCATCCTTTAGGATAAGCGGTCATGTCAACAGTATTAATCCCCTGCTGAACATTACTGTTATACAGTTGTACACCCTGGCCTCCGAAAATAATTAGACGAATTTCTTCTTCAGTATTACCACCAGTAATTTGCACTCCTAGATTTCCACGGGTGGGATTGGGGTACACGGTAATAGTTCTCTCGCCCATCATATCCTGCACTACAGTACTGTCTGTGGATTGTTGTTTAGCTCCCTGAGGCGGAGGCGGGAGGGTAATTACTTTTCGCGAAATGCGGTTGCCTGCATGATCGTAGGTATAATTTACTGTTTGCGCTTTCATACAAAAAATAAAAAGCACTTGAAAAAGAAACAGGCATAAAATTCTTGTTACGGTTCTCTGATTCATATGGTAATTTAATTAGGTTATTTACCCTGTGGGCATTACTTATTGTTAAACATCAGCATAATTTATCTATTTCACATCTGCACTTTCCCAGCTACGTCAAGCGACAGAGCCGATCAAGTCTACTTGCTTACAAATAAAATAGTATGGGTCCAAAAATACCTCATCCGACATCAAGTGCTCAAATCTAAATAAAATCTTTTAATAAAAAATTATCAAAATTTTATCAAAATTTTATCAAACAACCATACTTAGACATAACAATATGAATATCAACAACGTGCACGATAGTTAAATTTTATTAAATATCATTTCTAAGCTAAATTATCATGAGAGTACACAGAACCAACAGGGTTGGTGTCGCCGAATTCTTTCTATCGCCCCTACAACTTATCATCCTAACACACTGGTACATTTTTACCCTCTCATGAAGCCACAAAGTGGCGGTACTAATAATACGTTTGTAGTGGTACAAAGACGGTCATTGTACCACTACAAACACACTCAATTAAACAAATACCACCGGAATACTCAATGTCATCGAGCGGGGCGCATAAATATCTTATAATGACATAGATAGACACATTATTTATTGTTCATAATATGTCTATCTATATCAGTATAACGCACTATCCCCTGATACATCAATGAATGGGCGTAATTTTCGGATTGTTTGGTGCAAAAGCAGGAGAATCCGGTAACCAACAGATTAATAAGACTGTCTGAAGTGAAATTGGGCAACAAAACCTACCGTCGGTAAAACCAACAGAAACGTAAAAACAAACTTTTTCATATACCAATTGATCTTTTGCTACAGCAAAGCACGGCATCTAATCAATCAGAAAAAAGGCATCAAAACGACTGCATATCCACCAATCGCTTGTAATATCCGTTCAAATTGATTAGTTCTTCATGTTTTCCCCGCTCTACAATGCGACCTTCATGCAACACACAAATTTCATCTGCTTTTTTGATGGTCGACAACCGGTGAGCCACCACCAAAGTCGTGCGGTTCATCATCAGGTTTTCCAACGCTTTTTGCACCATTTTCTCCGAAGCGGTGTCGAGTGCGGAAGTGGCCTCGTCGAGAATCAGTATCGGCGGATTCTTCAGGATGGCACGGGCAATACTGATACGCTGCCGCTGACCGCCGGAGAGTTTGCTGCCCCGGTCACCAATGGTTGTTTCGTAGCCATGCTCTGTGGCTTCAATAAATTCGTGGGCATTGGCAATCTTTGCCGCTTCTATCACCTGCTCCAGAGTGGCGTGTTCTACTCCGAAAGCGATGTTATTAAAGAAGGAGTCGTTAAACAGAATGGCTTCCTGATTCACATTCCCGATCAGTTTCCGGATATCGTGCGATTTTATCTTTTTGATATTGACTCCATCCAGCAATATCTCTCCCTTTTTTACATCGTAAAATCTTGGAAAAAGATCAATCAGGGTGGTCTTACCGGAACCCGACTGTCCCACCAACGCCACGGTTTTTCCTTTAGGAACCACCAGATCAATGTCCTGCAGCACCCATTCCGACTGATAACGGAAACTTATGTTCTTAAATTCAATTTTATCATGAAAACCTGTAATCTCAACCGGCTTTTTGGGTTCAGGAATATTATTCTCGGTATTCAGAATCTTATCAATTCTCTCCAGTGAGGCCATCCCTTTACGGATACCATAAGTGGCGCGTGAAAGATCTTTGGCTGGATTGATGATACTGTAAAAAATGATCAGGAAGTAGATAAACCCTGCGGCATCAATCGAACTGTTTTCGCCGACAATAATCACCCCACCAAACCACAACAAAATAGCTATGACAGCTGTTCCGACAAATTCGCTGAGCGGGAACGCCAGATTATATCGGTAATGGAGAAAATTAAAAGTCTTACGGATGCGTTCGTTCAATGCAGCAAAACGCGCCTCAAGTTTCGTTTCTGCATTAAATGCCTTCACTACCCGCAATCCACCAATCGTTTCATCAAGCTGCGACAGCAATTCGCCCTGCTGAGCCTGGGCTTCAGCCGAACTGCGTTTCAGGTTTTTCCCTACAATGCCAATCAACCATCCACTGATGGGCAACAAAAACAACACGAAAATCGTCAACTCCCAACTCATAAAAAACATCACTCCTAAATAGATAAGAATCATGATCGGATTTTTGAAGATCATTTCAACAGCACTAAGAATGGAGGTCTCCACCTCAGCAACATCAGAAGTCATGCGCGACATGATATCACCTTTTCTTTCCTCGGTAAAATAACCCAAAGGCAAAGACACAATTTTACGGTACAACTGATTCTTAAGGTCACGCGACACCCCCGTTCTTAAAGGAATTGTCATCCTGACAGCCAGATAGGCAGTACCCGTTTTGAAAGCGGTCATCACAATCAGGAATAATCCAAGAAATAATAAAGTCAGGCTGACATCCGTATTCTCAACAATTTGCTGGAAATAGTAGGAGAAATTATTCTTGGCTGCAGCCAGAATTTCAGAAAAAGAATTACTCCACGACCATTGCATATAGCTAACCTGCAACTTTTTGATACCAAACAATATCTGTAATACAGGAATGATGGCAGCAAAAGAAAACAAGCTGAAAATAGTGGAAATAAAATTGAAAGTAAGACTCCCTATTACATATTTCTTATATGGAGGAATGAATCTTTTAAATATGGAAAAAACTTTGAACATCGTTATCTGTTGATTAGTTGAAAGTTGAAAGTTGAGAGTTGAGAGTTGAAAGTTATCATTCTCAACTCTCAACTATTAAAGTCCTGTATAGTTTCTCGGAGTGATTCTCCTCAACTCTTCTTTTACCGTTTCATCTACCTCCAGCGTTTCAATGAAGGCTTTGATCGACTGTTCTGTTATCGCTTCATTGGTACGTGTGAGCGCTTTCAACGCTTCGTAAGGCGAAGGATAGGCTTCACGACGCAAAATGGTCTGTATTCCCTCGGCCACTACCGCCCAGGTATTATCCAGATCTTTGTATATCGCCGTTTCGTTGAGCAATAACTTGTTCAGCCCTTTCAGAATGCTCTGTGTGGCAATTAATGTATGTGAAAAAGGAACTCCCACATTGCGCAACACCGTACTATCCGTCAAATCTCTTTGCAAACGGGAAACCGGAAGTTTTGTTGCCAGAAACTCAAACACGGCGTTGGCCATGCCCAGATTACCTTCAGCATTTTCAAAGTCGATCGGATTTACCTTATGCGGCATGGCAGAAGATCCAACTTCGCCGGCTTTTATCTTTTGCTTGAAATATTCCATTGAAACATAAGTCCAGATATCACGGCAGAAATCAATCAGAATGGTGTTGATACGTTTCACTCCGTCGAATTGCGCCGCCATATTATCATAGTTGGATATCTGTGTGGTCCACTGCTCACGGCTTAATCCAAGTTTTTCTGAAACAAAGGTATTTCCGAATTTCTTCCAGTCGATGGTAGGATAAGCCACCGCATGCGCGTTAAAATTACCCGTTGCCCCGCCAAACTTGGCCGAGTTAGGAACTGATTTCAGTAAACTCAACTGTTGATTCAAACGGTTCACATACACCATGACTTCCTTTCCCAAACGGGTAGGTGAAGCCGGTTGTCCATGTGTTTTTGCCAACATGGAAACATCTCTCCATTCATCCGCCATACGAGCAAGTACACGGACCAGATTTTCTATTTCAGGATAAAAAACCTTATCCAGCGCCTCTTTTATGGTCAACGGAATAGCCGTATTATTGATATCCTGTGAGGTAAGACCAAAATGGATAAACTCCTTGAATTGGGCTAAACCCAGTAAATCAAACTGTTCTTTTAAGAAATACTCAACCGCTTTTACATCGTGATTGGTGACTTTCTCAATATCTTTTATCTTTTGCGCATCTGCTTCTGTGAAATTCTGCACAATCAAACGTAATTTCGGAAACACTTCCGCCGGTACTGTATTCAGTTGCTTCAGCGGAATTTCACAAAGTGCGATAAAATATTCCACTTCTACAAGTACCCGGTAACGGATCAGGGCATATTCGGAAAAAAACGGCGCATAAGGGTCGGTTTTTGAACGATAGCGACCGTCGACCGGCGAGATGGCTGAAAGAATTGACAAATTCATAATGAGAAAGTTAGTTTAATATTTACCTGATTTATAAGAAGTGCAAAGTTAAACAATTCTGCCGGATATGAAAAGAAATTATCCACGCATTGCCATATAAAAGGATTTCTTTACCTTTGTTCAACAATTATAAAAAATACACTTTTAGAAAGTTCCCGACGAACTGAAAAATAAAATATATGCTATGAAGTATATGAAGATACACAAGGAGGGCAGATTAATTTTGCTTATCCTTCTTTTTATTTTATTCGCGATCAACATGTTGGTCTACCTGCGTTTCCCGAATGTCCTACTGGCTATTACTACCATCATATCGGGAGGTATCATGGTGTTTTTCACCTATTTCTTTCGCAACCCGACCCGTGTGGTAGAAATTGACGACCCCAGCCTGATCGTTGCCCCGGCAGACGGAACTATCGTTGTCGTGGAACCGACCGAAGAACATGAGTATTTCGGTGATCAAAGAATACAGGTATCTATTTTTATGTCGGTATTCGACGTGCATGCCAACTGGTATCCGGTGGCAGGAAACGTCCTTATGACCAAACACCATAAAGGAAGACATATGGCCGCCTACCTGCCTAAATCAAGTCACGAAAACGAACGCTCCACCATCATCATCGAAACACCTTCGAAAACGCAGATCATGGTACGGCAGATTGCCGGAGCATTAGCACGCAGAATTGTAACTTATGCTCATGTAGGCAGATCCTGTCATCTGAACGAACATCTGGGATTTATCAAATTCGGCTCACGCGTGGATTTGTTCCTCCCCATGGATGCTGAAATATTTGTTACTGTCGGCGAGGAAACTACCGGCAACGAAACTGTCATTGCCCGTTTAAACGAATAATATGACTATCGAGGAAGCACAGCAACAGGTTGATAGATGGATCAAAACCATCGGCGTGCGCTATTTCAGCGAACTTACCAACATGACCATCCTCACCGAGGAAGTGGGAGAACTTGCACGCATCATGGCACGGACCTACGGCGAACAGTCCTTCAAGGAATCGGACAAAAAAGGCGACCTGGCGGATGAAATGGCCGATGTACTATGGGTACTGATTTGCCTGGCCAATCAAACGGGAGTAGATCTTACTGAAGCATTAAAGAAAAACATAGAAAAGAAAACGATAAGAGATGCTGACAGACATACACATCTAATAAGCGAATAGGAAATAGTGATGAGTGTTGAGTGATATATCTAACGCTTCAACAATTCAACAATTCAACAATCCATTTTTTTAACTTCCAATTTTAAACATATGAACCAATACAAAGAACTCTTCCAAAAATACAACTGTGAACTCGACGACGCACAGATTCAAAAAGAAGTGGAAAAAATCCGCTCGAAACATTTTGCGGAAAACAACACTATTGAAGTTTACAAACAATGCTTGAATTGCATCGACCTGACTTCCCTGAATGGCACTGATACCGATGATCAAATCATCAAAATGACGCAAAAGGTAAATAAATTTCATGAAACCTATCCCAACATCCCTAATGTTGGCGCCATTTGTGTTTATCCCTCAATGGTTCCTGTCGTAAAGAAAACACTGACAGAGAATATTGGCATAGCTTCGGTGGCAGCTGGATTCCCTGCTTCACAAACCTTCATTGAAGTGAAAGTGGCCGAAACAGCCATGGCGGTGATGGAAGGAGCCACCGAAATTGATGTGGTTATCTCCATTGGAAAATTCCTTTCGGGAGATTATGAAGCAGTTCGCGAAGAATTAACCGAAATTAAATCCTCCTGCAGAAACGCCCATTTGAAGGTAATCATTGAGTCCGGCGCACTGGGAAGTGCTGCTAATATTAAAAAAGCATCTATACTGGCAATGTCAGCTGGTGCCGATTTCATCAAAACCTCAACGGGCAAAATTCCGGTAGCTGCAACTCCTGAAGCAACCTACATTATGTGTCAGGCAATTAAAGAATGGTATGACATGACCGGAGAAAAAGTGGGCTACAAACCTGCCGGAGGAATTGTCACCACCGAAGAAGCAGTAACTCATTATACTATCGTAAAAGAAGTACTTGGAAAAGAATGGTTGAATAACAAGCTATTCAGAATCGGCGCAAGCCGTCTGGCCAACAACCTTTTAAGCTCAATTAAAGGGGAAGAAATTAAATATTTCTGATTATTTCGTTCGCGAAACGGCAAACTCTGCACAAGCAATCAATGCATTTTTTATTGCCCCATCAGCAAAGCCCTTGAGTTCCTCAATGGCTTTGTTTTTGTACTCCTCCATACGTCCCTGAGCATATTCCACACCTCCGTTTTCTATCGCAAATTGCGTGATGTAGGCAATATTTTCCTTTGAAAAGTCTTTCAGATTCAACCATGCGTTGATCTTGGCTTTTTCTTCTTCACTTGCATGTGAAAGGGCATAAATAAGTGGTAATGTAACTTTGCCATCGCGGACATCATTACCCGTAGGCTTCCCTATTTCGGCTTCAGGATAGTAGTCAAAAATATCATCTTTTATCTGAAAGCAGAAACCCAGATATTCCCCATATTTTTTCAAATGTTCAGTGCTTTCAGGATCAGCACTTGCCGACAAGGCACCTACTTCGGTACATACCGAAAAAAGATAGGCTGTCTTTTTTTGAATAATCTTATAATAATCCGACTCTGATATTTTTGATTGCTGTGTATTGCTTAATTGCAGGATTTCCCCTTCGGATAACTGCATCCCGATAAAAGAAACTGCATTTAATATCCCCTGATTTTGTGTTTTAGCAACCTGTAACAAAGCTCCTGAAAGCATGTAATCTCCGGAAAGTACCGCCACCTTGTTTCCCCAACGGGCATTCACCGACCGGTCACCCCTTCTTTCGAGCGTATCATCAATAACGTCATCGTGCACCAAACTTGCCGTATGTAAAAGTTCCAGCGCGATGGCCCCGTGAATCGTTGACATATTAACCTCTCCACCAACAAGTTTTGCCGACAAAATCACCAACATGGGACGCAGTTTTTTACCGGCATGCTGAAAAATATATCCGTTAACTCCCTCCAAAATAGGATTGTCAGTTTCCAGACTACTAACGAGGGTCTTATCAAATAATTCCAACTCGGACTTAATGTTCTTTCTTATCGATTCTATAAGATTCATGGAGGAAAATTCTATCTCACAAGCTGCAAAAGTAAACAAATTTGTTATATGTGCGTACTCTTAAGTATAAAAATGGATTAATTTTAATTACTTTTACACTCACAAACACATTCTGTATGAAGTTTGTTCTGGTCAAACCTTTTTTTTATTTTTTATCTACATGAAGAAACTTTTTTTAATAGATGCCTATGCAATTATCTACCGGGCATACTATGCATTTATACGGACTCCACGAATTAATTCAAAAGGATTAAACACTTCTGCCATCTTTGGTTTTGTGAATATGCTCGAAGATGTGCTTAAACGTGAAAAGCCCTCTCACATCGCTGTAGCGTTCGATCCTCCGGGACCAACTTTCAGGCACGATGCTTTTGAGCAATATAAGGCTCAAAGGGAGTCTACCCCCGAAGACATCAAGCTGTCGGTTCCATATATCAAAAAAATTATTGATGCTTACAACATCCCGATGCTTGAAGTTGCCGGATATGAAGCGGACGACGTGATCGGCACCATTGCAAAAAAAGCTGAAAAGGAAGGCTTTGAGGTCTTTATGCTTACTCCTGATAAAGACTACGGTCAATTGGTGTCAGAGCACATCTTCATGTACCGCCCCCGACACAACGGAGGTTACGAAACCATGGGCCCTGATGAAATCAAAAATCAATACGAACTGGATAGCCACGAACAGGTCATTGATCTGCTCGGTTTAATGGGCGATAGCTCCGACAATATCCCCGGCTGTCCGGGAGTCGGTGAAAAAACTGCTGTCAAATTATTGAAGGAATTTGGCAGTATTGACGTTTTGCTTACCCGCACAGAAGAACTCAAAGGCGCTCTGAAGACAAAAGTAGAGGATAACAAGGATCAGATTGTCTTCTCAAAATTTCTTGCCACGATCAAAACAGATGTGCCCATTGAATTCAATGAAACGGAATATATCGTTGATCCTATAAATGAACCGGTATTAAAATCACTCTTCGACGAACTGGAATTCAGGACTATGTCGGCTAATAAATTCGGGAATGTTTTCTCATCACTTCCTCCCGATCAACCAGTCACAAGAGTTCAGTTCGCGACTCCAAAAGCCAAACACGGTCAAATGTCGCTTTTCGGGGATGATAGCCCGACAGAAGAGAATTCAATTGAAATTACATCTCAAACAACAGTCATTAAAGAGGAACTAGCCATAGAAACAACTTTCTCAGGTGAAGTCCCTGAAAATGGTCTGATTTCGATCCTGCATACGCCACACAATTATCAACTTGCAGATACTAAAGCCAAAAGATCTCACCTTATTTCACAACTGTTCATGCAAAAAGCTGTTTGTTTCGATACTGAAACGACTGACGTGGATGTTTTTACAGCCGAAATGGTAGGTCTCTCTTTCTGCTATGAAAAAGGAACTGCCTGGTATGTCTCATTGCCTGAAGATAAAACTGAATGTGCTGCTGTATTGCAGGAATTCAAGGCATTCTTCCAGACTGAGCATATCGTAAAAATCGGGCAAAACATAAAGTTTGATCTTTTGATGCTACGCATGTACGACATTGAATTGAGAGGTAAAGTGTTCGATACGATGATCGCGCATTATCTCCTGCAACCAGACCTCCGCCACGGAATGGATTATCTGGCCGAAATTTATCTCAACTACCGGACAATTCATTACAGCGAACTGGTCGGTGGAAAAGGAAAGAATCAGTTACCAATACGGGAAGTAGATATTAATCTCCTGAAAGATTATGCCGCAGAAGATGCCGATATCACCTTCCAGCTAAAAGAGATTCTTGAAAAAGAACTCAAAGAAAATAATCTGGAAAAACTCTTCTTTGAAATTGAGATGCCTTTAATGCGCGTACTTGCATCCATGGAGTTCAACGGAGTTCGGATTGATAGCGAGGCCCTGAAGCAAAGCTCAGTAATTCTTACAGAAGAAATGCTTCAGTTAGAGAAGGAAATCCACGAATTAGCCGACACCCCTTTCAATGTATCCTCACCCGCTCAGGTCGGAGAAATTCTTTTTGACCAGATGAAACTGGACGAAAAGGCTAAGAAAACCAAAACCGGACAATATTCAACCTCGGAAGATATTTTAGAAAAAATAAAATTTAAACATCCTATTGTAGGAAAAATACTCGATTACAGAGGATTGAAAAAACTATTGAGTACCTACATCGATGCTTTACCACAGCTCATCAATCCGAGAACCGGCAAGGTACATACCTCTTTCAATCAAACCGTTGCCGCTACCGGCCGGCTCAGCTCCACCAATCCTAATCTCCAGAACATCCCTATTCGGGATGCTCAGGGCAAGGAAATCAGAAAAGCTTTTATCCCCGATGATAATGCTGTATTTCTCAGTGCCGACTACTCACAAATTGAACTAAGGATCATGGCTCACCTGAGCAATGATCAAAACATGATCGATGCCTTCAAAAGCGGATATGATATTCATACGGCCACCGCAGCTAAAATATACAAAATTCCCATGGAGGAAGTGGACAGCAACATGAGAAGAAAGGCTAAAACAGCCAACTTTGGAATCATCTACGGCATCTCTACTTTTGGTCTGGCGGAAAGACTGAATATCCCCCGCGCTGAAGCGAAAGAGCTGATAGAAGGATACTTCCAAACCTACCCATCTGTAAAAGACTATATGGAAAGTGCTATCCAACAGGCAAAAGTAAATGGTTATGTAGAAACCATTTTTGGAAGAAAAAGATATCTTAACGACATCAATTCGCAAAACAGCGTGGTACGAGGTTATGCCGAACGAAACGCCATCAATGCCCCCATCCAGGGTTCAGCCGCCGATATTATTAAAATAGCCATGATCAGAATTCATGACCGTATAAAAAAGGAAAATCTCAAAACATTGATGAACATGCAGGTACACGACGAATTAAACTTCTCGGTGCCGACAGAAGAACTTGAAGTTGTTCGTGCGCTTGTCGTTGAAGAAATGGAAAATGCCGCCCAGCTACAGGTACGACTGATTGCCGATTGTGGCGTCGGATCCAACTGGTTGGAAGCACATTAACGATAAAATTCCATAATAAACACTATTATTTATTGAAAAATCTGTATAAAATAATAATTTATATACTACGTAAATTGTAGGATGAAAAAAATATTATAATTTTGCAGCGAAATCTGACAAATGAAAATTAATACGAAAATAAGATATGGATTAAGGACAATGATTGCCATTGCCTGCTGTGATGAACCTAAAGGTTTACTACAGAAAGATATTGCTGAGAAACAAAATCTTTCAAACAAATATCTTGATTCGATTGTTTCTTCATTAAAGTCAAAAGGACTCATCACCACTTACAGAGGTAAGGGTAGCGGATACAGACTGGCAAGGCCGGCAAACCTGATTACAATGTATGACATATACACGGCTTTTGAGCCGATAACAGTAGTTGAATGTCTTGATAATCCTGAGTTTTGTCAGTTTGAATGTTGCTGTGCTGCCAATAAATATTGGTCTGAGATGAAGCAGGAATATATAAAAATCCTCAAGAGCAAATGCCTTGAAGAAATTGCGCATCAGGAAAGACCTTGTTTAGAGAAATTCGGTCAGGAAAATTAAAAAAATGCTCTTTTAGTTTGGCATTTTTTTTGACCACCAATACTACTTATTCTATAGGATTTATATGTTACAATAGAAATATAACCATAAATAAACAATCTTTCAAACAAAACAAAAATGAAAACTTACAATTTAAAATTTGCGCTTTTGATAAGTATTTCAATGCTTATCACAGGCAGTGTAGCTTCGCAGGTACTCAAAATAGCACCGAAAAGCTCAATGATCACAATTAACGGCACTTCTAATTTACATGATTGGAAAAGTAAGTCGGAAACAATAAAAGGAGAGTTGATATTAGCCAGTGAAAATCAGGTTAAATCATTTTCATTAGACATTCCGGTAAAGTCGATTAAAAGTGGAGAAAAGTTAATGGACTCGAAAACATACGAAACATTTAACGCAGATAAACATCCAAACATCTCATTCAGATTGACCGATGTTTCAAATCTACAGATCAATGGAAACAATGTAAATGTTGTCTTCAACGGAAATCTGACTATGGCTGGAGCTACTAAAAAAATTGCCATTAAAGCTACAGGAAAAAACATTAAGGCCGGCACTTACACGTTCAACGGAAGTGTTAATCTGAAAATGACAGATTTTAAAATGCAACCTCCAACCGCACTTTTAGGAACTATGAAAGTTGGTGACGGAGTCAGACTCGCATTTGACATTACATTAGAAGAACAAGCACAAGCATCAATAGAATAAACAAAAAACAAAAAACATGAACAAATCAATTCTCGCATTAACTGCAGTACTACTATTCAGCAGTTTATCATTTGCACAGATTCGCTCTTACAGTAAAGCTGGCCTTAATGAATTTGAAAGTCCCAAAGCTGAAGACGAAGACTTTAAACGGGTAAGTTTAAAAATCGGTGGTAATTTCACCCAATCATTTCAGGCACTGAGTCACAGCAACACTGCCGATGTGGTTGCTAATCCTGCAGCAACTCTTGTGAAAATCGGTCCGGGGTTCAACACCGCAGTCGCCAATCTCAATTTCGATGTACATTTGGCACAGGGAGTATACATGAATATGGCATTGTATCTTTCTTCACGACACCACAACGAAACCTGGGTAAAGGGTGGTTATATCCGTTTTGATGAGCTTCCATTTCTGAAAAGCGATCTTATTGACCAATTGATGAAATACACTACCATTAAAGTCGGTCACATGGAAGTTAACTACGGCGATGCGCATTTCCGCAGATCTGATAATGGTAATGCCATGTACAATCCTTTCATCGAAAACTACATTCTGGATGCATTTGCGACAGAAATCGGAGCGGAAGTTGATTTATCGTACAACGGTTTCTTAGCTGTTTTAGCCGCCACAAACGGTCAGATTAAAGGCAATATTGCCGCCTATGATCCCGTAGCCGGAGCTTCAAACGGAAAACAAAATCCTGCTTTTATTGCAAAATTAGGCTATGACAAACAGTTTACTGATAATTTTAGAGGACGACTCACGGGTTCTGTTTATCACACGCAAGGTTCAATCGGAAACACATTATATGGCGGAGACCGTACAGGATCACATTATTATGGCGTAATGGACAAAGACATGGCTACTACTACCTTTACATCGGGAAGATTGAATCCGGGTTTCGGTGACAAAGTAACTTCATTAATGGGTAACTTATTCCTGAAATATGGTGGTTTGGAATCATTCACTACTTTAGAAACATCAACTGGTCGCGGAAGAACTGAAATTACAGGAGAACGCACAGCCGGCCAGTTTGCAACCGACTTGCTGTATCGCTTTGGTAACAGCGAGAACTTCTGGGTAGGAGCGCGCTACAATACAGTATCAGCATTATTACAGGGATACACCACAGACGTAAATCTCGATAGAATTGCTGTCAGTGCAGGTTGGTATGTTACAAAAAACCTGATGACCAAACTGGAATACGTAACACAGAGTTATGATGGTTTTGCCAATACCGACATCAGAAACGGAGGAAAATTCAACGGTATTGTTCTTGAAGCCGTTGTAGGATTCTAATTCATAGAAATTTTCTAAAATTAAACACCTCTGCATGAGTTTATGCAGAGGTGTTTTTTTATCCTTCTTCTACCAGAATACTCCAGTCAAAGTAAGACAGAAAAGCCTACTATTATTCAATAGCAGGCTTTCAGAATATTTGTTTTACCGTTATTAAGCCAGTTTATTAATATAAATTGCCAACTTAGATTTCAAATTAGATGCTTTGTTTTTGTGGATGATATTGCGTTTTGCCAATTTATCCAACATAGCACTGACTTTTGGAAGCATGTCTGCAGCAACGGCTTTTTCAGTTGTAGCTCGCAATTTACGAACAGCATTACGGGCAGTCTTTGCATAATAACGATTATGCAATTTGCGCTTTTCAGTCTGACGAATTCTTTTGATTGATGATTGATGATTTGCCATCTCAATTTTTACTTTTAAATCCTTAATTATTGTAGCCCATAGGGGAATCGAACCCCTCTTTCCAGAATGAAAATCTGGCGTCCTAACCGATAGACGAATGGGCCATGCCTTCTTTAACAAACAATTGACCTCTCAATTGCGGGTGCAAATATACGGCAGTTTTTTCATTCTACAAAACCTTTTTGAAAAATATTTTTAAAATCCATATAATTAACTGTTTCTCATGCAACTGCATACATTTCTACAATTCTATTTCAACAAAAACATGATTATTATTCTTAATATTGTATTTTTGCAGGCAGAGAGAAAAGAAAACATGACCACTAAAACTCAGGGAATCGTCTTAAGGACAGTAAAATATTCTGACAAGTCGTCCATCGCAACGGTTTATACAAGAGAATTCGGAAGAACTTCTTATATGATATACGGAATTTCCGGAAAAAAATCTGCTGTTAAATCAGCTCTTTTCCTCCCTTTGACAATCATTGAAATAAATGCGACTTACCATCCCGGAAAAGAAATCCAGCAGCTCAAAGAGGTTAAAATAGAGTTTTCAATAAGCACTTTATTTGGTAACCCGGTGAAAAACGCCATTGCTCTTTTTTTAACCGAATTACTCCACAAAACACTGAAACGACAAGAAGCAGACGAAGCCGTTTTCGATTTCACAAAGAAGGCCATTCAAATGATGAATGAGCTTGAAGAAGGAATAGCTAACTTCCACCTGATATTCATGTTAAAATTGACGCGATATTTGGGGTTTGAACCCAATAAAGAGAATGCAGAAGCCAACTACTTCGATTTAATGAACGGGGTATTTCAGCCAGAAAAACCTTTTCACAACCATTTTCTCAACAAAGAACTTACCCGTGATTTTGCAAGATTACTTCACAGTGATTTTCTCAGCATGGGTACCATACACCTCTCCCGTACCAGAAGAAATGATTTGTTAGAGGGACTTATTGAATACTACCGGCTTCACATGCCGGATTTTCACGGACTGCACTCCGTTGACGTTTTGCATGAAATATTTACCTGAAATCAATAAGGGATTTTTCACTTGTAACAGTGAGTTGAATTTCTCTTCCCAATATTAGCGAGTAATTTTCATCTTCATGCCCTGCAGGGAATCCAGAACAAACAGGAAAATCATAATTGGCAACTGCTTTCAAAATAATCTCACGTATAGTCATTTTCATCAACGGATCCTCATCACAGTCGGTAAAATGGCCGACGATGAGGCCTGACAGTTGCGAGAAAACTCCACCAAGCCGAAGATTCTGTAACATGCGGTCAATATGATATGCCCGTTCTCCGACATCTTCAATAAAAAGAACGGCTTTATCATATATAAGATCGTAAGGAGTTCCTCTTAGGCCCATAAGAACCGAGAGATTTCCTCCGATTAATTTACCTTTTGCATAACCATTTCTATTTTCAGACCGATGAGATATCTCATACACAGGCAGCTCTCCTGACAAGACACTCTTCAAACTATTTACAGATATTGAGTTGGCAGCCAACTCAGTCAGCTGCTTTGCCATAACACCATGAATGGAAGGAATATTATGGTTAGATAAGAAACTATGAAGCACCGTCACATCACTGAACCCAATCAACCATTTAGGATATTTTTTCAAGGATGAAAAATCAATCGCATCAATGATCTGAGTCAGGCCATAACCTCCACGGCTACACACTATTGCCACCAGTTGATCATCATCAATGGCATCCTGTAAATCTTTTATTCTTTCTTCCTCAGTGCCTGCAAAACGACCATAAACCGCCCTTGCAAAACGGCCTTCAGTAACGTTATAGCCCCATTCGGTCAATACCTTTGTTGCACCGTCGATATATTCCGGATTTATTGCCCCCGATGGAGATATAATCCGGATTTCATTTTGTTTCTCAGACATTTTCATCTATAATTTCAATCATTTATCCACGATAAAAGATCCATTTTATCATTTCCTTCCATGATACCTTTTTACCATACATGAGTATTCCGGTCCGGTATATCTTACCCGCCATCCATGTACTTCCTATAAATGACAGGACAAGAATTAACAACGACAAAACTATCTGCCAGAAAGGTACTCCGAAAGGCAGACGCACCATCATCACAATCGGAGAAGTAAACGGAATCATAGAACACCATAGGGCTAAAGGTCCATCCGGATTTTCAACACTATAAATAGCCGCATAAATTGCAAAAATGATAGGTAAGGTTAGAGGCAGCGAAAACTGTTGTGTATCAGTTTCATTATCAACTGCCGACCCAATAGCCGCAAACAGGGATGCGTATAGTAAATACCCCCCTAAAAAATAAAGAACAAACAAAATACCTGTTTGTACAAAATCGAAGTTATTCAACGCGGCCAATATATCGGTAACTACTCCGTCACTTTGGTCGAATGAGAGTTGAGCAGGACTCATTCCCATAGTTTGTACCTGTTGATAAGAGGAGACATCGAGTGTTGTTCCAAATGCGTTTGACAAGGCTGTAATTAAAATAACCGACAACAAAACCCACAAAGCAAACTGAGTGAGCCCAACCATGGCAATACCGACAATTTTACCCATCATTAACTGAAAGGGCTTAACCGAGGAAATAATGACCTCCACAATGCGGCTGGTCTTCTCCTGTACCACTCCCGACATCACCTGCGCCCCATATACCACAATAAAGATATAGATCATAAATGCAGAAATCATTCCTATAATTACCGCAAGTTCCGCAGATCCCATTTTTTCCTCACCATCTTTCCCCCACCTTACTGTTTTTACATCCAGATCAACTTTCACCTGCTCAACCATTTTCTTTAAATCAGGAATATTCAATTCTGCAAGCCTCTTGTCTTCTACATAAGTCTTTAATAAATCAGAGACATATGATTTAAGCTCCATCCCCACCTGTTCCTGCGAAAAAAGTGTTGCAGCGCTAGGATTAACGGATAAATCTTCCTGGATATATAACAATGCTGCATATTCTTCATTTTCTTTTTCTTTCCTAAACTCATCCAGCGATTGATTCAATATCTCAAAATCATATTTATCATTGTCCACCAGGACAGGAGCATAGAGTTTCGTTTGATCAATAACATATATCTTTTTTACAGAATCATCTTTGATTTGCGCCAACAACAAAGGGACCATAATCATCCCTGCAATTAAAACCGGAGTAAGGAAAGTCAGGATAATAAACGAAGGTTTCATGACCCTCGTGGTATATTCACGTTTAATTATTAAAGCGATCTTACTCATAATTTATTTCTTGTTTGAGGTTACAGTTTTAATAAAAATATCATTCATCGTCGGCAGTATTTCTTCGAAAACTCTGATTTCCGATTGCTCCATTATTTTTGCCAACAACGCATTATTCAAATCACTTTCATTTGTTTTAAGCACGTATTCAAAAGAATTATGTGTTTCCTTACAGCTTAATATTTCAAAATCTTCAGCCAACAAATTACTTTTTGAAACAACCCTGAAAGTTCCTGTCGCGTTGGAAGATCTGATTTCAGCCACATTTCCCTGTAACACTATTTTTGAATGATCGATCAATGAAATATTATCACACAACTCCTCAACAGACGCCATATTATGAGTTGAGAAAATGATGGTAGCTCCTTTTTCTTTTAATGCCAACATCTCGTTTTTAAGCAATTCAGCATTCACCGGATCAAATCCGCTGAACGGTTCATCAAAGATCAACAATTTAGGTTGATGCAAAATAGTGGTAATAAACTGAACTTTTTGAGCCATGCCTTTGGAGAGTTCTTCTACTTTTTTATTCCACCACGATTGTATTTCAAACTTCTCAAACCAGTATTTAAGTGCTTTAAGAGCATCATGCTTCGACATCCCTTTTAACTGTGCCAGATACAAAGCCTGCTCACCCACTTTCATTTTTTTGTACAATCCTCTTTCTTCGGGCAGATAGCCAATATGACGCACATCTTCCGATGTCAATTTGATACCGTTTAGCAATATCTCACCGCTATCAGGAGCCGTAATGCAATTGATAATACGTATCAGGGTGGTTTTACCGGCTCCGTTAGGTCCCAGAAGACCATATACAGAATTCTCGGGTATATCCATGCTAACTCCTGCCAGTGCAAGGTGACCTGAATATTGTTTTACAACCTCTTTAACTTCTAATAAATTCATATTTTGGTGGTTTAATTTATGCTTCCTTCATTTATCCCTCCGGTTAAAACCGGAGGCTATTTATTCCGATATTTATTACTCCGCGGATGAAGCGGAAACTATTCATTTCAGATTCATTGTATTTTTCACATTTTTCCCTCATCACAAAAACTATAATATCTCCCTCCGCGGGCAACGATGATATGATCAATAAACCTCAGTCCGACTGCTTCACAACCCGCCCTGATATGCTTCGTTACTTTTTCATCTTCTCTGCTCGGATAGTTTTGCCCCGAAGGATGATTGTGTGCAACTGCAATACTGACGGCTGTTTTTTCAAGGGCAAATTTTAATATTAAAGGGATATCTACGATTGTATTCTGACTACCGCCCTGAGAGATTTTTTTGGTGTCAATTACCTTATTTGCCCCATCGAGTAGTGCTATCCAGAATTCCTCATGATGAAGATCTGCCATATTCACTTCAAATAATTCATAAAGATCTATACTTGAACTTATTTTCTTTCGACCAACAACATCGTTTGTTTTACGCCTTTTCCCTAATTCAAGTGCCGCAATGATGGTTATTGCTTTTGCCTCACCAATCCCTTTAAATCCGTTACACAAATCGAAAACCGTCAGAAGAGCCAGTTCATTGATATTATTATGACACTCACTTAACATCTTACGCGCCAATTCAACAGCAGATTCATTCTTATTTCCAGTTCCTATAAGTATGGCCAGCAATTCAGCATCAGAGAGCACTGTCACTCCATTTTTTATTAATTTCTCTCGCGGCCGGTCATTTTCCGCCCATTCCTTTATTGTCAGGCGTTTCACTTCATCTGTCATAGCAAACAAATAAATCAGGTTTAGTTTTGGCCTGTAAAAGTAAATAAAAATGTCTTATCTCTATAGGCAAAAGATAAATATTTATGAGAAAAAAGCGTATATTAGCGCGCAAAAACACAAAAAATTATGCTTATAATTGGAATTGCCGGAGGAACAGGATCCGGAAAAACCACAGTAGTAAAAAAATTATTAGAAAAACTTCCCGGCAATCAGGTAGTTATACTTCCCCAGGATTCATACTACCGCGACAGTAGCGATAAACCAATAGAGGAAAGGCTTGAGATGAATTTTGATCATCCCGACTCCATTGAATGGGAATTGCTGGTAAAACATCTGAAAGCGTTAAAAACAGGGCAAGAAATTGAACAGCCCATCTATTCTTATCTAACGTGTACACGTGCAAAAGAAACAATTCCCGTAAAGCCCTGCAAAGTTGTCATTGTAGAAGGGATATTAATTCTCACAAGTCCCGAGCTAAGAGAGATGCTTGATTTAAAAGTTTTTGTTGATGCTGATGCCGACGACAGGCTTATCAGGGTCATCAACCGGGATATTGTCGAGCGCGGACGATCTGTCAATAAAGTGATGGAACGCTATGAACAAACAGTGAAACCCATGCACTTGCAGTTCATTGAACCAACAAAACGATTTGCTAACATCATCGTTCCACAAGGCGGAAACAATCACGTTGCCATTGATATACTTACAAAGTTCATCATGGACTTTCTCAAAGAAGAAAAGAAGCATCCAAAAAGCGAGTAATGGGTACAGGTAAAAATACCTGTTTCCTATTAATAACCTTTTATTCTGATTAACAGCAAAGAAAAAGCCTTACCAGATTTTGGTAAGGCTTTTTCAGGCTTTTATTAAAACATATCTGAAAATTATTTTTTCGCTTTTATTTCTGCCGTTTGAGCTTTAAGTGCTTTCTTTTTAGCTTTATTGAGGTATAAATCGTGAGCAATCGGCACCGCAACAAACAGTGTAGAGTAAACTCCAAGTATTGTACCAACTAACAAAGCAAAGATAAATCCACGAATCGTATCACCCCCCCATACAAAGATAGCGATCATTACGACGAACACGCTGGCAGATGTACTAAATGTACGGCTTAAGGTTTCATTAAGAGATTCATTCATAATCTGCACCCGGTCTCTTTTTGGGTAGAGATGCACATTTTCACGAATACGGTCAAAGATAACAACCGTATCATTTACTGAAAAGCCGACATATGTAAGTATCGCTGCAATGAACGATTGGTCCATCTCCATGGAGAAAGGCATAATCGTGTACAACAAAGAATATACCCCCAGAATAATTAGCACGTCATGAAAAAGAGACGCAAGCGCTCCTAAGGAGAAAGCAGTATCTTTAAAACGAATAAGGATATAAAGTGCTATACATAATAAAGCAATTGCAATTGCCCACACAGCTCCAGTCTTAATATCATCAGCAATAGTAGGTCCAACCTTCTGCGAACTTTTTATATAATCTGTAACAAAAGTAGTTTCTGTGACATCAGCTTTCAGCATGGGTTTAAGGCCGTTGTAAAGTTTACCTTCAATTTCATTTCCTACCGATTCTGTATTATCATCAATTTTATACTTTGTTGATATACGTACCTGATTTTGGTCACCAATATTGATTACCGAAACACCTGCCCCTTCAAACTCATCCTCAAGCAGGTTACGAATTTCTTCTGTACTAACCGGCTGATCGAACCTCACAACATAATTACGACCACCACTAAAGTCAATACCATAATTTAATCCGCGTGTTGCCAAAGAACCTATACAGATTAAAATAACGATAGACGAAACAATATACCATACCTTACGTTTTCCAATAAAGTCGATTTTGGTATTCTGGAACCAGGCTTCAGTTGCTTTGGTTGTAAATGGCAATTCTTTTGCATTCTTTCTGTTTGCATAAGTTTCCAACATCAAACGTGTCAGGAATACTGAAGTTACGAATGACGTAATGATACCAATGATCAAGGTAGTAGCAAATCCGAGGATTGGTCCTGATCCGAAAATCGCTAAAACGATTCCCGCAATTAATGTAGTTACGTTCGCATCAATAATGGCAGAAATAGCATTACTAAAACCATCCTGAATAGATTTCTTCATGGTTTTTCCTTTGAGCATTTCTTCCCTGACACGCTCATAGATCAAAACGTTTCCATCGACAGCCATCCCCAGCGTTAACACAATACCGGCAATACCCGGAAGTGTGAGTACCGCCTGAAATGAGGCAAGTATCCCCATCAGAAAGAATACATTGACGAACAAAGCAATATCCGCAATTATACCAGGAATCAATCCATAGTATAATATCATGTAAATAAGCACAAAGATAAATGCAATCACAAAAGACCATAAACCATTATTGATGGCTTCCTGACCCAAAGAAGGGCCTACCACATCTTCCTGAATAATCCGGGCCGGTGCGGGCATCTTTCCTGAGTTCAGTGTATTTGCAAGGTCTTTAGCTTCTTCAACAGTAAAATTACCGGTAATTTGTGACTGTCCACCTGAAATTTCAGTATTTACAGTCGGAAACGAATAAATATAACCATCCAATGCAATGGCAATAGATTTACCAATGTTTTCTTTGGTCATACGCGCCCATATTTTAGCTCCTTCACTATTCATGCTCATAGAAACATTCGCATATGCAGAAGTCTGGCTGAAATCGGCCCTGGCATCAGTCACCGATTCTCCTCCAAGTGGTGCTCGGTTGTCACGATTGGTTTTAATGGCAATCAATTGATAGATATCACCTCTTTCATTGATGGCTTTTACAGTCCAGCGTAAACCTAAGTTTGCAGGAAGCAACTCTTTAACAGCTCTCTGACTGAAATATGTGTTAATCCTTGCAGTATCTTTATAGTGAGCCATACCCACAACAGGACCACGGCTAAACTGACCTGTTTCAATTCCCGGAATTTGCAAAACAGACAACAACGGATGTTCTTTTCTGAACTGTTCCTGCAACTTAACTGAATCAACAGTTGCTTCTTTTTTATCTTTCAGTGCAGCAATCAAACTATCTTGTTTGGAAACAGGGGCAGCTGCCACTTCGCCTTTCTTTGTTTCAGCTTTTGCTGCTATTTGAGCACTGTCCTGAGGAGTTTTAACATTAGCCAGCACACGATCTGCTTCCATAATGTTGTTGACAATATCAGTCAACTCATATGTTTCCCAAAATTCCAGATTAGCAGACCCCTGTAATAATTTACGTACACGTTCAGGCTCTTTTACTCCCGGGAGCTCGATAAGAATACGTCCAACGCTATTGTTATCTCTTTGTATGTTCGGCTGAACAACTCCAAATCGGTCGATACGGGAACGCAGCACATTAAAAGAATTGCTTATTGCTCCATCAATTTGAGTTTTAAGTACAGCAACAACTTCCTTATTCGTACTTTTCAAAGTGATTTTATCTTTAAGTTCCATCGTACTGAATATTGACGCAAGTTGTCCCTGGGGACTAACTTCCTCAAAAGCAGCCACAAAAAGATCAATATATTGTACCTGACTGTTTGTTTTTTGCCGTTCTGTCGCCAATTGGAGGGCTTGTCCAAATTCAGGACTATTATTGTAACCTGATAAAGCCCGAAGAATATCGGCCACTGAAACTTCCAGTGTCACATTCATTCCTCCTTTCAGGTCTAAGCCTAAATTAATTTCTTTCTCACGACATTCTTTCAGTGTATAACCAAAGTAAACCTTTTCACCAGAAAGAGAATCAAGATATTGATACTCTTTCACTTTATCACCTGCAGCAAACTCTTTGGCTTTTTTATTATATGTACCGGTTACAACTGAAAATGAAAGGTAAAACAAACTTACTAAGGCCAGCAAAATTGCTAAAACTCTTACAATACCTTTGTTTTGCATGGAACTTTTTATTTAATAAAACAATAATTATTTTTTAAACGAGCCGCAAATATAATATTTTTTTTTGATACAACCACTTATCTAGTCAAAATAAGCGAAAGGGAATGGGAATGAGAGGGAATAGGAAATTGTGAATAGCTAATAGAGAACAGCAATGAGTGATGAGTGATTTTTGTTTAATGAAAATAATTGGCAAAAAGATTTGGAGATTCAAAAAAATGCATTACCTTTGCAGTCCAAAACATCGCGGAGTGGAGCAGTGGTAGCTCGTTGGGCTCATAACCCAAAGGTCGTTCGTTCGAATCGGGCCTCCGCAACACAAAAAAAGCTGTCTTTAATTGGACAGCTTTTTTATTTTTTAACCACACTAGTCACATTAGAACACTTTAATAAAATTGGCAGAACAGTTTAACTATTCAACAACAACCAGGGTGTACTTATGTGACTAATGTGGTTAATTTTTTTATTGATTTACACGGAAACGCTGATTGCCGTTTTGCAGGAAATCAACAATCTGTTGTGCAGCAGCAATACCTGCATTGATATTTGCTTCAGCAGTCTGAGCTCCCATCTTTTTCGGGGTTGAGAAATATCTTCCGGCAAATTTATCCACCATTTCCTGATGGTTTCCGGGTAAAATATCGGTCAGATATTTAAAATCGGGACGTACTTCCATTAACTCAGCCAGTTCAGCTTCATGAATAACTTCTTTTCGGGCGGTATTCACCAGCACAGCTCCTTTTGGCATCAAATTCAACAGTGCCTTATTAATTGACTGTTTCGTTTCAGCGGTCGCCGGGATATGCAATGAAACAATATCCGATTTTTCATACAATTCCGTTACTGATTTCACAGGCATAACTCCATCGGCAGCAATAGATTCATCGCTACAGAAAGCATCGTACGCAAACAGCTCCATTCCGAAGCCTTTAGCGATGCGAGCAACATTACGTCCCACATTACCATAAGCATGGATTCCCAACTTCTTTCCTTTCAGTTCTGTTCCTGAAGTGCCATTATAGAAATTACGAACAGCGTATACCAATAGTCCGAAGACCAGCTCTGCTACTGCATTTGAATTCTGTCCGGGAGTGTTCATTACGCAAACTCCTGCTGCGGTTGCAGCTTCGAGATCAACATTGTCGAAACCGGCACCTGCACGCACAACAATTTTCAAATTCTTAGCTGCGGCAATAACTTCTGCATCAACAATATCACTACGAATGATAATGGCATTGGCATCCACAACAGCATCTAGCAATTGCTGCTTTTCAGTATATTTTTCGAGCAATGCAAGCTCATAACCGGCAGCTTCAATTTCTTTTCTGATACCGTCCACCGCAATTTTTGCAAATGGTTTATCGGTTGCAATTAAAATTTTCATGATAATTTTATTTTTTCGAATTCCTGCATACAATCTACCAGCGCCTGAACGCTTTCAACCGGGAGAGCATTGTAGGTTGAAGCTCTGAAACCTCCTACCGAACGGTGACCTTTGATACCGACCATACCTCTTTCGGTGGCAAACTTCTGAAACTCTGCTTCAAGTTCGGCATACTCAGGATTCATTACAAAACAAATATTCATACGTGAACGGTCTTCTTTCACAGCTGTACCTACGAATAATTTGTTTCTATCAATTTCATTATAGAGCAACTCTGCCTTTTTTATATTACGTTTTTCAATTTCAGCAACACCGCCATTCGCCTTAATCCAGCGCAATGTTTCCAGTGCACTATAAATAGGCAATACAGGAGGCGTATTGTACATCGAGCCATTTTCAATATGGGTATTGTAATTGAGCATAGAAGGGATATACCTTGATACTTTTCCAAGGATTTCATTTTTTACAATTACAAAAGTCAGCCCTGCAGGAGCAAGGTTCTTCTGTGCACCACCATAAATAACACCATATTTTGAAACATCAACCGGACGTGAAAAAATATCCGAAGACATATCGGCAACCAATGTTACAGGAGAATCAATATCCTTCAATATCTCTGTTCCAAAGATGGTATTATTGGTTGTTATGTGGAAATAATCCACATCAGCCGGAATCACATAATCTTTTGGAATATAATTAAAGTTAGCTGCTTTTGAAGAGGCAACTTCAATCACTTCGCCAAATCCTTTAGCTTCTTTTATCGCTTTGCTTGCCCATGTACCTGTATTCAGATAGGCAGCTTTTGTTTCCAACAGATTGAATGGAACCATACAGAATTGGAGACTGGCACCTCCGCCAAGGAACAATACTGAATAACCTTCAGGGATATTCAACAATTCTTTGAACAATGCCACTGCTTCATCCACTACTGGTTGGAAATCTTTGGCACGATGTGAAATTTCCAGAATTGATAACCCGGAACCATTGAAGTCAAGTACTGCCTGAGCGGTTTTTTCAATTACTTCGCGCGGTAAAACTGACGGTCCCGCATTAAAATTATGCTTCTTCATACGTTTATAAATATGTGTGTTTAATAGATTTGACTCTCAAATTACAGCGCAGATTAGACACATAAAAGCAGCAAATAATTTGTCTTCCAAGAGAAATCCGGCTAGTTAGTATATTAAAAAAAAACGCAATGATTTTTTGATGTGCAAAGGTACATTATTTTTTGTTTTCGACCTTAATTTATTTTAATTTTCTCAAAAAAGAAGTGAAAAATGTCATTATTGTAAGCATTCACTATCTGTATAAAAGGTTTCCTGAATTTGTGATAAAAAATCAAATTAAATTTCTGTATTTTTACAGCCTAAATATTCAATATTGTTCAACCTTAAATTAACTCCTATGATCATCGGATTGTTAAAAGAAATAAAAAATAACGAAAACAGGGTTGCCTTGACTCCCTCAGGTGTACACACACTTGTACAGAACGGACATAAAGTTTTCGTTGAAGCAAATGCAGGTGCAAACAGTGGTTTTGCAGATGCTGCCTACATCAACGCAGGAGCAAAAATTTTACTTACCGCAGAAGCAGTTTTTTCGACTGCTGATATGATCATGAAAGTAAAAGAACCTATCGCTCAGGAGTATCATCTTTTTCGTCCAAAACAACTCGTTTTTACGTATTTTCATTTTGCCTCTAACGAAGAACTGACAAGGGCAATGATCAAAAGCGGAGCGGTTTGTCTTGCGTATGAAACTGTAGAGTATAACAACACCCTACCACTATTGATCCCTATGTCGGAAGTGGCAGGAAGAATGTCGATTCAACAGGGAGCAAAGTACCTGGAAAGACCTCAGGGAGGAAAAGGAATTCTGTTGGGAGGTGTTCCGGGAGTTAATCCTGCCCATGTATTAATATTGGGAGGAGGAGTTGTTGGAACCCACGCTGCATTTATGGCAGCAGGTCTGGGCGCACATGTTACCATTGCCGACATTTCGCTTCCCCGTTTACGTCAACTGAGCGAAATCATGCCGGCAAATGTGGACACAATGATGTCGTCACATTATAATATTGAAGAAATACTCCCGAGAACGGATCTGGTAATCGGAGCGGTTTTAATCCCGGGGGCAAAAGCTCCATCGCTCATTACCAAAGAAATGTTGAAACTTCTACCGAAAGGAGCAGTTATGGTGGATGTCTCAATCGATCAGGGTGGATGTTTTGAAACTTCCCGGCCAACCACCCATGCCAATCCTGTATATGAGGTTGATGGCATCTTACATTATTGTGTTGCAAATATTCCTGGAGCTGTTCCCAGTACTTCAACGCTGGCATTAACCAATGCCACACTTCCTTATGCAGTAAAATTGGCCAATGCCGGTTGGGAAAGAGCCTGCGAAACCCACGAAGACCTGCGAAAAGGCCTTAACATTGTAGAAGGGAAGGTAGTTTGTAAGGCCGTTGCGGAAACGTTCGGGATTTAATTGAGAATTGAGAGTTGAAAGTTGATGCTCGTTTTCAACTCTCAACTTTTAACTCTTGGCCAGGATAATTTTCTTAATTTCGTTGAGTTTGTTCAACGCTTCCAGGGGAGTCAGATCATTAATATTAAGTCCTTTAATTTCATCTCTGATTTGCTCGAGCACCGGATCGTCCAGCTGAAAGAAGCTAAGTTGGAATCCTTCCCGTTGTTCGGCAATTTCACCTATCGGTTTGGCGACTCCGGTTTGACGATTATCGGTCTCCAGCTGTTTCAAAATCTGTTCTGATCGCTTCACAATACTTTGAGGCATGCCTGCCATTTTAGCCACGTGAATACCAAAACTATGTTCACTTCCACCTTTCACGAGTTTCCTGAGGAAAATCACTTTCTTATCGACTTCTTTTACTGAAACATTATAGTTTTTGATACGATTGAATGATTTTTCCATTTCGTTCAGCTCATGATAGTGGGTTGCAAAAAGTGTTTTTGCCTTGCACGAAGGATGTTCATGAATATATTCGACAATGGCCCAGGCAATGGAAATACCATCGTAGGTTGATGTTCCACGTCCCAACTCATCAAAAAGTATAAGACTCCGATTTGAAAGATTATTCAGGATACTGGCAGCTTCATTCATTTCCACCATAAAAGTAGATTCGCCCTGGGAAATATTATCACTCGCTCCCACCCTCGTGAAGATTTTATCGACCACACCAATTTTAGCACTTTCAACCGGGACAAAACAGCCGATTTGTGACATTAGTGTGATGATTGCCGTTTGACGAAGCAAAGCCGACTTACCAGACATATTCGGACCTGTCACTATGATAATTTGTTGTGAATTATTATCAAGATACACGTCATTAGCAACATAAGATTCTCCCGGTGGCAACTGTTTTTCAATTACAGGATGTCGCCCCTGTTTTATTTCAAGGATATTGCTGTCGTTTACCTCAGGTCGCACATATTTATTTTCAGCGGACACACGTGAGAAAGACAATAAGCAATCCAGTTGGGCGATAAGATTAGCATCCAGTTGAATGGCTGCAATATAATCGACCAGACTTGCCACCAACTCATTGAACAAACGGGTCTCAATACTTAATATTTTATCTTCTGCACCCAGAATTTTTTCTTCATAATCTTTAAGTTCCTGAGTAATGTATCTTTCAGCGTTTACCAATGTTTGCTTACGTATCCATGTATCAGGAACCTTATCCTTATGCGTATTGCGCACTTCAATGTAATATCCGAAGACATTATTAAAACTGATTTTCAGACTGGGAATACCTGTATTGGCACTTTCTCTTTCCTGTATTTTTTGCAGAAACTCTTTCCCTGAAAAAGCAAGATCACGTAATTCATCAAGATCGGCATCAATTCCCCTGCGGATAATATTTCCTCTTACAATAAGGGTTGGAGGATCGGGTTGAATTTCTTTTTCAATTTTATCAGCAATCAGAGGACAGGCGTTTAACTGATCCGCAATTTTCTGAAGTGTTGGATTATCAGTTTCGGCGCATGCTTGTTTGATAGGTTCAATCGCCTTCAGCGCTACTTTCAACTGAACAACTTCCCGGGGATTAATCCTTCCTACAGCAACTTTCGAGATGATCCTTTCGAGGTCACCAATCAACGCAATCTGTTGATCCAACAGAATTTTGAAATCAGGATATTTAAAGAAATATTCAACCACCCCGAGGCGTTCATTAATAGGCTTAACATCTTTCAATGGGAAAGCAATCCATCTTTTAAGCAACCGAGACCCCATGGGTGAAATAGTTTTATCCAGCACATCCACCAGGGTTTTAGCGCCTTCATGCATAGAACCGTAGAGTTCGAGATTGCGCACCGTAAACCGGTCGAGCCACACATAACGATCTTCCTCAATACGCGAAAGAGTGGTAATATGTCCGGTTTGCTGGTGATGAGTCAGATCAAGATAGTGGAGAATTGCACCGGCTGCTACTACAGCAAAAGGTAAATTTTCCACTCCGAATCCTTTAAGATTTTTGGTTTCAAAATGTTTCAGCAATCTTTCGTTTGCCGAATCAGGGACATACGCCCAATCCTCCAACGCGTAAGTAAAGAATTTATTTCCAAACAGTTCCTCAAAATCCCGCCTTCTGTTTCTATCGAACAATACTTCTTTCGGGCCAAAACTATTCAGCAGCTTGTCAATATACTCCGCAGTACCTTCTGCTACAAGAAACTCTCCGGTTGAAATATCAAGGAAAGCCACTCCCACCCGTTTTTTATCTATATATACCGATGCAAGAAAATTATTTTCTTTATGATTAAGTGTCGTGTCGCTGTAAGAAACTCCCGGAGTTACCAATTCGGTTATACCTCTTTTAACCAGCTTCTTTGTCAGTTTCGGATCCTCAAGCTGGTCACATATCGCCACCCGCATACCAGCACGCACCAACTTTGGCAAATAGGTATCCAGTGCATGATGAGGAAATCCCGCCAGTTCAACACTTTTCGCCGATCCATTTGCCCGACGGGTAAGTGTGATGCCCAGTATTTCCGCAGCCTTTATTGCATCGGTAGAAAAAGTTTCATAAAAATCGCCGCAACGAAATAATAATATAGCATCAGGATGCTTCGATTTAATTTCGAAGTACTGTTTCATCAGGGGGGTCTGGACTATTTCGCTGTTCATTTGAGATGTTTTTTGAACCACATTAGTCACAACAGTACGCTTTAGTCTATAGTCAACAAAGAAAAGGCTCTCACTGTTTAAACCGTTCATCAAGAACTAAGTATTCTGATGTGACTAATGTGGTTTATATTATTATATTAAGTTAATCGTATCGGTCATCCGCGACCATTCGTATTTCTTTTTTTCTTCTTTGATGTTTGCAATAAATTCCTCAGCACGGTTATTAGAATAGAAGTCGTAGAGTGCATCTGCAATTCTCCCCGGATCTACATCAACCACATATCCTACTTTATTATGCGGAACAATTTCGGCTAAACCACCTACATCGGTAACCAGCATCGGGTTTTCATAATGATATGCAATCTGACTGACACCACTTTGCGTAGCAGAGCGATAGGGTTGTGCCACAATATCCGCCACGCTAAAATAGTTTTTCACATCCTTATCGGCGATAAATTTAGTACGCAATTCAACAAAATTCTCTAATTTATGTTTGTGAATCAGTTTCAAATAGGGCTCAGGATTTTCATAAAACTCGCCGGCTACAATCAATTTCACCGGAATAGTTCTCAATCTTTGATCAGCAAAAGCTTCTATCAACAAATCCAATCCTTTGTAGTGCCTTATGAATCCAAAGAAGAGTATGTAATGACTTTCCTCATGCAACCCAAGGCGCATTGCTGCCAGTGTTCGATCCACCTTTTCTCCGTAATGATCGTAGATTGGATGAGGCGACAATTCTTTTCTTTTCAGATCACGATCGAAAGAATTAATATCAGACACCACCGATTCAGCCATTGCGACAAAACCATCCATGGCTTTAACAAAAGATTTTGGAAAGAGTTTATCAAGTATAGTTGGCTCATGCGGTATCATATTGTGTATCAAACCTATCATCTTTGTTTTTCCGTTGCGTGCATAATTAGCGATGGTCGTAAAACAAGGAGCTATAAAAGCCATCCAATAACAGAAAATCACTTTGTCAGGAGATTTTTTCCTTATTTCTAATCCCGTTTTTATCCATGTGTATGGATTTATAGAATTAATGGTCCTTGATATCTGCAGATCATCGGGTCTGGTCTCAGATGAAAACTGGGTTTTACCCGGAAATAAAAAACCGGGGTATTGCAGAGTAAAGGTGATGATCTCAACTTTATGTCCCTGTTTTTGATATTCTCTTGCCAGTCTTTCATTATAAGCTGCCAGTCCTCCACGATAAGGATATGCTGTTCCAACAATGATTATATACATTGGCTCTACTGATTTTTCAATGGTTATATTTAAAGCACAAATTTACAAAATAATTTAAAAGAGGGGTTCCATCCAATAAGTTCCGGCTATTTTTTTTCTTTTTTTGTAGATTTTATTTGATTACTTGACAAAATATCGCTTTATTTGTATTCAAATAGAGTAAATTAAAACGATATCGCAATGAAAAGCTTTTTGAAATACTTAGGACCCTTTATTTTATTGATTGGTACTGCACTATTAGCTGTATACTACTTCAACAACACCCCTGAAAATACCATTTTAATTGTTGCCGGCGCATTGGTGGTTAGTGGTTTAATCGCACATGTGGTAATCAATAAATACGTTGAATAAAGACTTTAAACCACATTAGTCACATAGCACACCTTGAACTATTGAATCATTCCGATCAAATAAGTTATAGTGTACTATGTGGCTGATGTGGTTATTTTTAAAACAACATCGGTTTACGGAGTTTTGCTTCTTCCAGCGAAAGCAGATTTGTTTTTGCTGTTTGCTTTTCTCTCAGGCTCTTATATTCAGCCGCAACTTCTTCTGAAAATTTCTTAATTGTATTGGGGTTCATCAGCTGCGAAACAATATGTGTGTTCACAGAAGCATCTTTTACATACACCACCGGACCTTTATAATTTGGTGAAATTTTGACTGCTGTATGGATTTTAGATGTTGTAGCGCCTCCGATTAACAACGGAATTTTCAATCCGGCCTTTTCCATTTCGGTCGCAACCACACACATTTCTTCAAGGGACGGCGTAATCAATCCGCTTAATCCTAATATATCGACTTTTTCTTCTATCGCAGTTTTGATGATTTTTTCGGTTGGAACCATCACTCCCAGGTCGATTACTTCGTAATTATTGCAAGCCAACACCACAGCCACAATATTTTTTCCAATATCATGCACATCTCCTTTCACAGTAGCGATCAGAAATTTACCTGCAGAAGAGCTTTGTCCGGGTACTTTTTCAGCTTCGATGTCGGGTTGAAGAATGGCCACTGCTTTTTTCATCGTGCGGGCAGTTTTTACCACCTGAGGCAAGAACATTTTTCCGGCACCGAATAAATCTCCGACAATATTCATTCCGCTCATTAACGGTTTTTCGATAATTTCAAGAGCTGTATCGTATTTTTTGAGCGCTTCCTGCAAATCTTCCTCGAGATAATCACTGATGCCTTTGATCAGGGCATATTCGAGACGACCTTGCAAATCACGGGTACGCCAGGCCTCACCCCCAACCCCTCTCCCCTGGGAGAGGGGAGTTGTTTGTGTATTTTTCAGATTTTCGGCAAGTTCCACTAATCTTTCTGTGGCGTCAGGACGACGATTCAACACCACATCTTCCACATATTCAAGGAGTTCAACAGGTATCTCCTCATAAATCTGTAACATGCCTGCATTCACAATTCCCATGTCGAGTCCGGCACGGATGGCATAGTACAGGAAAACCGAATGTATGGCTTCCCTTACTATGTTGTTACCACGGAACGAGAACGACAGGTTACTAATACCTCCACTTACCCGTGCAAAAGGTAAATTTACCTTGATCCACTTCACCGTTTCGATGAAATCAACACCATAATTGTTATGTTCTTCAATACCTGTGGCGATTGCCAGCACATTCGGATCGAAGATGATATCACTGGCCGGGAAACCAACTTTTTCGGTCAGCAAACGATAAGCACGCGAGCAAATCTCAGTTCTGCGTTCAAAAGAATCAGCCTGTCCTTTTTCATCAAAGGCCATCACGACAACAGCTGCGCCATAAGCGCGAATCTTTTTTGCTTTGCTGATGAAGTCTTCTTCTCCCTCTTTCAAACTGATAGAATTTACTATACATTTTCCCTGTACACACTTCAGACCAGCTTCAATGACTTCCCATTTGGATGAATCAATCATAATGGGCACTTTCGATATCTCAGGCTCCGAAGCAATATAATTGAGAAAGGTAGTCATTTCCTGACGAGCATCAAGCATCGCATCATCCATATTGATGTCGATGACCTGCGCTCCATCTTCCACCTGTTTACGGGCAATCTGTAGAGCTTCTTCGTATTTCTTTTCGTTAATCAGTCGTAAAAACATCCTTGAACCAGCCACATTGCATCTTTCTCCTATATTGACAAAGAGAGAATCACTTTTTATATCAAGATGTTCCAGTCCTGACAAATGAAGTACTCCCTGATTACTTTCTGCGCTGGCAGGAGTACGCAATTCAACATTTTTTACCAATTGCTGATAAGCAGCGATGTGATCAGGAGTTGTCCCACAGCAGCCACCGATAATATTTACCAGTTTTTCATCAAAATATTCTTTTACCTGCACGGCCATCTTCTCAGGACTCTCATCATATTCGCCAAACTGATTCGGCAGTCCAGCATTAGGATAAGCACTTACAAAGCAGTTACAATATTTTGAAATCTCCTGCAGATAAGGTTTCAGGTCTTTGGCGCCAAAAGAGCAATTCAATCCTACCGACAACACATCAGCATGACCAATGGAAGCCAGGAAAGCACGGATGGTTTGTCCCGACAAGGTTCTACCGCTGGTATCGGCCACTGTAGCCGAGATCATCAGTTCTACTTTTTTCCCTAATTCTTCCATCGCCTTATTAGCCGCGAAAATTGCCGCTTTTGCATTCAGGGTGTCAAAAATGGTTTCAATCAGAATGGCATCCACTCCACCCTCGATCAATGCAATAATTTGTTCTTTATAGGCTTCAACCAAGCGATCGAAGGTCACGGCGCGATAAGCCGGATTATTTACATCAGGCGACATAGAAGCTGTTTTGTTGGTTGGACCAACAGCTCCGGCAACAAATCTCGGTTTATCTGGCGTTTTAGTCGTATAAAAATCAGCAGCTTTGCGGGCAAGACGCACAGCTTCGAGATTGATTTCGCGGATATGTGACTGCATGCCGTAGTCCTCCATCGAGATTTGCTGTGCATTGAAGGTGTTGGTTTCGATGATATCGGCACCAGCTTCAAGATATTTGCAATGAATCTCATGAATCACTTCTGGCTGCGTCAGCACCAACAGGTCATTATTCCCCTTCTGGGGCACAGCAGTATCCACAAACCTCTGTCCGCGGTAATCCGCTTCCGTCAGTTTGTAACGCTGTATCATGGTACCCATGGCGCCATCCAGCACAAGAATCCGTCTCTGTAGAATCTCTCTCATTGTATTTTTTTGAACCACATTAGTCACATGAGAAACATAGGTTTACTTTAAACTGCCAAAGTCAAACCGAAAGCCAAAGTGAACTCATGTGACTAATGTGGTTAATATTCTAAAATTAAAATTTCAACAAACCTTTCCCCGTCATTTCCGCCGGCTTCTGAATACCCAGAATCTGACAGATAGTAGGAGAAACATCGGCAAGGATACCATGTTCAACAGAAGCTCCCTGACGATTGGTTACATAAACAATAGGCACAGGATTGAGTGAGTGAGCAGTATTAGGCGATCCATCCTCATTCTCAGCATTATCCGCATTTCCATGATCAGCAATAATAATCACCTCATAATCATTGGCTTTTGCAGCCTCGACTACCTGGCCCATACAATCGTCTACCGCCTGCACAGCTTTCACAATTGCCTCACGTACACCAGTATGGCCCACCATATCGCCATTGGCAAAGTTCAGCACAATAAAATCAAACTTTTGCTTGTTCAGTTCAGCCACCAATGCATCCTTAATACCATAAGCGCTCATTTCAGGCATTAAGTCGTAAGTTGCCACTTTGGGCGAAGGAATCAGAATTCTTTCTTCTCCATCAAATTCCGCTTCGCGACCACCTGAGAAGAAGAAAGTAACATGAGCAAACTTCTCCGTTTCTGCAATACGTAATTGTTTCATTCCAAGAGAAGAAACATACTCTCCCATCGTATTCTGAACATTATCCTTATCAAACAACACCTTCAATCCTTTGAAAGAAGAATCATACGGTGTCATACAGTAGTATTCCAACGGGAGAGTGTGCATATCAAATTCGTGCATATCTTCCTGAGTCAGCACGATGGTTAGTTCTTTGGCTCGGTCGTTACGATAGTTAAAGAAAATCACGACATCACCGGCTTCAATAGTTGCCAGTGGTTTCCCGTTATCACCTATAACTACGATTGGTTTTACGAACTCATCGGTAACACCGGCATCATAGGAAGCCTGCATAGCAGCTACAGGATCAGTTGTAGGAGTTCCTACTCCTTTAACGATCAGATCATACGCCTCTTTCACACGTTCCCATCTTTTATCGCGGTCCATAGCATAGTAACGACCAATCACCGAAGCAATCTTACCACCAGAATACTGCGTATGTGCTTCTAATTGTTCGAGATAACCTTTCCCGCTTTTCGGGTCAGTATCGCGGCCATCCATAAAGCAATGCACATAGGCATCTTTGATTCCGTATGATTTAGCAATATCCAGCAGTTTATTCAGGTGATCCTGAGAAGAGTGCACCCCTCCGTCAGAAACAAGACCCAGAAAATGCATTTTTTTGTTATTCTCTTTCGCGTAGGTATAAGCATTCACAATCTCCGGATTTTGCATGATGCTGTTGTCACGGCAGGCAATATTGATTTTCACCAAGTCCTGATAAACAACACGTCCGGCACCAATATTGAGGTGACCCACTTCCGAGTTACCCATCTGACCATCAGGCAGTCCCACATGTTCCCCTGAAGCCAGCAGATAAGAATTCGGATAAGTGGCAATTAATTTATCCCAGTTAGGAGTTGGAGTCGAAGCAATTACATCCGCTTTCGATCCATTGCCGATTCCCCAGCCATCGAGAATCATTAATAAAGCTTTTTTATTCATATTGTTTTGATTTATATTATTTTACCTTAAACTAATACCATTAATAATTCAGGTTACAAAAGTACTGTTTTTTGTTGAAACTATAAAGAGTTATAAACCATATAAGTCATTTAAGAATCATATAAGTTATAATGAAACAATTTCTGCAATCTTATGTTTATTTATTGATAAATAATTTGACACTTTGATTTAAACTTATATCATTCTTAAATGACTTATATGGTTTATAAATTCAACAAAAAGCAGTAAATTTGCACTCAATAGTAAACAACAAAATATCAACTGTATTTATGGCAAAAGAATTCAGGTATCAGGAAACATTCCCAACGGGAAAGGACAAATCGGAGTACTATTTATTAACCAAAGATTATGTCAGCACGGCAAACTTCGAAGGACAGGAAATATTGAAAGTTGCGCCTGAAGGGCTCACTTTGCTGGCCCGTACTGCCATGCGCGATTGTTCCTTTCTGTTACGCCCCGAGCATCAGCAGCAGGTTGCAAAGATATTAGCTGATCCGGAAGCAAGCGAAAATGACAAATATGTGGCAGTAACGATGTTACGCAATGCTGAAATTGCAGCTAAAGGAGTTTTGCCTTTCTGCCAGGATACCGGCACAGCCACTGTTTATGCAAAAAAAGGCAACAACGTATATACTGATGGCACTGATGAAGAAGCCCTATCAAAAGGGATCTATGAAACCTACACTAATGAGAATCTGCGTTATTCACAAAATGCAGCACTTAACATGTATGATGAAGTGAATACAGGCACCAATCTTCCGGCTCAAATCGATTTAATGGCAAGCCATGGAAACGAATATAAATTCTTATTCATAGCCAAAGGTGGAGGATCTGCCAACAAATCCTATCTCTTCCAGGAAACCAAAGCTTTACTGAATCCTGTTTCGCTTGAGAAATTTCTGACAGAAAAGATGAAAACACTAGGTACAGCAGCCTGTCCGCCTTACCATCTTGCGTTTGTCATTGGGGGCACTTCTGCGGATGCCTGTATGAAAACCGTAAAACTGGCATCAACCAAATACTACGACGAATTGCCGACAACCGGCAACGAACTCGGACAAGCATTCCGTGATGTGGAAATGGAAGCTAAAATTCTCAAGGCAGCACAGGAATATGGTATGGGAGCACAATTCGGAGGAAAATACTTTGCACACGATGTTCGTGTAGTAAGGCTATCCCGCCACGGAGCTTCCTGTTTTGTAGGTATGGCCGTTTCCTGTTCGGCCGACAGAAACATCAAGGGTAAAATCAACAAAGACGGTATCTGGGTTGAAAAACTAGAAGACAATCCCGGTAAGTATATTCCCGAAGAGTACCGTCAGCAGGGCGAAGGCAATGCCGTAAAAATTGATCTCAATCGTCCGATGAAAGAAATTCTTGAAACATTGAAGCAATATCCGGTGTCCACCCGTTTATCTTTATCAGGTACTATTGTGGTAGGCCGCGACATTGCGCATGCCAAACTGAAGGAACTGCTTGACGAAGGAAAAGACTTACCGCAATACGTAAAAGATCATCCGATATATTATGCCGGTCCGGCAAAAACGCCTAAAGGCATGCCTTCAGGATCTTTCGGACCCACAACAGCAGGTCGTATGGATTCCTATGTAGATCTGTTCCAGTCG
This sequence comes from Paludibacter sp., assembly GCA_034927265.1. GTDB lineage: Bacteria > Bacteroidota > Bacteroidia > Bacteroidales > Paludibacteraceae > Paludibacter. The sequence continues at coordinate 149,415 of JAYFQH010000038.1, forward strand.
AAAGGCGGCAGCATGGTGATGATTGCCAAAGGAAACAGAAGTCAGCAAGTGACCGATGCCTGTCTGAAATACGGAGGCTTCTACCTTGGATCAATTGGTGGTCCCGCAGCTATTTTGGCAGAGCAAAGCATCAAGAAAGTAGAATGTCTCGCTTATCCCGAACTTGGCATGGAAGCTATCTGGAAGATTGAAGTAGTGGATTTCCCGGCGTTCATCCTGGTAGATGATAAGGGAAATGATTTCTTCAAGCAAATTAAAATGGCTACACTTTAATCTGATTATAATTAAGAAAAGGCTGTTAAGAAAGAACTTAACAGCCTTAATTATATACCTTATTTGATTAGTTTCCCGGCTCTATTGAGAAATATACCTGTGGATTCGTGGTTTTAGTAAATTTAATTTCTCCCGGATTAATTTTGGCAGTTGTTGACAAAGCAAATGCAGAAGACACAGCCGACAGAAAATCGTCCAGATCAGCCACTTCATTATAGAACTGCAATCCTTTTGCATCACCGGTTCCCTTGTACGAAACCGTTAGCATATCCTTGTTGACCGCATTTATATTCAGGTCGAGCAAACCTTCGGTAACATTAGTTCCTGTTGCATACGTAACAGAAAGTACAAAAACTCTGCGAATAGCGTTAAACTTTATCGAAAGAGCAACTTCATCTGCTGAGTATAAACTTTTCACCGACTGAACAATGTTTTGATATTGCTGTCCTAATGGAGTACTGAAGTTCGAGGGTATAAAATTCCAAGTCGAACTGGCATCACCAGTAAAGAATGTTGCCAGATCGTCGACTCCCGATAGCGTATATGCGGGAGATTCTATACTTATAAATCCGGTTTTCGCCTCATTGATTCTGAATGTTTTAAGTTTAATCCCTTCAATTTCAATTTCCTCATAGAACCGTATTCCATCTTGTGTTACTATAAAAGGAACTTCAAAAAGTTGTTTTCCTGATTTTTCAACTGCAAACACATGAGTATAACCATAATAAAAGTTATATATTGTTTTATCAATTTTCAAGGTTAATTTTGGAGCCTTCGAAGAAAAAAGTAATGACGTAAATTCGTACCGGTCATTGGCAAACTGTTTCCATTGAACATTCGATGGCAATTTATGCAACAACACTTCTGCCCCGTATTTCTTTCCTTTCATCCAAACCGTATCGGCAGATGCCTTTAAGATAATAAACTCATAATCACCCTCGAGGCCATATCCATCAGGATTTTCAGGATTGGAGAAAACATGCAATATCTTACTAAAAGTATTGAAAGTCAACACCGGACCATTATCTCCAATTATATCAAACAAACAACTGTCCTTCTCATAAGCTTTGTTTGCCGTCAGTTCGCTTCTTGAGGCAAGTATGGCATTTCCCGATTTATTGAATTTCACCAACAGGGTATAACCCGGACTCGTGCTATTAGCAAAATAATCCATCTCCCAGCCATTGGTGACGTCGGTCAGCATCATGTAATAGTCGCTGATGGCTTTATTGAGCCTTTCTGCCGGTAAAGCGGAAAAGATGTCGGCTTCCTCCTGTTGACAAGCTGTCATGAAACTAACGAGAGTAAGCAAAGCCATATATATTTTGAAACCTGATTTTTTCATATTAATCCAACACTTCTTTGATTGTTAATTCTCTTTCAATAATTTCAGCTCGCAGAGCATCTAGATCAATGCTCCAGGACTCCCGGAGCCATTTCTTCGCCATTTCAAGTTTTTGCAGGATAATTGTCCTGCCATCAATTCCATCGTCAGGAAGTATATTTCCGTCGTAATCGACACCGGGCTGTGAAGCTAATTGCAGAATAGCATCCCATTGTGCATCACTTTTCACCAGATAGTTAGCAATAACTTCCACAAAATCCTCACGATTCTGACTACCGGCGTAAGGTGAAACAAATCCCAGCGTAGCAGCTTCGGAATCTGTTTTATACTGCCACCCCAACGGATTATATTTTCCCTGGGAAATAAGGCCAAACTCAACCGGATAGTTCCTTTTTTGATGAAGGATGTGTGCAAATTCGTGATGCATCGTCTTGAAGTAATACTCATTCAGCATGTCCACATCAGTAGGATCCAGTTCATTGCAACGGTACAAAGTCACTTTCAGCCCGCCCTCAGCGGTACCCAGCAGTATCGTTCCCGAAATCGGATTATAGGCCGGCGAACCAATCAGATGAATGATACGCGGACCGTTTTCTTTTAGGAATTCAGGACCTACAACCGTACCATACACATCGAACCATAAGTACTTCACTAATTTAGCCATTTGCTGAGCCTTATCGAAAGAAGTGGGCACAAGATTGTAATCCATATCCGATCCCACATCTTCCATCCGATAACGAAAATCAAGATTATAGGGTTGCAGATATGCCTGCCTCAGCCAACTATCGAATTCATAGCTGGCCTGGTTTTCATTCAGATGATCCTCCACATCAAAGATGCTTGGGCTGAAATCCTCTTCAGTGGAACAGGAGATGAAGAGAAGAAGGGAGAGGGTGAATATTATTAATTTGTTCATATTTTTGATATTTATTGTCTGATATATTTTCACGGGTTAAATTAGGGGCGATTAAATCCGGTTATTGTAGAGACGTTGCGGTTGTTGTAGAGACGTTGCATGCAACGTCTCTACAATAATTATTATTAATTATTCATTCCATTTTTTTATAATTTCCTGCCGAAACAGGGGTTATTTTCCGTGGATTTGGGTCCAGACCGGCGCTGATAACTTCCTGAGGAAGCTGAATTGCCCTGCGGGGATCATTGTAGACCAACTTATCAATTCCTTTTCCGGCGATATTATGCTCAATCTCTATCCCATAACGTTTAATATCGAACCACCGATAACCATCGAACATGGTTTCGATGCGCCGGAAATGCAACACACAATGGATGAAGGGACGCTGAGCGGCAGTAACCGCAAAGGATGAACTCATCTTATCGTTGTTAAGCGTTTTTACAAATAGGGTATTCGATGCCACATAGAAGTTTTTGATGATTGATTCAGTGAGAACATTAGGCGCTAAATGTGAACTGTTCCATACCTGAAGATCGGCCACTGCATCGTTGAAACGATTCAGATAAATCAGGGCTTCGGCCCGGCACAGCAAAGTTTCCTCGGCAGTAAACTCAGCCCGTACCACATGTGCATAACCAATTCCGGCTACTTTGTCGGTATATTCAAACATTTCATTTGTTTTTGGCATATATGCACCATACTCTTCAGTTCCATATATGTTCTTAAATCCAGGCAAAATACTTAACCATGTTGGACCATTTACACCAGCTTCATTATAAAAAGTACCTTTCAAAGCATCTCCATTAAGACCGTAACGAGTACCAAATATACGGTCGAACAACGAATAAGTTGGTAGCAACATTAAATTACATGAATTATCAGCACTTATATAATTGTAACCAAAAGCATTATAATTATCTCCAAGGTCAAGCGTCCAATCTCTCATCAACGATGCTGGATTGGCAGTCAACACCTGATCTGCATAGTCGACAACCTTCTGATATTCCCTTTTGTAAAGGTAAAATCTCGCCGCAAAGGCTGCAGCTGCTTTTTTATTAAAACGATATTTTAGAACCGAATATCGCTGATCGGTTAACAATGCAAAGCCTGCTTCCAGATCATGCTGTATCTTTTCATATACTGACTGCACAGATTCTCTTTTATAATAAGGGTTTACTGAAGTTTCCGGCTCTGTCATATATGGGATACCTATATCAGATTTACTGACCATTTCATCCTTGTAAGCCTGACAGAAAATATTCACAAGGATAAAATGACCATAAGCACGACACAATAATGCTTCTCCTTTTTGCGATGCAAGATCAGTATCCGGATTCTGCAATTCTAATTCTTCAATTGCCTTCAACGAGTGATTAGCTGCACTAATGGCTGCATAAAAACGTTCCCATACATAGGAGGGACTATCCTGTTGAGTTGATGAAGTCACCTCGTTCCAACTGAATATCTCATCATGCATTCGTTCAAAAGAAGAAAGACGTGCTGCCGGAACAATCACGTTATTGTCAACATAATTATCCGAACTCAATTCTGCCAGAACAGAATAATTTGCTACGGGATAGGCTGACACCAACAATTGTGAGATTTTCTTCTCAGTGTCGATTTGAGTTCTGTTATCGGGTAGAGTATCCAGAAAACTCTCGCAGGAAGCAAAAGCTGATGCAAATACTACGAGCAATATATATTTAATTTTTTTCATCTTTTTATGATTTACCTGCCCCCAGGCCCCCTAAAGGGGGAGTTTGGTTTATATATTTCTATATTATTACTTCAATTTACCAATCCATTCCCCACTTTAGGGGCTTAGGGGGCCGTTTTATTATTAAATTCCAAATCTTACTGATAACGTAAATTGTCGCGGCATAGGCGTAGCCACCCCGCCACTATTGAAAAACTCAGGATCCTGTCCATTCAGTTTTTTATCGGCATACAACAAAAACAGATTGGTAGCCTGCAACTTCAATTGCAGATTGTTAACCTTAAGAGGTTCAGTCCATTTCTGAGGCAGATCATAAGCCAGCGAAATTTCCTTCAGCCTTACAAATCCGCCATCAGCAATACGCTGATCAGAATAATTGTATGCATTATAGGCATAACTCAAACTCGAATATTTCTGATATTCTCTTGTACTGGCAATTACCGGGACAGAAGTATACTCCTCATCTCCCGGCAACGTCCAACGATTCTTAAATTCTTTCGGCAAGGAGCTTAAATCTGTATACCGGGCAGCAAAGACCGGATTCATACGCACTTTGTTACCAAAAGAATAAGTGATGAAGACATTCAGTTTCAAACCATGCCAACTAAAGTTATTCCCCAAACTTCCTGTAATGGTTGGATCCGACGGTCCTTCATATTTAAGGAAACCCAATTTTTCAAACTCCTGAAAATTGATGTCGGTAAGCGTCACTTCGCCATCCTGATTGATAAAAGTAGGTAAACCCTCTTCGTTCAACCCTGCAAAAGGAATAGAAAACAGGGATCTTACCGGGTAACCTTTCAGAGCGTAACCAGAGCCTGATACAAGCTGTATCACATTTGAACGTGAATCAAGTTCTGTGATTCTGTTCACCGCGTTTGAGAAAATAAAATCGGTACCCCAGCTAAAATCTTTATTATTTATGTTCCTTGTAGAAACCGTCAATTCCACTCCCTGCGACTTCATTGAAGCAACATTTGCATATTTGGCAATCTGCCCCCCCACACCCTGTGTATAAATCAGACCGATCAAATCAAAATTGCTTCGTGTATAATAATCTGCTTCAACATTGATACGATTTTTAAGTAAACCAAGGCTTGTACCAATATTGAATTCATGTTTCTTTTCATAGGTGAGTTCACTGTTCTCATTATCCTCAATATATATTCCCGACTCAGCCACTCCAGCAGTCGGTCGCCAGGGGGTATTGCTCTTATAAACGGCCAGTGAATTAGTTACAAAATCCGGTCCACGATCTGCCGTAAGTGAATACGAAGCCTTCAGCGAAGCAAAAGATAATAGTGACCCCAATGTGGCACCGAACCATTCTTCCTCGTGGGCATTCCACGCTCCCGATACGTTCCAGGTAGGCAACCAGCGGGCAGAACGCGATTTTCCGAGTTTATTTGATCCCTCATAACGGCCCGTACCATTGAAAGTGTATTTACCCATATAGGAATAGGTTCCGGAGCCAAAAAAGGCCACGTCACGTGTATAAGTAGATGTATTGGTATAATAATCGGCATTTTCTTCTTTTCCCTGCTTAAATACATTCGGATCATAGAACGGAATACCGCCGTTATCGTACTGATATCCCCAGCCCCTGAACCAGATGCGCTGGCGGTCGACTGAACCTGTCTCCATCCCACCAAACAGATTCACGATATGAGTATTATCAAAGGATGTATTATAAGTTGCCGAAGCCCTGAAATCAACTCCTTTCATACTGTAGGCAGTACGATTGTAAATACCGCCTTCGGGCAATATTGAAACAGGCAATGCATTCGGATCATCCGGATCTTTATACAATAAAGGATTACGTTCCGCTATAGTCGCATCTTCGGGAAACACCCCCGCACGATACGCTTCCGCCTGGTTCGAGTGATCTTTGATGTGATGTTCCTGTGAAGATGATTGATATTTGATCGCCGCAAGCAGGTTTGCTTCGAGTCCGCGGGCCACTTTCCAACTCAGTTCCGTCTGAAATTTAAGATCAGCCACATTCAGATCAATATAATTATTCTCCAGTTCATGAAAGATATTGAATGCCGCATAATTCCTGGTATAAAACTCATTCGGATCGAGTGTTCTCGAAGTATTCAGGGCAAAACTGTACGGATTAATATCAAAATCTCTTTTCACCTCTCCACTCACCACATCCACATCCTGACTCAGCGTGCCCGGTGCTGTTTGTTCGCGGTATGAACCCGTGGTCAGCAAACTCAATGAGAGCTTATCCGAGATATTGTACATACCGTTAACATTGGCCGTATAGCGTTCTACCGAGGAAGCTTTCGTCCAGCCCGGATCATCGAATACCGAAAGTGAGACATAGAATTTCGCTTTATCTGTCCCCGAAGAAATACTGACCGCGTGATTCTGTGTCAGGTTGTTATTGAACAGCAGACTGAACCAATCGGTATTGCGAAACTCGGCTTCACGAAGGTAACCATTCTTAGCAGCATCAGTATTCTCAAGTCCGTATTTCCCGTTCTTAAACTGATTGATCAACTGATACATTTTTCCATAGACCCCGCTGTTGGCAGCACCAGCAAGTGAAGTAAACTCAAGCCAGCCTTTGCGTTCCATCTCCTGATAAATGCCCATCTGCTGCTGCGAATTCGAAATATTAAAATCCGAATAAGAAGGAATCAAACGGGATGTAAACTCACCCGTATAATTCACCCGGCTGACACCTGCTTTCCCTTTTTTGGTAGTGATTACCACCACGCCGGCCATAGCCCGTGCCCCGTAGATGGAAGTTGCCGATCCATCCTTTAGGATCTGAAAACTTTCGATATCATCCGCGTTAATTCCGGCGATAGCCGAAGAAATAAGTGTTTCGGCATTTCCCGAAGATAATTCGTCGCTCGACACATCCACGGCATCTTCCATCACTACGCCATCGACGACCCAAAGCGGCTTGGAGTTTCCATAAATAGAGGTTGCACCACGTACCCTGATCTTAGGAGCAGTACCAAAAGTTCCTGAAACATTCTGTACCGACACGCCGGCCGACCGGCCTTCCAATGCGCGGCTAACATCTGTAATCCCGTCAATCTTGGTTTTCGATGCATCCAATTGGTCGGTTGCTCCCGTAAAAAGCCGCTTATCGACTTTCAGCATACCCGTTACCACCACTTCCTCCAATTCTTTCGATTCAGCCTTCAATACGATACTCATATTTGGTCTTACCTCTTCTTCCTGAGTTTTCATACCGATGTATGATACTACAAGCATCTTTACCGATGAAGGAAGATGAATCGAGAATTTCCCATTAATATCCGTAATGGTCCCCAACTGTGCGTTCCCTTTAGCAACTACAGTAGCTCCAATCACCGTCTCACCGGCTTCATCCTTCACAACTCCGGCAACATGTACCGTCTGTTGAGCAAAAACAATGGTTCCTGAAAATAATATTAGCAGACTTATTATCTTTATTCTTATCATAAAATAATTCAACAGTTGATATTTTTAAACAGAATGGCAAAAATACATAATTTTCTTTTCATGGCATAGAAAGAGAATAATTATCAATAATTTGAATTATATTTGCTTCTTAAAACAAACAATTATATGAAACAATTTTTTAAAATCAATTTCTTTTGGGTGATTCTGGCAACTATTTTTATGTCATCATGTGAAACCAGTGAAGTTACCAACATTAATTTTGACAAGGCAGCAATCTCATTAAAAGTAGGCCAGACAGATTCAATCAGTTCAACCATTGCTTATACAGGAGAAATAAGTAATATGCCCCACGAATGGATCGTGGAAAATCCCGCTATCATTTCGATTACTGAAAAAGATCCGGCAACATCCAACGGAGCCACCAGCGGTTCCTCTCTGGAAAAAGTCGTTGTAATAAAAGCGCTGAAAGCCGGCTCATCAAAAGTGACCCTCAGTGTCGACGGAAAGAAACTGTCGTGTCAGGTAACTGTTGATCAGCGGGTATTTACTTTCAATCAGGCGCAGGCCTCCAACTGGGGGAATTTATATGGTTCCGGGAATAATAATTTCACATTAAGTTTGCTTGAGAACTCTCTTTCACTTGATGAAGAAGGTTATGTTGTTGGAGAAGGGAATAGAATTTTCATTGATTTCTATCTTCCATTAACGCAAAACACTATTTCATCGGGGGTTATCAATATTTCTTCAGGAGAAGAAAACTATACATTCTATCCTGGAAATATCATAGAAGATCAAGGTGAATCATTCCCAATCGGAACATTATTAATAAATTACAACAGCAATAATGCAACAATAATGCTTATTAAAGATGGAACATTTACTATAACAAGGAATGAAGACAACTTCATTATTGAAGGCGAATTCACCCTTGAAACAAATGAAATCATTCAGTTTAGATATGAAGGTAAAATAAGCGTAGAAGACAATAGAGAATTTAATCCAAATTTAACGAAAGGTATGTTAAAATACTTTGGAGACTTTTATGAGTCAAAGACTACAAATAACTTCATAATTTACATGGGATCTGAAAGTGTAAATTTCAATGATGAAAATTGGATTGGAGATATCTTAATGATAGAGTTAAATACGCCTGACTCTGTTCATGACTATATTCCTGAAGGTACTTACGAGATGGTACCTGTCGTAGAAAACTATGAATCACTCGTTCAAAGCTTAAAACCTCTATCTTTAGTTTTTGGGTTTACACTAGATGACATCAATCTTGGCACATGGTTTTATGGAAAAATCACCAAAGCGCTTAGTGAAGGTAGTATGACTGTAACAAAATCTGGTGATATCTACACAATTCAATATGAGCTTTTCGATGGATTCGGATCTAAAGTATGGGGTACATATAATGGACCGTTAACTTATATTGATGCCACACAAAACAGCTCAAATGTGGGTCCTTCATACGTCAAGAGAAATAAAACAAAAAATATTCAGGTAAAAAAAGTATTGATAAAAAAGGATCGGTTGAAAGTAAGAAAGCCGGTAAAGTACTAAAAGTTTTGTACTGAACTTTCTGATATATCACTCAAAAACAATTAACGACATATATCTGCCGGCAAGATTCACAAATGTAGAATTGATGATTTAACAACCCCCGTCACATGTTGTGACGGGGATTAGTCTATTATATAGCCACAGATAGACATTGAACAATTTGCCTTCAGTAGCGTCATTTTCGTATATTGGAGACTAAAGAGGTCTCTTGTTGTTTAAATAACATTTACAGACAATACTTCGTTACATTATTTATAATACTTGAAGAAAAACAAGAGAGGCTACCCCGAAATATATTTATTTCAGAGCAGCCTCTTATTTGAAAGTTTATAGAAAATTATGGTTCGTCGGCGGCAAAACCCGTACGACGGTAACCTGCTACTCTATATCTTGTATACCCATAAGTTTCGGGATAATCATCATCATCAAACCAAACATTGAAAACAATACTATCTGCAGGCATACCACTTGGTGTTTTAGCTGCACCATAAATTATTTTTCCATTTGTGATTAAAACTCCACTATTGTAATTATAGTTTGCAGCAGTGTCCGGAGTTAAGAATATAGACTTAGCTAGATCAACTTTTGCTTTAACTTTAAAATCCCAAAGCACTCCTTTATCATCAACAAACATTGTATCTGAATTTGATGATGAATTATATGTAAGAATTTCAAATGTACCCAGACCAAAGAGGTCATCGTCAGAATATATAACACTGTCGTCATCATTGACAGCAACAGCAGTTACATACCACTCTCCTGCCATCTTCTTAAGAGTAGTGCCTCCGATTTCATCTTTCTCGCAGGAAGTAAAGATAAGCCCTACTACTGCTATAAATAAATATATTATCTTTTTCATATAAATTATTGTTTTACGAGTGTTACATTAAAAACATATTGCGATGCTGCATTCATTTTAGCTGCCCAGGTAAAAGTATGCGTTGCTGCATTGTATGCGGGAGATGTAAGATTAGCTCCATCAGACCAACCCACAGCTGGATTCGACCAAATAAATACTACTTCACCTGAACTTTTAACAAAGATAACACCATTATAACCATATGATTGTCCGTAGCCAGATCCATACCAGTACCATCCACCAAGAAAATCTTCCACAGTATAGAGTCCATTTGCTAACTTTCCCAGATTAATGGTAAAGGGACCTCTATCGCCTCCTGGCACGCGTGTAATATTTGATTTGTATGCACCAGAAAGGTCTGTCATCAAAGGATCTGTTCCCGCAACCACAACATTACGTACTTTCGTTAAAACAAAACCATCAGTACTAGTAACAGAATATGATACTTCATACATACCGGGCTCTGAGGTGTTTACATTTGATACAACATTAACGTCTGAGGTAACATCTTCTCCATTAAAAAAAGAAGAATATCCTGGATCTACATAATTCCCTCCAACAGGTATCACATAAAACTCACCTTCCTCCTGTAAGTTCAATGTCGGATAATAGGTTACTTTATCATAGCCGTCTGTAGTTATGTCATGGCAACCAACTAGGCCAACGACTGCAAGCAACCACATCATCATTCTAAATATCTTATTTTTCATATTTCTCTAAATTTAATTATTTCTAATTTGAAATTTAATTATTAACAACCCAGAAAACTGGGACATCCCCTGTTTTTGTAGCCGGTGCGTTACTATTACGACTTGTTGAAGCCTCAGCATATTTAAACCTTTGTAGCAGTTTATTTGACCCCAACTCAGAATTAACCTTAATTGGAGTATATAAAGTACCTGGAACGTATAAAGTCGGAGTGTATGAGTCCTTCTCATTAGTCAAATTATCACCTGTAACAGTTCCGAATGCCGGATAACCTAACCGGCGCAGCTCACACCAAGCTTCAAAATTATTAACACATCCCAAAGCAACCCATTTCTGAATACCAATTAATCTTTTGTAATTTGCATTATCATAAGGATAATAAGTATTATAAATACCCGCAGCTTGCTCGTCGGTACCCCCAACTGTAGCAAAAGATGCCTTAATAGCCTCTTTGTAATGATTTTCAGCTTCAACAGCAGTTCCATAGCGAGCAAAATACTCTGCTAAAAAGAATTCTGTTTCAGCCACAGTAATCAAAAACACAGGCATATCATATTTGAAAACCGGGCGGCAAAAATAATCAGCTTTATATTTTGTTGATAAACTAAAATTAGTTCCTGAAACACCGCCAGTATATTCACCTTTTTTATTTGTTTCAAATGCATACGCTACTCTTGCTGTATCTGAGCTACTCAACATAGTCTGCATAAATGCAATATTTGCGACAACATTCACCTGGGTGCTTCCGAAATATGAGGCATACTCTTCTTGATAATAAGGACTTGCTTTACCAGGCTCATCTTTCCAACAATCATCAAATGAAATGTCCTTTGTTGGGAAGTTATTCTCTGCAATCAGATTTGCAAGCTCAGCCTGTACATTCTTAACATTGCTTTCTCTCATCAATATTCTAAGTTTCAATGCATTTGCAAACTCAACCCATTCTTCAACAGTAGTGGTTCCGAAAAGGAAATTAGTACAAACCTTACTGTTAGATGTAACCTTTGATAAGGCTACGTTTAATTCCTCTAAAATGCCATCATAAATCGTTTGTCCATCATCGTAATGGGGAGTTGAGTTATTTAAACTCTTTAATGCTTCAGTGTATGGAGCTTCACCGTAAGCATCCACTAATGCTTGATAAGTAAAAGCACGCAATGTTGTTGCAGCCAGATACGTCCCCCAATCACTTTCTTTTGAAGCTAATGTCCGGATAGTTTCCAAATTATATAATACACGGGTATTAAGTTGAGTATATGTACTACTTGAACGTGTAGCCGACATTATAAATTGAGAATAGTCAACATAATTACTTGTTCCAAAATCGTGTGCATAATGTTGAGCAAAATATCCTCCAGTTATACGCAAGTAATTGCCATAACTACTCGCCAGGTTCATCTCTACTCCGGGAAATAATATCGACGAAGTAAGTTTATCAGCTGTAGGTGAGTTTGGGTCTTGGTTGATATCCAAGAAACTATCGCAAGAAGTTAAAGCCAGCACTGCGATTACCCCAAATAATATTATTTTTTTCATACTATATTAATTTTCTAATTTAGAATTTAACTTTAAGATTGCAACCATAGATGCGGCTAGCAGGATTAACATACAATTCACCAAAAGAGCCTACCAAATCAGTACCTGATGTTGAAGCTTCAGGATCTATGTAATAATTATCGGCTGCAGTCCAAACAAATGCATTGTTTACGAATGCAGAAATACTAACTTCACTAAATGATTTAAGTAATTTTTTTGGTAATTCATATGTAATTGAAATATTGCGTAACTTTGCAAAAGACCGATCAACTAAATATGCATTGCCCCCATTTCCCCAACCATATGTATCAAAGTATTTTTGATAAGAACCATCACTCGTATAAATTGGCATTGTATTTTCCTGATAAACACCTGGTACAACATTATCATCATCATCCAGGACTTCTTGTACAGAGTTTGGTAGCACAAAAGGATTACGATCATTATATAGAGTAACAATACCATTACCTGTAAACTGCATCAGGTTTTTAGTACGAGAAAACATATATCCACCAATACGGGCATCAAGTGTTGCACTAAATGTAAAGCCATAAGCTGAAAAAGAAGTGGTGACACCACCTGTCCACTTATTATTCATATCATAACCAGTATCTTTTACATCTTTAGACAATACGGGTTGTCCGTATTCATCCACAATCATTTTTCCATAATGAGGACTGTTTTTATCTTCTACACGTTGAGGTAGGTAAGTATAAAATACACCCAAAGGTTTACCTTCTTCAGCATACATATACACAGCATCATTTCCTGCTGCAAAGTCCTCAATTACAACTTTACCACCTTCTAAACTTTCAGGCATTGAAATTACCTTATTCCGATTTATTGCAAAGTTTACGTCTAAATCCCAACGAAAATCTTTTGTTTTAACCGGCGTTGTGCTCAACAAGAACTCAATACCATTATTATTTACTTGTCCAAAATTAGTTACTATACTGCTATAGCCTGTTGAAGGATCAATAGGTAATGTAAAAATTTGTTTATCTCTTATTCTGTTATAATACGCAGCATCAATTCCTACCCGGCCATTCAGAAATTGTAGATTCAAACCTAATTCAACCTCAGAGTTCATTTCCGGACTTAGTGTTGAACTTCCCAAAGTTGTTGAAGCTAAAAATGCGTTCGTTCCATTCATAGGGAATTGGGCAATATCAGTACCATAATATCCGTTAGCAGCAGCCTGAATGTAACGTACACTTGTTTGATAAGGGGAAGCGTCTCTACCAGTTTTACCGTATGCTAAACGAAATTTCCCAAATGAAAGAAGATCATTTTCAGGAACAAATTTTGTGAAAATCCAACTCAATGTAGCTCCTGAATAGAAGTAACTGTTATTACCAACAGGAAGGGTTGATGACCAGTCATTACGAGCAGTTAAGTCCAAATAAATTTGATCATCATAACCCAAAGTAATATCTCCCAACAAACCAATCAAGCGATACTTGCTTTGAGCTTCAGTAAGTGTTGTCCAAGACGATCCATTACTTATATCCCAAAATCCAGTGTAATATGTCAATTTATCAGCCTGACCACTCATCCCGGTTGAATATCTTTCGTTTACGTTCACTCCGGCAAAAACATTTACAGAGAATTTATCGAAGTCCTTAGCATAATTCGCTAAAAAATCATTATTTATTTCATATTGACGAGAATAACTTGCATATACAGTACCAGCTTGATTCATTTCTGATGGTGCATAACCATAATTTTCAACAATCAAAGCGTCATCCAAGTTAATCTCAGGCGTACCAACTTTTCTATCATAATCATAATAGTCGAAACCATAACGATAGGTCAATGTCAACTCTTTTATAGGTTTAATATCAACCTGAAATTTACCATAAACTTTTTTTGCATCTGTACGATTATAATTGTTTGCAATAGCCCAATAAGGATTAGTAATACCGTAAGGAGTAAAATAAGCTTCAGGAGTATGGAAGGCTGAAGATAAATCTTTTTTATCAACAATAGATACATCACGAGCAGTTTCGTATAAACCATCAATAACAGAGACACCTTGATAACTACCTGCTATGTTAGTTGAAGATGTTGAGAAATTTATCATTGGAGTAACTTTCAACCAGTTGGTTATTTCAAAGTTTCCATTAAAACTCAGATTGTTTCTTTTGTATGTGTCCACATTTGAAGGCATGATCCCATTGTCATGATTATTTGAGTAAGACATATAATATGTAGATTTCTTATCTTCAGAAATTCCACTCAATGCAATGCTATTATTATACGACAAACCTGTCTCAAAAAAGTCCTTTACGTTATTCTCACGAGCAGAATATTCATGCATAAGTTGTTGGAAATTCTGATCATGATTATTCCAAATTGGGCCATAATTTTGCAATGAGCCATCAAAACGAGGGCCCCAGGAACCGTTTTCAATAAATGTCTGTGTTCTATTCCAACCTTGACCAAATTCATTCTGCATTTCAGGAAAAACAGATACTTGACGTGCCTGTAAACCTCCATTATATTCAAGCGTGAAATTACGTTTCGAACCAGAAGCACCAGACTTAGTAGTAATAACAATAACTCCATTTGCAGCACGGCTACCATATAAAGCTGTAGCAGCAGCACCTTTCAACACTGTCATAGACTCAATATCTTCAGATGACATGTTTGAAATACCAGTAATACTAATTGAGTGTCCTTGAGTATCTATAGATTTGTCCTGTATTGGAACTCCATTAACAACATATAACGGTTGATTGCTCCCATTAATTGAAGCAAAACCACGAATAACAACGCTATTTGCAGCACCAGGATCTGAAGATGTAGAAGCAATCGTCAAACCAGCCACCTTACCAGATAAGGAACTCATAACATCTGTGTTACGCATTTTTGCAATCTCATCTCCTTTTACTGCTGTTGCTGAATAACCTAATGTTTTTTCTTTTCGGCTTATACCTAAAGCTGTAACAACAACTTCCTCTAACACTTCTGTGTCCGATTCCATCTTAACAACCATATTTGGCGCGGCCTGTACTTCCACAGTCTTCATACCTACATATGAAACCACCAGGGTCTTATTTGTTCCGGGCAATGAAATTGTGAAATTTCCATCCACATTGGTAATCGTACCTGTCGTGGTACCTTTCACCATCACAGTTGCACCTACGATCTCCTCCCCATTTTCCGCGGAAATTACCTTTCCCGAAATGGAGGTTTGAGCAAGCACCACACTTACACCTACAAAAAACAAGCAGGCGAATAAGAACGTTAGTTTTCTCATAAATTTACCATTTTTTATTTAACTTCAAGTTTATTGATATATTTTGACTTTTCGC
>JAYFQH010000097.1:0-12248 GCA_034927265.1 Paludibacter sp.
ATTCCCTTGTTCTATCTCTGATACTAACGATAATTTGAAGGATAATGTGTAATCCTTTTGACTTCGTTTCCTGTACTGATTTTTAATCTCTTCCATAAAATTACGCTTTTTATTGTAACGCTATTTCAGGACGAGACAATAATGATTTATAAAAAGAGGGACGTACATGTGTGCGTCTTTTTTTTGTACAGGTGCAGGATAAAGTATACATAGATATTACAAATGCATAGATTCAGTTGTTAATCTCATGAAAAAATTGTATTTTCGCAAAAAATAAATTGAAAATGAAAGTAGATTTCGATAAGATGGATGGACTTGTTCCTGCCATCATTCAGGATGAATTGACAGCAAAAGTGTTGATGTTGGGATTCATGAATAAAGAAGCGCTTGAGAAAACTCAGGAAACAGGTAAAGTTACTTTTTACAGTCGGACAAAAAAGAGGTTATGGACAAAGGGAGAGGAAAGTGGTAACTTTCTTAATGTTGTATCTATCCTTTCAGATTGTGATGATGATACTTTGTTGATAAAAGTAAAGCCTGTTGGCCCAGTTTGCCATACAGGTGCTGATACTTGCTGGAATGAATCCAATCAGGGCGATTTTTACTTTTTGAAGTTTCTGCAGGAATTCATTCAAATACGTTTCAAAGAAATGCCGGAAGGATCATATACAACTTCATTGTTCAAAAAGGGTGTGAATCGTATGGCTCAAAAGGTTGGTGAAGAAGCTGTTGAAACAGTTATTGAGGCAACTAACGGTACTGATGAAATGTTTTTGTATGAGGCATCTGACCTTATCTACCATTTGATAGTTTTATTAACTTCAAAAGGCTATTCGCTGGATGATCTTGGTAGTGAACTGAAAAAAAGGCATAAGAGTTGAGAGTTGAAAATTGATAGTTGAAAGTGATATCTCACCAGTTCAATAGTTCAATTTTTTTTATAAATAAAGATATGGAAGATAAAATATTGATAAAGTACAAGAATGTTGAAATCTGTCAACAGGAACTTACAGTTTTGAAAGATGTTACATTGGAAATTCATTCAGGAGAGTTTGTTTATCTTCTTGGTAAGGTAGGCAGTGGTAAAAGTACATTTTTGAAATCTCTGTACAAAGAGGTTCCTGTGACAAAGGGTGAAGCTGAGGTGCTATCCTATGATTTGACAGACATAAAATCAAATCAGATTCCATATTTAAGAAGAAAGATTGGCATTGTTTTTCAGGACTTCCAGTTGTTAATTGATCGTACTGTAAATGCAAATCTTGAATTTGTTTTACGTTCTACTGGTTGGAAAGAACAGGATGCCATCAATGAGCAAATCCAGATTGTTCTGGCGCAGGTAGGCATGCGTAATAAGGGCTATAAACGTCCACATCAATTATCAGGTGGTGAGCAGCAACGTGTGGCAATAGCCAGGGCATTGCTAAACTCTCCGGAAATAATTCTTGCCGATGAACCTACCGGACACCTTGATCCTGAAACCGGAAAGGATCTTATTGAGTTATTATATGGAATTCGCTTGTCAGGTACTACAGTTATAATGGCAACTCACAACTATAATTGGGTTAGTTTATATCCCGGACGTGTGATACATGTTGAAAATGAAAGATTGATCGATGAGAGTCAGCCCGGCTTTGTTGGTAATCATCTTGACAATACTGATGATATTTCACTGAACGATGTTGAATAACATATTGGTTGCTAATGAAGAAGTTATTATGTCCTCAGTGTAAGATTCACCGTTTCCGTGTAAAAAATGAAAAAGGTGATTCGGTAGTAGTTGTCGTTAATGAAAATTACGAAGTTTTACCGATTCACCCTGAAGAATCTTTAGAAGGATTTGATCTGGACATCCTTTATTGTTTGGGATGCTCGTGGAAGGGTTCTCCCAGATCACTTTCCCATCAATAAGCTCTTGCAAATACCACTCTTTGTTGTGAAGGTTTACCAGTAACCATGCATACTCCCGGAGTTTTATCTCCATCCAGAGGAATACAACGGATGGTTGCCTTAGTGTCTTCTTTTATTTTTTCTTCTGTCTCAGGAGTGCCATCCCAATGACAAAGCAGAAAACCTCCTTTTTCTATTTCAACTTTAAATTCATCGTACGAATTAACTTCACGGGTTACTGATGCACGATAGCTGACAGCTTTTTCAAAGATATTCTTTTGAATTTTTTCTAGTAGATCAGCAACATACAGTTCGATATTTTCAATGGAAACAGTTTCTTTAGTAAGCGTATCACGACGGGCAACTTCAACGGTTCCGTTTTCAATATCACGTGCGCCAATAGCCAGACGAACCGGCACACCTTTCAATTCATACTCGGCAAATTTCCATCCTGGTTTCTTGGTGTCATTATTATCAAACTTAAAGCTGATATCCATTGCTTTAAATTTTGCAGTAATCTGGTTTACTTTTTCTGTAATTGTAGCCAGTTGTTCTTCATTTTTATAGATAGGAACAATTACTACCTGATAAGGTGCTAATTTCGGAGGCAATACCAATCCGTTATCATCAGAATGTGTCATGATCAGAGCTCCCATTAAGCGGGTAGAAACGCCCCACGAGGTCGCCCATACATATTCCTGCTTGTTGTTTTTGTCCACAAAGGTCACATCAAAAGCTTTGGCAAAATTCTGACCTAAAAAATGAGAGGTACCTGCTTGTAATGCTTTTCCGTCCTGCATCAGAGCCTCAATGCAATAGGTGTCTAATGCTCCGGCAAATCTCTCATTGGCTGATTTTGTTCCTTTGAGAACAGGGACACTCATATAATTTTCTGCAAAATCAGCATAAACATTCATCATCTTTACAGCTTCCTCAATGGCTTCTTCTTTTGTCGCATGAGCAGTATGACCTTCCTGCCACAGGAATTCTGCGGTACGGAGAAAGAGGCGTGTACGCATTTCCCAGCGAACAACATTAGCCCATTGATTGCACAAAAGGGGTAGGTCGCGATAGGATTGAATCCAGTTTTTATAAGTACTCCAAATAATGGTTTCTGAAGTTGGACGTACAATCAGTTCTTCTTCAAGCTTTGCTTCCGGGTCAACAATAAGGCCTTTGCCATCAGGACTGTTTTTCAGGCGATAATGTGTCACAACTGCACATTCCTTGGCAAAACCCTCTACGTGATCAGCTTCTTTGCTTAAGTACGATTTTGGAATAAAAAGAGGAAAATAGGCATTTACATGGCCTGTATCTTTAAACATACGATCCAGAGCTGCCTGCATTTTTTCCCAGATAGCATATCCATAAGGCTTGATTACCATACACCCTCTGACTGCTGAGTTTTCTGCTAAGTCGGCTTTAATTACCAAATCATTGTACCATTGCGAGTAGTTTTCACTCCTTGAAGTTAATTCTTTTATTTCTTTTGCCATCTTGTAAATAAGCTGATATTCATTGTTATTGATAAAGCTTTGAGCTAAGCAAAGCTTATTGAAAAGGAGGTGCAAAGATAATGAAATTATACCATTCATTCAAATTGAAAACACCAATATTCCTGAGGCAAATCAATCATTTTTTTTGCCAAGAATAATGTAATCCTGTCCTTTTTGATCGGTTCTTAATACTTCCAGATTGAAATAGTCATATATTTCTCTTAATAACTCAAGATCAAATATATGATGGTGAAGGGCTCTGTTTTCAATATTCTTCAACGATCTGGCTTTGAATTGTTCAAGTGTTCCTGCTTGTTTGTCCATTTCCAGATCATGAAGCGACACAATTTCTTCCAGGTGGGTCAAATCGTCCTCCTGTGTGTTATTTTCATAATCATCAAGCAAATGTGAAAACTGCGTAACTGGGCGATTTCTGTCGAAACAAAAATCTTTGTTAGGTAGAACAAGAAGGATTAAGCCATCTTTTTTTATTACCCGTAACCACTCTTTTAGGGCTTTAAATGGATTGGCAATATGTTCCAGACAATTGGATGAAATTATGAAATCGTATTTTTCATCAGGGATCTGACTCAGATCTGTTGCATCTGAGATGTATTGAGTCCCTTCTTTAAAACAAGAATATTTATCCTTTGATTTACCGCTCTTGCTTTTTTCCCAGATGGTTTGGGCGGAATAATTGCAACCATCAAGGCTTTTAATTACTTTATAAATTGGTATCAATCCCTTGTAGGTAAACATTCTGCTCGGTCCTCCGATTTCAATTCCATACTTATTCTGGAATAATCTGGTAATGTATCTGAAATTTGGGACTCTTTCTCTGAGAATTCTGGTATATATTCTTATGAGTGAGCGTTTTATGTAAGAATATTTGTGCGGTGTGCTACTTGTTTCTTTCACAAAAGAAAATTATTGATGATTATCCAAACTATTTTTTTCAAATTTCAGTGGGAGTAGCTGACCAGCATCTTCAATATGATTGATGCATTCAGTACCATACATGTAGATGCTAATTTTGTTTCCAAACCTGTTTTCTGACTCAAGTATCACCTGACGGCACGATCCACAGGGAGTGATAGGGGTACTTAGAAAGTTTTCACCAGAAAAAGCGGCGATCGCAATAGCACGAACCGGTACGTCGGGAAATTGTGCGTTAGCGTAAAATAATGCTACACGTTCGGCACATAAGCCTGAAGGATAAGCTGCATTTTCCTGATTACTACCCACGAATAATGCTCCGTTCTCAAGTAATACTGCAGCACCTACATTAAAGCCCGAATAGGGTGCGTACGCATTTTCCACTTGTTCTTTTGCCTTATTAATCAGTACTTGAATTTCAGGTTCCAGTTCTGTGAAATGATACCGATTGACTTTTGTTTCTATAATTATTGGATCCATAGTAAATTGATGTTATTGAATAGCTTTGTTTATTTAACTCTGAATAACCATGCCAGAGAAAGAGCTACATTTATATTGTTTGAATTATCGAAATAATCTCTTCTGTCATTTGAAAAAATATCGCTCACGCTAAAATTTGCACGAGTGTCAATCTGAAATACCTGTTTTTTGATGTTGAAAAGCCATCCTAAGCCGGCAGCAAAACCATAATCGAATTTGTTTTCAACGGGAAGATGTTGTGCTTCGGAAGATGAAGAATTTGTATTCAATAGTTCCTGTTCATGAATGAGATAGCCAATTTTTGGACCGATGTTGACATATATCCTGGTATTATTCCCAAAGTAAAGATGTGTCATAAAGGGTAATTCTATATAATCCAAACGTTTTGCATAGCTATTGTTAAGTTCCTGCCATCCTTTTTGTACATAATTTAATTCAGCTTGTATTCCCAGATGTTTTTCTGAAATATATCTTAAAACCAACCCACCATGATATGCCAAAAGGTATTCCTGCTCAACTGTTGGCCTGAAATAGACCATTGATCCTGTAACACCACCATTGATGCCTATATACGTTTCCCGGACAAATTTGTTGTTTTGCGCATTTGATAAATTCGTCAGCAGGAATATGATGATTGCAATAAATGATTTCTTCATGAACACTAAGGCTTTATTCAAATTGTTTTAAAGTTTTGTTGATAAAACCGCCTTTTACTGTCGAACGTTCGAACTTCAAATCAGATTGTATCCCTTCGTGTAAAACATATGAAATTGGTATAGTTGGATCTTTTTTCAAAACATATTGTATAAAATAATTCAACAAATCATATCCCAGTAAATCATATCTTGGTGATTCACTGGAAGGTGTCCAATCAAACAGCAGATCAAAGTCTTTTGTATAGCTTTCATAGGCAGTTGAAGCGAAGTCATTTTTAAAAGCCGATAAATAGAAAGCTCTTGGTCTTTTAATTTTTGAGGTTCTCCAGGCATATGGTTCATAAATGGTCAGATTAATAGTGTCCGACATCGCTGTGATATTTTTAATATATACGTTCAGATTGCTTAACTTACCCGTGTTGAAAATTAGTATATTCTCAACTGAGGGATTGATTGCTTTGTGTAGGTTTTGAAGATAATCCTGATCAAATAAAACTGTTTGAAAGTCCAGATGATTGTTTCGCATGAAGTCTTTCAATTGTCCGGATAAAACAAACCCATCGTCATTACTACTGTTTACATAGGGCAAATCAGCAAAAAGGAAGTTTGAATTTTTTATCTTGTTTTTTATTATTTCCTGAAGTTTGCTTAGTTCGATATCTGGTCCTGGATTAAACTGGTAGATGTAAGGATTCGTTTCCAGATCATAAACTTTAGAAGTAAAAGGTATAAGAGTTTTTATCTTATGAATTCGGGCAAAGTCACCAATCATTGAAACCTGATTAGAATATGCAGGGCCAACAATCAGGTCAATCTTTTTAAAAGCATCGTTTTGCAGAGTTTCCATCAACTTTAAATCAGATTTCTCTACATCAAATGTATAAATATTGAAATTGATCCCTTGTTTTTTAGCTTTTTGAATTGCTACAAGTGCTCCGGCATAAAATTCGATGAAACGATTGTCCTGTATCTCAGCTTTCTGATCCAACATAAAAGGAAGCAAAAAAGCAATGTCTAGTGTGTCAGGTTTTGGGGTCTGAAAGATTTCCAATAAGCCATTGGAAGCCTTTTGTGGTTCTTTATTTTGTTTTTTCTCAGAATTAACTGTTTTTTCATTGTCTTTCAGGCTTTGAACATTCTTTTCTTTTTCTTTTCTCACCGGGATTTTAAGTGTTTCACCTACCCGGATAGGTCTGTCTTTTATTTGTGGATTGTACTCCAGTAATTCATCTTCAGTAATTTTGTACATTTTACGTATTCTGAAGATAGTTTGTTTCTTCTCAACAACGTGTTCAATGTAACTAATGCCTGGTGTGGATGAGGTTTTTACAGGGATATAAATTTGCATTCCGGCTTTTAACCCTTCAACTGCTTGTGGATTAAAACTTTTTATTATGGCCTCGGTAGTGTCGAAATTTTTACCTATCCTGTAAAAACCTTCGGCAGGTTTCACTGTATAAACATAACATTCAATTCCATTGATTTTTTTGAGAGGGTAGTTTAATTCCTGTGAGATTAGAAAAGATATATTGACAAGCACTGACAAACATATCATCAATACCTTTCTGAATGCTGTTTTTTTATTTAATGTTTGTATCTGCATTTTTTCTTTTTCAAAGATGAGACTGAGCGGTTTCACCTGCAAATGTACAAAAAATATAATTTCTTGTTGGCTTAACAGTAATAAATAGAACTTTTTTTTGTTATTAAATTGAAAAATGTACTTTTGCAGTTTACAAAGGGAAGTCCCGACAATAATATCCGGCATGACTAAAATCAAATATCCTGATAAAAATCAATCAATCAGTAAAATTTTACGTATTGCTCTGTTCAATACCTTGTTGCTTTTTGTTTCTTGTTCGTTACAAGCTCAGGAAGTTTATGTGTCATCAGGGGAAACGTATCATTATTATGATAACTTTGATAATCGTATTAATCTGTTGATGATATATAACATTACAGCCTCAACAGAGATTAAAATAAATTTACCTGATAATTCGCTCACGGTTAACTGGTATCGTTATTCTGATAATCAATTTATGAGCAATCAGCCGGCATTAAGTCCGGATGATCATACCGGGTATACTGCTAAGATCAGTGGTACTGTCAATGGGATAGCATATAACAAGGAGATAAGTGTTTGGGTGATTGATTATAAGCTTTATCGTCCGGTTTTCAATGCATTACTGCCGGCTGACCCTCAGAAAGGAGGTTGTGATCAACTTTCGTTGACTCTTGACGGGCAGATTCCTGAGATGTTCTATCAGACACCTTCAGGTTCAAAATTCATAATCAACAGAGTTTATCAGCTAAGTTACGAAAGCCTTGAATGGGATAACGGCTGGAAAACAGTGGTTAAAAATGAGGAAGCAAAACTCTCCGGAAATACGATTTCAGTCACTGATCCTCCTCATAAAGATACCTATTTTACTCTGAGGGGAGATCAGTTTGTTAATGACCTTGGTATTGAGGCCGATGCGGTTCAAAGCAGTTATTACAGTGCTATAAGGGTAATCTGTAAAATAAAAACAGAAGCCACTACACGCACCGAAAAGAATGAAGGAGACCGGCCAGAAAGTGTAACAACCATTTCAGGGTCGGCACCATTAGAGATTAATTTCTCAGCAAATGGGAACGTTCCAGTGACGAATTATTATTATTGGGAGATTCTCTCAGGAGATAATCCTTTGATTACGAGAACAGACGAAAGTCACCGGTATACTTTTACTCAGGCGGGAACTTATCTTATTAAATTAAGGGTAGAGAATACTTATTGTAGCTATACCGATTCTGTTACGATAAAGGTTTCAGAATCGGCAATTTACACACCCAACGTTTTTACCCCTAATGGTGATGGCATCAATGATGAATTCCGCGTTGCATATAAATCAATCATTGAATTTGATTGCTGGATATTTAACCGCTGGGGATCGAAAGTATATCACTGGACTGATCCACAAAAAGGGTGGGATGGAACGATCAATGGAAAGCCTGCACATGAAGGTGCTTATTTTTATGTCATCAAAGCTTTGGGCTCTGATGGAATTAAATATTCACTAAAAGGAGATATTAACCTGCTAAGAGGTAAACAATAAAAAAGCAGAGACGTAAATTTACGTCTCTGCCACTTCACACATTAGAAAATGAACCGATTCACATCGGACATTATTTTTAATTTCAGAATTTTATATCATACTCAGGTTCCTGAGTAATTTCCGGAACCAGTTGATTGTAAGTTACTTTCCCTTTTTCATCCAAAGCAACTACAGATCTGGCCATTAAACCAGCCAAAGGGCCATCAGTCATTAAAATACCATAATCTGTAGCAAAGTTGTTATATCTGAAATCTGATGCTGTAATTACATTCTCCAGACCTTCAGCGCCACAAAAACGGCCGGATGCAAAAGGTAAATCTTTTGATACACAGATGACTACTGTGTTTTCCTGAGTTGATGCCCATTTGTTGAATTTGCGAACTGATGTAGCACAAACGCCAGTATCAATGCTTGGGAAAATATTCAATACTACACGTTTACCCTTGAAATCTGCTAAGGTGATTTCATTTAATCCACTTCCGACAAGTTTGAAATCAGGGGCCAGAGTTCCTACTGCAGGTAACTGACCACTTGTTTTTACTTCATTTCCTTTAAATGTTACTGTTGCCATGTAATTAATTTTACTGATTATTTTATGTTCTGCCTTTAATAACGAATAAGTGGGTAATTTGTTTATTTTTGTATCGAAATATTTTAATTCAATAAATTTGATGTCAAAATTTACGATATATCAGGTACTTCCCCGTTTGTTTGGTAATTATACGGTCATAAACAAGAAAAACGGAAGTATCAATGAGAATGGATGTGGTAAGTTCAATAGCTTTTCGATGAAAGCTTTGAATGAGATTAAAAGTTTAGGTATAACGCATGTCTGGTATACGGGAGTGATAGAACATGCAACTCAAACAGATTACTCTAAATATCATATCAGAAAAGATCATGATGTAATCATTAAAGGTAAAGCAGGATCTGCATACGCTATCAAGGACTATTATGATGTAGATCCTGATCTGTCAGAGAATGTAGAGAATCGTATGACCGAGTTTGAAGATTTGGTGAGACGTACACACAGCGCTGGATTGAAAGTCATCATTGATTTTGTGCCAAATCATGTGGCAAGAGAATATAAATCTGATGTTAAGCCACCCCAGATTCGGGATTTAGGGGAAGATGATCAAACAAACTACGCATTTCATCCCAATAATAATTTTTACTATTTGCCCGGTCAGCAATTCCGACCTGAATTTGATGTTGATGGATATTATGAGTATCCGGCTAAAGTGACAGGCAATGATCACTTTTCAGCTTCGCCTTCAGTGAATGATTGGTATGAAACTATCAAGATAAATTATGGCGTAGATTATTTTCATTATCAGAGATACTTTGATCCTGTTCCTGATACATGGCTGAAAATGAGAGAAATTCTTTTATTCTGGGCAGGAAAAGAAGTGGATGGTTTTCGTTGTGATATGGCAGAAATGGTTCCTGTTGAGTTTTGGCATTGGGTCATCGATGAGGTGAAACGGCGATATCCGGATGTTATCTTTATCGCAGAGGTGTATAATCCGCAGGAATATCGGAACTATATTTTTAACGGACACTTTGATTATTTATATGATAAGGTAGGAATGTACGATTTGCTTAGGAATATTATCTGTCATGGTTATTCTGCCTCATATATTACAGGTGTTTGGCAATCTTCATCTGGAATTGAAGATCGTATGCTTAATTTTCTAGAGAATCATGATGAACAAAGGATTGCATCAGTTTTTTTTGCGGGAAATCCTGATATGGCACGACCTGCAATGATTGTTGCCGCCACTCTTACCAGAGCACCTGTTATGATTTATTCCGGTCAGGAATTAGGAGAGTCGGGGATGGATGAGGAGGGTTATAGTGGTTTGGATGGACGAACCAGCATATTTGATTACTGGGGTGTTAAAAGCATACAGGATTGGGCAAATAAAGGGAAATTTGATGGAGCGTTACTTTCTCCAAAGCAACAAGAATTACGTAGGTTTTATCAAAAGTTGTTACAGATAGCTTCTCTCGAAAAAGCAATTACAAAGGGCGTTATGTACGACTTACAATATGCAAATTTATTTCAGCAGGATTATGATTCCGACAGACAATATGCTTATTTCAGGCAATATGATGATGAACTAATGCTGTTTGTAGCCAATTTTAACGATCAGCCTGTTGATATTGCTTTGAATATTCCTCCTGAAGCGCTGGAATATCTTAAAATCAGCGAAAAAACAGAGTTTGAGTGTACAGATATGATAGATGCAATACCTGTAAAAAAAATGATTCTCAGCTCAAATGAAAAAATAAGATTAAATATTTTTGCTTCTTATGGAAGAATACTGAAGTTAAAGAAAGTGAATAAATCTATGTAAAATAGCTGTATATTTGTTGGTAATGATTTTATTTTGAAGCAGATTTTACTTTATAATCACATGAAGTTTTACCTTTTGCTATCCCATTCAATTTTGATTTTATCATTTGCCTGCGTAATGGATTCACATGATCGGTAAAAAGACTACCTTCCAAATGATCGTATTCATGTTGTACCACTCTCGCAATATACCCTTCGAACTCATCTGTATGTTCTTTGAAATCAGCATCATAATAACGTATTTTGATCCATTCAGAACGGTATACCTTTTCACTTATTCCGGGGATACTTAAACAACCTTCATTACCTTCAACTTCTTCTTCGCTCATTTCCAGCATTTCAGGATTAACCATCACGACCTTGAATTTTGCAAGTTCCGGATCGTCATCGTGCAATGCTTTTAGATCAATGACCAGTAATCTGATGGATAATCCTATTTGAGGTGCAGCCAGACCAACACCTTCGGCATGATGCATCGTTTCAAACATGTTGTCAATTAAAACTGGAAGATTGGGGTAATCTTTATCTATTTTCTCAGCTTCTTTTCTTAATACAGTGTTACCATATGTATATATAGGTAAAATCATATAGTTGATGATAAATAAGTTTGTAAAATTATGGTGGCTGCAATTTTGTCCACCAATGCTTTATTTTGTCTGTCTTTCCTTCTTAATCCCGCTTCAATCATGGTATTATGTGCCAAAACTGATGTAAATCTTTCATCAATAAATACCACTTCAATATCAGGGAATTCTTTCTTCAACCGATTGGTAAAAGGTAGAATATATTGCATTGAGGAAGAATCATTGCCATTCATTTGTTTCGGTAAACCAACGACAAATTTTTCTACATCCTCTCTTGCAATGTATTGTTTCAGATAGTTAAAAATCTCATGAACCGGAATAGTGTCTAAACCATTTGCCGTAATTTTTAAAGGATCTGTGACTGCTAATCCGATTCTTTTCTGACCGTAATCTATGGCTAAAATTCTTCCCATAATATTTATTGGGCAGCAAAATTACAAAAAAACAGACATATAATAAAATATTTGATTTTAAAGAAGGATGCAATATCGTTTTTTGCAAAATTCAATATGAAAACTGTTTTTGGATATTTTTTTTAATTATAGATTTTTGAAAATGAACGAAGTAGCCAAAACCCTCTGCTTATTGCATAAATTTGTTTTGCATATTAGCAAAAAAGCAGTACTTTTGTGCCGGGTAAGTCCTATACGACCAGCTCCCTTTGAACTCCCCCAGGGCTTGACCGCAGCAAGGGTATTTGGTTGTAGCGGTGCGATATGGGGTGCTTACCCACCTGCCTCTTTAGCTCAGTT